>JBDUCR010000400.1:0-8590 GCA_040003345.1 bacterium
ACCGCGGTCAAGGAGGCGAGGCTGGCGTTCCGCTTTTCATAACGACAGGTCACGGATCGCCGAACTGGCGATCCTTATTCAGCGAGGTCTTGGATGGTCAGTTCCGCAGAGATGTTGGCGGCGTTTCGCGAGTTGTCGAACTCGAAACAGCTCGACCGGACGGAGCTCTACGGGCTTCTGCAGGACGGCTTCATGGCCGCGCTGGCGAAGAAGTATGGTCCCACCGTCCAGGCCGAAGTCGAGATCGACGACGCCAAGGGTGAGATCAAGATCACCGTGCTCAAGACCGTCGTGAGCGCAGTCGAGGATCCCGCGCGCGAAATTTCGCTGGAAGAGGCAAAGCTCTTCGACGAAGGCTTCGAGCCCGGCGACGTCATGGAAGAGCCACTCGACTTCACCGTCTTCGGACGCGCCGCGATTCAGGCGGCCAAGCAGCGCATCATCCAGCGCGTTCGCGAAGGCGAGCGCACCAAGATCCGCGACGAATTTGCGTCTCGCGTTGGCGATCTCCTCTCCGGCGAGATCCAGCAGATCGAGCGCGGCAAGCTCGTCGTCATGCTCAACAAGTTCCGAGAAGCGGAAGCCATCATTCCGTATCGCGAGCAGAACCATCGCGAACATTTCCATCAGGGCGAGCCAATTCGCGCCGTACTCAAGCGCGTCGAGGAGACACCCAAGGGCCCGCGCCTGATCCTGAGCCGCGCCGACGGTCTGTTCGTCAAGGCGCTGTTCAAGCTCGAGGTCCCGGAGATCCAGCAGAACATCGTCGAGATCCGCGCGACCGCGCGCGAAGTCGGCAGCCGCACCAAGATCGCTGTCTTCTCGCGCGACGACAGCATCGATCCCGTCGGCGCATGCGTCGGCCTCAAGGGGTCGCGCGTGCAGACCGTCGTGAACGAGCTGGGTGGTGAGCGGATTGATATCGTGCCCTGGTCTTCGGATCCCGAGCGCTTCGCCAAGCTGGCGCTCGCGCCGGCAAAGGTCGCTCGTGTCTTCAGCGATGCGGTAAGCAAGACGATTCAGGCCGTCGTCGACGAGGACCAGCTGTCGCTGGCTATCGGCCGCAACGGACAGAACGTGCGCCTCGCTTCCGAGCTCACGGGCTGGAAGATTGATCTCTACTCGAGCCGCGAATGGCTCGAGAAGGGCGGCGGCGAGCAGCTGTTCGCGCCACTGCCGGGCGAAGTCGAGAGCGACGAGGCGGCCGACGTGCCGCTCTCCGAGCTCGAAGGCATGAACCCCGGCACGGTTGCCGTCCTGAATGAAGCTGGGTACCGCACACTGAACGACATCATCGATCTCGAGCGCGACGATTTCCTTCGTCTCGCCGGAATCGCGCCGCAGGAAGCGGATCGCATCATCGCCTTCCTCGATGAGCTCACGACGGACGACTCGTCGTCCGACGACGGCAAGACGCCGGGCAAGGGCGGTGCGCCAGAGTGACCCTCTCCGCGATGGACCGCGCAAAGCTGCTCCGATTGGTCGGACTCGGCGTGCGTGGACGCGGTGCGGTGATTGGAGTAGAGCAAGTGCGTGAAGGAGCGAAAAAGGACAAGGTGGCTTTCGCGATCGTGGCGATGGACGCGTCGCGGCATAGTCTGGATAAGATCGTTCCGCTCCTGAACGCCAGGCGCGTTAGATTCGTAGAAGTACCTAGTGCCGCAGAGCTTGGCGGTGCGGTGGGGCGTGAGACCACCGCTGTCGTCGGGATCGTTGACCGGCAGCTCGCGAAAGGCATTCGCGAGCTTGTGGAGTCGGGCTCCGAGGGAGCCCCACAGGAGGCAGTTTGAGCAAGCTTCGCGTTACTGACATGGCGGTAGAGTTCGGAATTCCCGTTGACGAAGTGCAGGGACTGCTTCGTCAAATGGACGTTCCGGTGCGCAGCCATTTGAGCCCGTTGACAGACGACCAGGTTGCACGTGTTCGTGCGCGCTGGGAGCGTGAGAAGCGTGAGCGCGCACAGAAGCAGGCCGCGCCGCCCGCGCCCGTACGTCGTCGCCGCGGTGCGGCTACCGCCGCCGCGCCAGAGCCTGTACCTGTCGCAGCCGTCGAAGCAACAGCAGCCGGCGAGCCGGTGCGCCGTCGTCGCAAGGCGGCTGATGTCGCCGCCGCGGCGGAAGCCGCCGCTGAAGTTGCAGCGGTCGAAGCGGCTGCGAACGAAGCCGCAGAAGTGGTGCAGGCCGCCGAGCGCGCAGAACGTGAGCAGCGTGAGGCCGCAGAAGCCGCCGCTGCCGCCGAGCGTGCGAAGGAGATCGCGGCCGCGCGGGCCGCGGCTGCCGCAGAGGAGCGCGCACAAGCAGAGGCGAGCGAGAGCGCAGAACGTTCCGAGACGCAGGCAGCCGAGCCCGCGGCCACGAACGGCGCTGCAACCGCCGCTCCCTCCGAAGCACCAGCGACGGAGGCACCGCGTCCAACCACGCCGTCGCCATTGCCGCCCGCCAGTGCAGGCAGTGATCGTCCGCGTCCGCGTCCCATCACACCGGGCGCGCCGCGTCCGCGCGCTGTGTCGTCTGGCTCGCCGTTCCCGCCGCGTCCCGTTGCATCCGCGTCACCAGGTGGATTCGGTGGCCCGACGCGTCGCGATGATCGTCGCCCGAACGTTGGCGGAGGCCCGCAGTCCGGCAATCCACCAACGGCTGGTGCCGGTGCTGGCGCAAGCAGTGCCGCTCGCAGTCGGGGCAAGAAGGGCAAGCGCGGCTCAGTCGATCAGGAAGTCGTCGACGCGAACATCGCGAAGACGATGGCCTCGATGCGTGGTGCACCCACGCGCGGCGGTCGCGTCGATCGTCGCGGTATGCGCGAAGAAGCAGAAGCGATGCGTGTGGCGGAGGTCGAGCGCGAGAAGAAGCTCGTCCGCGTCAACGAGTTCATCACCGTCAGCGAGCTCGCGCAGATTCTGAAGGTGTCGCCCACGGAGATCGTCGGCTTCGCGTTCAAGAATCTCGGACTGATGATCACCGTCAACCAGCGCCTCGACTTCGACCAGATCGAAATCGTCGCTGGCGAGTTCGGCTTCCAGGCCGTTCGCGAAGACGAGTATCAGGCGGAAGAAGTCGGCACTGTTGCCGCCGACGAACCTGAGCAGCTCAAACCGCGGCCCCCGATCGTCACGATCATGGGTCACGTCGATCACGGTAAGACCTCGCTGCTCGACTACATCCGTAAGGCGAACGTCGTCGCGGGTGAAGCGGGCGGCATCACGCAGCACATCGGCGCGTATCACGTCGAGCTGGCAGGTGGACGGATGATCACCTTCCTCGATACGCCGGGTCACGAAGCGTTCACCGCCATGCGCGCACGTGGCGCACAGGTTACGGACATCGTGATTCTCGTCGTCGCAGCGGACGACGCGGTCATGCCGCAGACGATCGAAGCGATCTCACACGCCAAGAATGCCGGCGTGCCGATGATCGTCGCGATCAACAAGATCGATCTCCCGCAGGCAAATCCGGGAAAGGTCAAGCAGGATCTTCTGCAGCACGGCGTCGTGCTCGAGGAGTTCGGCGGTACCACGCTGAGCACCGAGATCTCGGCCAAGAAGGGCACCAGCGTCGACGTGCTGCTTGACCAGGTGCTGTTGCAGGCGGAGTTGCTCGACCTCAAGGCGAATCCCGATAAGCGGGCAACTGGAACGGTCGTCGAAGCACAACTCGACGCCGGAAAGGGCCCGGTTGCAACGGTGCTCGTGCAGAGTGGAACACTGAAGGTCGGCGACGACTTCATCGTCGGCATGTACTCCGGTCGTGTCCGCGCATTGCTCGACGAGCGCGGTAAGGTCGTCAAGAGCGCAGGCCCCGCAATTCCAGTGCAGGTGCTCGGCATGCAGGGCGTTCCGATGGCGGGCGATCAGATGCTCGTCGTCGAGGATGCTGGCGCCGCGCGCGAAGTTGCACAGCGTCGCGAGCGTCTCGATCGCGAGGCGAAGAGTCGTCGCACCACACGCGGTGGTGTCACGCTCGAAGACTTCATGGCGCAGTCCACCACGGGTGAGGTGCGCTCGCTGCGCATCGTCATCAAGGCGGATCAGGGCGGTCCGGCGGAAGCACTCGCCGACGCGCTCAGCCAGCTCGGTACGAGCGAGGTCAAGGTCGAAGTGGTGCACCGCGGCGTCGGTGCCATCACTGAAAGCGACATTCTCCTCGCGCGGGCTTCTGGCGCGATCATCATCGGCTTCCACGTGCGTCCGGACAACAACGCGCGCGCTACGGCCGAGCGTGAAAACGTCGACATCAAGCTCTATCGCATCATCTACGAGGCGGTGGCGGATGTGCGCGCCGCGCTCGAAGGCATGCTGCGCCCCGAACAGCGCGAAGTGGTGCTCGGCGAAGCCGAAGTGCTGGAGACGTTCAAGGTTCCGAAGATCGGCCTTATCGCCGGATGTGCAGTTCGCAGTGGCGTCATTCGTCGCGATGGCCGTGTTCGAATCATTCGCGATAGCGTGGAGATCTATGAAGGTACGATCCATTCCTTGCGCCGCTTCAAGGACGACGTAAGGGAAGTTCGCGAAGGATTCGAGTGCGGTATCGGCATCGACAACTTCAACGACCTCAAGGTCGGTGATCGCATCGAGAACTATCGCACCGAAGAGATCGCGCGCACGCTCGAGTCGGCTCCACAGAGCTGACAACGGCTCGTTGCGCCAGGGTTGCCGGTCCGCTCGGACCGGTGCCCTGCGCGCCGACCTTCCCGCACTGGTCACTACTGTGTCGCCTGATCATCATCGCTCGGACCGCGTCGCTGCCGCGATGCGCGAAGAGATTGCCACCTTCCTCGCCAATGACGTCAAGGATCCGCGCATTCTCGGACTCGTGACTGTCACTGCTGTCGAGGTCTCGCGCGATCTTCGTCACGCGAAGGTGTTCGTCAGCGTGCTTGGCTCAGACTCCCAACGCTCGGCGACGTTCGAAGGACTCGAAGCGGTCGCCGGACATCTGCGCGGTCGCGTTGGTCGCGCATTGCGACTTCGTGTCGCGCCCGAGTTCGAGTTCAAGAACGACGAGAGCATCGCGCACGCTGCGCACATCGAGCAACTGCTCGCGCAGGTGCGCAAGGATCTGCCGCCGGAACCGTCCGGCGACACGTCGTCAGCCGTTACTCCTCCGTCCCACAATGAGGGAAGCGACGACTGACGGGATGCTCCTCGTCGACAAGCCGGCGGGGGTGACTTCGCACGATGTTGTGCTCGCGGCGCGCCGTGCATTCGGCGAGTCGCGCATCGGGCATGCAGGCACGCTCGATCCATTCGCCACCGGGCTGCTCGTGCTGCTGCTCGGTCGCGCGACGCGGCTGCTCCCGCATCTCGACGGCGTGCCAAAGGAGTACGCCGCTGTCATTGCACTCGGTCGCGAGACCGACACAGATGATCTCCACGGCGAAACGGCTCATGAAGCGGAGCCCCCCACGGATGAAGCGATTGCGGAGGCAATTGCGGAGCTCACTGGTGCACTGGAGCAGATTCCTCCCGCTTATTCCGCCAAGCGTGTTGCCGGGCGTCGCGCCTACGAAGCCGCGCGCGCTGGAGAGGAGATGGTGCTCGCGCCAGCGCACGTGCAGGTGTTCGCGTGGCGCGATGTCGTCCGCGACGGCGCACAGCTGCGTGCCACCATCGAATGCGGTGGCGGCACGTACATCCGTGCCCTCGCGCGTGATCTGGGGCGCCTCACTGGCAGCGCGGCGCACCTGGCAGAGTTGCGACGCGTCCGCAGCGGGCCCTTCCACGTCAATGAGGCGGCGTCGCTCGACGCCGTTCGCGCGGGTGGCGTCACGCTGCGTCCGGCGCTCGATGCGCTCCCCACGATTCTTCATGTTACGCTCGCTGCCGACGACGCTGAACGCGTCTTTCGCGGGATGACGGTCGAGCGGAGTCAGGATGGGAGCGCTGCGGCCCTCGTCGACGAGCGCAGTGGCGCACTCGTCGCGTTCGCCGAAGCCGATGGAACGCGCTGGCAGCCACGCGTCGTCATGCGGAAGGTCGGATGACCGCAGTGACCAGCGAGCTGCCCATGCTTCCGGCGCACGTGCGCAGCACCGTCATCACTGTCGGCACGTTCGATGGCGTTCACCTCGGCCATCTCGACGTGCTCGTCAAGCTCGCAGCGCGCGCGAAGGCAACCCGCCGAGCGAGCCTGTTGCTCACCTTCGACCCGCATCCGCTCGAGCTGCTCAAGCCTGATATCGCGCCGCTCCTGCTCACGACGCGTGATGAGAAGCTCGCGGCAATCGCCACGACCGGTATCGACTACGTCGCCGTGCTTCCGTTCACGCGCGAGCTCGCGAACCACTCGGCAGAGCAGTTCGTCGACCTCCTTCTGCGCGAGCGCTTCCGCATGGCGGAGCTGCTCATCGGTCACGATCACGGCTTCGGCAAAGGTCGCGCGGGTGACGTCGACACACTTCGGTCACTGGGCGCGCAGCGTGGCTTTGCGGTAGACGTGGTGGCCCCCGTCGAGACGAGCGATGGGCAGCCGGTGAGCAGCACTCGAATTCGGCGCGCCGTGAGCGCGGGCGACCTCGAGGCCGCTGCAGCCGCGCTCGGGCGCCGCTACTCGGTGTCGGGAATTGTCGTGGCCGGCGAAGCACGTGGGCGGGCTCTTGGATTCCCCACGCTCAACGTGCTGCCGGAATCGCCGAGGAAGCTTCTGCCGCCTGATGGTGTATATGCCGTTTACGTCGAAACTCCGCGCGGCAATTTCGGTGGAATGCTCAATCTTGGCGGTCGCCCGACCTTCGGCGACGAGCGACGCACCATCGAAGCGCATCTCTTCGGCGGGTCGGGCGATTTTTATGGTGACTCGGTGCAGGTGGGGTTCGTCGCTCGCTTGCGCGATACGAAAAAGTTCGATTCGGCAGCTGACCTCATGGCGCAGCTTGCCCTCGACGAGCAGGGAGCACGCAGCGCGTTGACGCTCCTTGCCGAGTCGGGTAAGTTGAAAGGTTCCATGCACTTTCCTCCCTCCACCCCGTAGTCGCATGTCCAACCTGAAGTACCGTCTGCTGCTTATTGGCGGACTCGTCCTCGTCTCCGTCTGGGCGCTCTTTCCGCGCGACGTGAAGACTCGTCTGCGCCGCCCTGACGGTACGTTTTACGATACCGTCATGCGAAAGGTGCCGCTGCGTAAGGGGCTCGACTTGTCAGGCGGAATGCATCTCGCGCTCGAGGTGGATGAGTCGAAGGGAGTGATTGCGAACAAGGCCGAGGCAATCGATCGCGCACTCAAGGTCGTGCGCACGCGCATCGAGGGAATGGGCGTCTCCGAGACGGTCATTCAGAAGGCCGGCAACGATCGCATCATCATCGACATTCCCGGCGTCGACGATCGCGAGCGAGCCATCAACCTCGTGCAGGGACAAGCCTTCCTGCAGTTCCAGATCACGGACAAGACGAACGCGCTTGAAAAGGTGCTTCCACGTCTTGACGCGATCGCGAAGCAGACCGGCTTCGGCACCGCGCTCGCATCGGCGGATGGAAAGACTGCTGCGCCCAATGCCGGTCTCAATGGCCTGCTCACGACTGGCGCGGACACCTCCAAGGCTAAGGCTGGCGCCGGAAAAGACAGCACGAAAGCCGACAGCGCAAAGAAAGACAGTACGTCGATTCCCGGCGTGACAGGTGGCGCTGTCTCGAAGATGGTGCTCGCCGGCAATATGCCGGGGCAGTTCCTTCTCGAGCGCGGCAACTATGACGCCCTCAAGACATTCCTCGACCTTCCGGAAGTTCAGGCGGCGTTGCCGCCCGGCAAAGTCCTGCGCTTCGGCAATGATTCCACCGTTGTGCAGAACAAGGTCTATCGCTTCGTCTATCTGCTCGACCGCACGCCGATCATCACTGGCGAGTATCTCATCGACGCGAAGCCGAATACCTCGACGATGGAAGGAACGATCGTCGAGTTTACGCTCAGCAACGAAGGCGGCCGAAAGTTTCAGCGTGAGACTGCCAAGCACGTGAAGGACTACATGGCGATCGTGCTCGACGACATCGTCATGGGGTTCCCGCCGGTCATCAACGGCGCCATCGCGACGCGCGGCCAGATCACGATGGCTGGACGCGATCTGCAGGCTGCGCAGGATCTCTCGCTCGTGCTCAAGGCGGGCGCGCTTCCAGTGCCGCTCAAGGTTGCCGAGGTGCGCAACATCGGACCGAGTCTCGGGCAGGACTCCATCAACAAGGCGTTCACGGCTGGCACCATCGCGATCGTGCTCGTCGTCGTGATCATGCTTGGCTACTACAAGTTCTCGGGCACGCTCGCCGTGGCCGGACTCGCGCTGTATGTGCTCTACACGCTCGCGACGCTTGCCGGATTCGACGCAGTGCTCACGCTGCCGGGTCTCGCCGGTTTCGTACTCTCCATCGGTATCGCCGTCGACGCGAACGTGCTGATCTTCGAGCGCATTCGCGAAGAGCTCGATCGCGGCAAGACCGTGCGCACCGCAATCGACGAAGGATTCCGTCACGCCATGAGCGCGATCATCGATTCCAACGTCTCGACGATCCTCACCGCCGCCGTGCTGTATCAATACGGCACGGGGCCGGTGAAAGGCTTCGCCGTCACACTCATCGCCGGCATCGTCGCCTCCATGGTGACGTCGATCT
>JBDUCR010000224.1:0-8577 GCA_040003345.1 bacterium
CTTAATCAACATCTGGTACGTGGATCTCTCGCCTTGGCTGAAGGGCCGCTGACGTGCGCGCGGAAAACTATCGTGTGCGCGCTCTCCTTCGGCGACGAATCACAGCGACGACCGCGGCTACGAACGCTCCAACAAGAGCAAGGCCAACAACGCACACCGCAGTCAATACCCGAACGTCGTTCAGCATCTCGACGCCATCGCTCTCGGAATAGAATCCGTTGAAGCGATCGGCGAACGCGGGTAAGGCCATGACGTCGCTTCTGTTCATGGCCAGTCCGCGTTCGTCCGGATGGGAGTGCGTCCCCCACGCATACACGTCGCCCGCTGCATTGCGTTCCACGTGGCCGCCAAGGACGTAGCGCACCGGGCGATCGTGGACAAAGGCCGCGAGTCGGCGCGCACTGGCGCGATATGCGTCCGCATCATCCACGAGGAGCCGGCCCGGCAAGAGAAAATCGCCGGAGAACAGGAGTGTCGTCGCGCGATCGTAGAACACCAGATCCGTCTCGTTGTGGCCGGGCGTCGGGAGTACATCGATCACTCGCCCGCCGAGATCAAGTGGTGCGGCGCGATTCGGCCAGGCGCTGAACCGATAGAAGGCGCGGACACTGGAAATGTCGTAGCCCACGACCTGCACGCCAGGTAGCCCCGCAAATTGCGCATCGCCCGCGCGATGATCGAGATGCCGATGCGTGTGCACGACGATCAAGGGAATGCGCGCACCTCCGCGCACGGGCAGCAGCGCCATCACCGTGCGCGCCAATGGCATCTCACGCGCATCAGTGATGTCCCCGGTGTCGATGAGCAACGCCCTGTCCAAACCGACGAGGAGATAGAGGAAGGGACCTTCCGCCGTCGCGCACAGGCTCTCTCGCAGGATGAACGTGCTAGCGTCGTACGCATGCACCTCGAGCGGGGGCTGAGCGCTTGACGTGCAGTCCGCCGCGCCATCGTTCCAGTGCATCCACGGCAACGGCGGCATCTGCGCCGAATCGGATGCGACCTGCGCATCGACGACGGACGCAGCAATCGCGAGGGCCGCCAGACTCGCAGCGGTAGCGGCGCCTCGCCGCAACGCGACACTCACGCGTGAGCCCTGCGAATTCCCTTGCCTTCCATCCGGCCCATTCGAATGAAGCGCTCGAGCGCACGCGTCGTTCGACGCCGGTCCCCGGTGCTGAGCAGTTCCAGAAATAATCCGTCGAAAACGGCGACGAATAGCGTGGCGGTCGTCGCGCTGCGTTGCGCCGATGGCAGGTATCGCTTGATCAAGTCGATCCAGTCGGTGGATTGCGCTGTAAGCAAACCGCCGTACGTGTCCGGGTTGAGGATCGCGAGCATCTGGAGGTGATACAGAAGACGCAATGACGGCAGGTGCGCATCGTCGGTGGCCCAACGCCAGAACTTCCGTAGCGGGCTCGCTCGTCGCGCCCCAGCGCGACTTCCCGGTACGGGCACGAGCTCCAGCAGCGACGCCTGCAGGCGCCGCTGCATTTCCGAGAGCACCTCGGCCAGCAGCTGTTCCTTGGATCGAAAATGAAAGATGAGCAGACGAGCGCTTGTGCCGACTTCGGCGGCCATGGGTCGGAGGGACACGTCGGCGACGCCGTGCTGGGTGAAATACTCGATCAGTTTGTCGATGAGTTCGTCTTTGCGAGTGCGCATGCGTGAAAAATGAATGAAACGATCGTTTCAGTCAACCGTTGCGACTCGCGGAGCGTTGTCGACCGGGCCCCCCCCGGGAATTACTAAGCGGCAGACAGGAATTCGTAGGAGTTGAAGACCAGGCCATCGCCCAGCTGCTCGGTCTTGACCAGGCGCATCGGCTTCGTGTTGCCGACGTCGTCGAACAGCCGCGCGCCGGTGCCGAGTACGACGGGGAACACAACCAGCCGGAGTTCATCGGCCAAGCCGTGTGCGATCAGCGTGCGAACGAGTTGGTAGCTGCCGTAGACGAGGATGTCGCCGCTCTGCTTTCGCTTCAACTCGGAAATCTCTTTTACGACATCGCCACTGAGCACCGTCGCGTTGCTTGATTCGGCACGGTCGAGGGTCGAGGACACCACGTATTTCGGCAGGCTGGTGACCCTGGCCGCCCACACGGCGGACCAAGCGGTCGGCATCCGGGTGGCGAACCACGCGTCGCTGTGCCTACCCAAAAGCAGAGCGTCGGCACACAGCGCTTCGTCGATCTCCCGTACGCTCCATGCGTCGAAGTCCTTACCCACATACTGGCGGAACCAGCCGCCGAATGCGGTGCCCTCCATACCGTCCGGGTCCTGGACCACGCCATCGAGCGTCATGTTCGTCGTGATGATGATCTTTCCCATTTTCGAGCTCCGTGGAAGATGGTGTTGCTATCTCCCTGTAGATGCCGCAGCCTTGAGAAAGGGGGCGCTCGGCGAGCGCCCCCTTCTGTGTGCGGCCGGCGTCCATATGGGAAAGTGTGTTTTGAGCGGAGAAGTGAGTCATGAGCGGAGAGAGGTGAAGTTGGTGGCAGCCGACCTGATATCGAGGGCGCGGACCGGAGACGGTGAGGCGTTCCGGGTGATGACCGAGCCGTTTCGCCGCGAGCTACAGGTGCATTGCTACCGGATGCTCGGATCGTTGCAGGACGCCGAGGATGCGCTGCAGGACACCATGGTGTCGGCGTGGCGCGGTCTCGACGGATTCGACAAACGCGCGTCGCTGCGCACCTGGCTTTACCGGATCGCCACCAACCGGTGTCTGAGCATGCTGCGCGCGGCGAGCCGACGGCCGGCAAAAGAGTGGGACATGCCGGGGATCCAACCGCCCGAGCCGACCCGGCTCGGCGAAGTTGTCTGGCTCGAGCCGCATCCCGATGTGCTATTCGACAAGGCCGTGTCACTCGGCCCGGACGCTCGATACGAGCAGACCGAATCCATCTCGCTAGCCTTCGTGACCGCGTTGCAGGTCCTGCCCCCGCGCCAGCTCGCGGTGCTGATTCTGCGCGACGTCCTCGGGTTTCGTGCGCAGGAAGTAGCCGACATGCTGGACGCGACGATCGACTCGATCAAGAGTACCCTCAAGCGGGCCCGCGCCGGTATGCAGCGCCACCGGATGCCGGTTAACGCAGGCCGCGAGCCGGCGACCGAGGATGCGATCGTGGCGAAGTTCGTCAGCGCCTACGAGTCCGCCGACGTCGATGCGCTGGTGGCCCTGCTGACTAACGACGTCTTCATGTCGATGCCACCGATGCCCCTCGAATACCAAGGTCGAGAAGTCGTCGCGCTGTTCTGCGGTCTGGTTTTCGGCGCAGGCCGGCGGTTCCGGCTCATGCCGACGCGCGCCAACGGGCAGCCGGCCTTCGGGATATATCTACGAGATCCCGCCGGCATCAGCCACGGCACTGGGCTCTGCGTCCTGACGCTCACCGGTGACCGCATCAGTGCGATTGTCTGCTTCGAAAACGACGTGCTCCCATGGTTCGGCCTTCCCCAATCGCTGCCGAACCCCGCGGATGACTAGAAGCGGTTTTCGCTTCGTCGCACAGCATAACCGCAGTGGCAGAAGAAGTCGCGCGACGGGGCTGTACTCCCCCCCGCCGACCAGGTGCTCTTACACGAGCCGCTCAACGCTCTCCTGACCCACGAGCCCCGTACCTGGGACGCATCATCACGGGACAATTCCCTGCCACCCGCCGCGAGCTTCGAGCGCGTCGCGCGTCAGTCGCACGAGTACGCGACGGTGATCGCGCACCTCGATGATGCGTATCTGCGGCGACACCTCCACTGCGTATGACGTCACACCACTCGCTGCGCTCACCAGCTGCACACGATCAGGCATGGCGATCAATGTCGGCTCATCCCCGGTCGTCTGAGCGCGTACGCGCACCGCGACAGAATTCGAAGCGTGCACCAGAATTGAATCGCCTTTCCTCGCGTCCAGTCCGATCGTCAGCACGTCGCTGGACGACACGAATGACAACGACGCCATGTGCGAGGGCAACGAGGTTGGGCTTTCGCCGCGAACATGAGCCGGTCGCGGGACGTGTATGCTCGCGCCGGACGGTTGATGTCTGGTTGCAATCCATTTGCGCACCGGCGTGGACGCCGCCGCAACGGCCGCAATCATTGCCACCGCCGCCGCAGCCCGTACCGCGGTCACCAACACGCGTCGCCCCGACGCTTGTCGCCGGCGCGCTCCCGCGCCGAAGTTGGCCACGCGTATCTCCGCCGCGCTTCGATGCCAGGGCGCAGTCATGAGTACGGGCGGCACGAAAGTTTCCTGATACGCGACATGCACTCGCTCGGCAATCGTACGCAGCGCGTCGTGCCGCTCGCGACAGTGCGTGCACGATGCGAGATGCCTCAGCACGCGCGCGCGCTCACCGGCGTCCAGCTCGGCATCGTCAAAGCGGAGAAGATCACCGTCATTCACATGTGGTGCCATCGCTAACTCCAGGCTGTGGGCAACGTTGTTGGAGTTCATCAGCTGGGCCGAATGGAAGGGAGCAGTGTCCGGAGCTTGGTGAATGCGCGTGCGGCGAGCGTGCCGACGGATTTCGTCGTGGTTCCGACGGCGGCGGCGATCTCCGCGTGTGTGAATCCTTGCTCCCGCATCAGCAGGATCGTGCGATCGCGTTCAGGCAAGCGCGCGAGAGCCTCGTGCACGACCACATACTCCTCGCGAGCCAGTACGTCCGCGTCGGGTCCACGCGGCGCGTCCGAGTGCGCCGCATCGAGCGGCACGATCTTGAGCAAACGTTCGCGTCTCGTGCCCGTACGTCCCCACTCACGCGCGAGATTGGTCGCGACCTGAAACAGCCACGCACGGGGCGACACGTCGCGCGGCGGTTGGCGAATCAGGCGCATGAACGTCTCCTGCACGATATCGCTCGCCAATTCAGCGTCTCCGCACTGATGGAATGCGTAGCGATACAACGCGGGAGCGTAATCGATGTAGAGCCGCTCGGGATCCACCAGCTCGTCGTGTGAGAGTGCGAGAGTGCGAGAGTCATTGCGTGGGTCGCTGTGACAGTCGGAATCCCACGGTGAGCCATCCGCGCAACGGCGGGAGGCGGCTGTCGTCGATCGACTGCGGAACCAACTCCGGCTGGCACGTGCCGCTCGTTTGTGTGGCGGCTGGACACTGACCGACACTTGCGAGATAGACGGCATCGTTGGCGACGCGCGTGAGATTGCGCACCTGCGCGTAGCCGTCGATGAGCAACACGTGTGTTGCCCACGCGGCATCGATGCTCGCGTCGAGCCGCTGTGTCGAATGGCTCCGGCCCTCCGACGGTGGACCAATGCGCGGCGGCGGCTCCCAATGACATCGTTGCGCTGCATCACATCGCGCCACGCTGCCGTAGTAGCGCGTGTATGGCACGCCGCTCGCACTTTCCCACGTGAGCCCGAACCGGGCGTTGGTTGCGTCGTCGGCACGATGCCAGACGCGCATCGTACCATGCGCGCGAAACACGCGCGGACGCTCGTTCGGCGAATCGAAGCTGAGATCGTATGCCGTGAGTGTCGATCGGCTTGACGAGTATGAGAGATCGCCCGACCAACGCGTGCCGAATGCCCGAAGTGATGTCTCGATACCGGTCGCATGTCCGCGACCTTCGACAGCGAGCGGTCGGTCCACGAGATAGCCTGGTCGTGGGTCCGAAAGCAGAACACCGAGATCATCGCGCCAATAGGCCGTTGCAGACGCGAGCAGCGCCGACGTGACCCAGTGCTCGGCGCCGAGCGTCGCGATGCGTGTTGCGAGCATCGGGACGTCCGGTCCGGAGGTTACCCAGAACGCTTCTGTCGTCGCGACGGCGTTGCGCCCAGGGCCAGGTGGCGCGAGCGTCTGCGCGTGCTGGTACGTGCCGCCAGCCGCAAGAGACAAGGAGGTCGCACTCGTTGGCGCGAAACGCACGTTGAGACGAGGAGCAAATCGAGCGCGCGCTGTATTGCGAGAAGCCGCGCCAAGCTCGAGTCGCCCACCGGTCCGCGCGGACACGGTCGACGTGGGCCTCCACAGCTGATCGGCCCAGAGCGTCGCAATCTTTGCAGATGACTGTACTGCAATCGTGTCGATGAACTGTGCGGAGTGCGGCCACGCACCTTCAGTGCTGAAGTTGGCACGCCACGTCGCGATCTCAATTCCCGCTGCAGTCGACGTGACGCCTGCTGCGTCAGCATCGCGATGCCACTCGAGCGTCGCGAGGCGCACACCCACGGCTGCGAATTGGCTGAGGGCGAAAGATTGTCTCCCGCACTGCGTAGAGACTCGAGTCGTCGGGAATGCCGGCCGGCTCGAGACGCGTGTCCGGGTTCGCGAGGAGATCCGCTGCCGACGCACTGCCGCCGATGCTCGTACGTAACGCTCCGCCGAGAATGGAGCGAGTTACGGATAGCTGCGCGACGGAACCGCCCCACTGGCCCGTGCCACCGTCGACAATTCCAGCGACCGGCGCCCACAAGCGATCGCGCATGAACAACGCGCTCCCCTCCAATCGCCATCCGCTCATCAGGATGTCGCCGTGGCCAGCGACATCCTCGAAGGCATATGGAAGGCCGCGGCTTGCGGTGCCATCAGGTGATGAGCTCGAGCGATTCGAGAGATCGAGGTGGCTTCGACGAACTGAGATCGTCCCCGCGACGCCTTTATCGCCGGTCATTCCGTCGATGCGTGCCGACGCAGCGACGCCGGAGAGTCCAATCGAGCCGGATACGCCGGGGCGCGATGGATGTCGGGAGCGAAGCTCGAGTGTACCAGCGGCGCCGCCAGCGAGTTCGGTCGGCGCAACGCCAGGATGAAAGGCCGCGTCTCCGATTGCCTCGACGTTCAGGCCGGACACTGCACCCACCCCGTGATACGGATTGAGGAGCGGCAGTCCGTCGAAGGTGACCGTCGTCTGGTCGGCCGGCGCGCCACGAGTCCACGGCATCGCCGTGTAATCATCCCGCGCAGCAACGCCGGGAAGCTCCTGCACCGCGCGCATCACGTCCAGCTCGCCCAGGCCGGAGCTGCGCGCCACATCATCGACCGTCAACAATCGACTATCACTTGTCAGATAGCGCGCTTGACGAAGCCGCTCGAACAGCGCGCCAGTCACGGTCGATGATCCGCTGCCGTGCGCGCCGTCGAAGGTGCCCTTCGCCGCCTCCCGAACGCCGACTGGCGCGAGGACGGTTGGAAGCGCCGAGATCCCGACGTGCACGCGTGAAGTGGATGCGGCTTCGAGCGTCACGCGCAATGCACGCGCGGCGTATCCGGCTGCACGAACGCATAAGGTATATCGGCCCGGGGTCAGATCGTCGAACGAATACGCGCCCGCACTATCGGCGCGAGCGGTAGCGACGATGCTGCGATCACCCGCCGCTAACACTGCGCATTTGCGAAACGCGTCGCGCTCAGCAACCTCTTCACTCGCTTCGTCTCGCAGCCACACCACTGCAGCAGGCAATGGGCGATTACTCGCTGCGTCCGTAACGACGCCGAGCAGGCGCGCGCGCGTGGCTGGCAGTCTCGCGTCATGTGCGGCGCGCTCTTGCGACGACTGACCGTCGAGCCGCCCGCCACATAGCGTCGCGAGCAGAACAGAGCCAAGCAGAGGCAGTCGAAGATTGGGAGCAGTCACGGGCATCAGTGAAGTCATGGACACATGCGTCAATGTGGAATGCGTTAGGCTCGGTTATTCTGACACGCGCTCGCATTTGAGAGCGTGAGAGTCGAGTTGCTCGACGTCTGTCAGAACACGAACGACTCGCGCATTACATCGCTTGAGCGCACGATGTGAGACAGTCGGACGCGCCGCGAAGCACACTTCATTCGCTACCCCTTCTTCGCCGTGGAGGCATCATGTTCACCTATCGCCGCTGTTCGACGTTCATCATTGCCGCAGCCATCACCGTCAGTGTGCTCGCCTGCGCGGATGCCCTTGGGCCAAATCAGTCACCCGATGTACTTGCTGCTGCGGGTGGCACTCCTGCGGCGGACTCGGTATGGAGCTCGGAGTCCGACACGACGCTGAGCGCAAATCGCCTGCGGGGAATGATCGTTGATCCCTCTCCGGACTCAACGACGCCGTGGCACCCAATTGCCAACGTGCGCATTGAGGCGGCGAAGGGTGATCCACAGAGCGGCGCGATGACCATTTTGGCCACGACGACGAGCAATGCATCCGGACGCTTCGTGTTCGACAAGCTCGATGTGCCGACGGGGCTCGTATTCATTCGTGCAACGCCGGAGCCCGGCACGTCATATCGCACATCGCGCTGGCTAGCCGCGTATGCATTCACTGGCCCATGGGCGACGACGAAGTTAGACGAGTTGACCTTCGTGGTCGGTCCGTTTCTTCCATTGGAGCAGGCGAACGCACCGCGGAGTGAGTTCGCGCCGTCGCTTATCATGGGACATGTGCTCAGAGGGAGTCCCAGCGACAGCATGCGGACTCTGACCGCGGTCATGGGAGCCGAGATGGTGTTCGAACGCGTCGCGCCTCCAACCGCAAACGATAGTGTACAATGGAAGGTGATCTCGCTCGGCACCGCGGCCTCGGCGCGGACTGACGCCAACGGCTTCTATATGGCGCTGCTACCAGGGGCTGGTATGTACGCA
>JBDUCR010000309.1:0-8540 GCA_040003345.1 bacterium
CCGCTGATGTCACATGTCCGCCGTCCGCTTCTGATTTCCCATCGCCGCCGGCGCCGGCGAGGGCGCGCATGGCTCAGCGTGGCCGCTGATCTCTGATCTCCGATCTCTGAGATCCGAGATCGGAGCCTCATGTCACCCTCAAGTATCTGCGCCTACCCCCCGATAATCAGAGTATCTGGTCGCGTGCGACGCTGCCCGATCCCGCCGCCCACCAACCCTTCTCTGGGACCCCACATGAAATTCCTCGTCGTCGATGATTCCGTCACCATGCGGAGAATCATCGTCAATTCGCTTCAGCGCATCGGGTACACGGACACGGTCGAAGCGGGCGACGGCTTTCTCGCGCTCAGCAAATTCGACGCATCGATCCAGTTCGTCGTTACCGACTGGAACATGCCGAACATGAGCGGAATCGAGTTCGCACGTGCACTGCGTGCCCGGCCCGATGGTAAGAACATTCCCATTCTGATGGTCACGACGCGCAGCGTCCGCGAGGACATTCTCGCGGCGGTCGACGCAGGCGTGAACAACTACATCCTCAAGCCGTTCACGCCGTCGGTACTCAAGGAAAAAATCGAGCAGATTCTGTCGGTCGCGGCAGGGGCAGCGGCGTGAGCATGACCACTCCCGCACGCGCGAAAGGCGACCTGCCGTTCCATCCGACAACATTGCTGCGCGCCTACAGCGAGATCACGGGCATTCTCCAGCGACTTCGCGAGAGCCGTGGCATTCTCGAGCAGGCAGCTGTAGATCGCCTCGCGCAGATGAACGACAAGCTAAAGGAAGTCTCGTCCGCGACAGAAATGGCAGCGACCGACATCATGAACGGACTCGATCGCACGATTGCCATGGCGAACGAGCTGGACGTGCTCGCCGAGCAGCCAGGTTCCGGAGCGAAAGCCGCAGAAGTTCGCGCGCACATGCGCGAAGAGCTCTTCGGGCTCATGATCCACCTGCAGTTTCAGGACATCATCACGCAACAACTCGCCTTCGCCGCGAGCATCATCGTGGAGATGGAACAGCGTCTCGCGCAGATTGTCGGCATCTTCGACACCGAGGCTCCCGCGGAGGGCGCAACGGCTCCGGTCGGCACGACACCGCAAGGTCCGACGACGTTCGATCCAAATGCTACAACATCTGCCGCCACCAATCGGCAGACGGTAGCAGACGAGATCTTCCTCGTGAAGCGCTGAGGTAGAGCGAGGTGCGGTACCCACAGCGGAAGCTCGAATGACGATCGGAGATCAACCACTCCCCGATGTCCTTCATCGCCTGCGCGCCGAGCTCGATCTGGCGAGCGCGGGCGATGTTGCGATGCTCGCAACCGTCCGGGCTTCTGTCGCACGATTGACCTCACTGTTCCCAGCCGAGCTGACGACCGCTCGTCGGCTTGCCATGCTTTGCACTGCCGTCGCGAAGGCGCACGCGAAGCCCCGCCTCGGTAAAGCAGCACGCGCAAAACTTCTCAGAGTGCTCGCGGCCGCAATCGGCGCGCTCGTGGAGCATGTAGGTGATCCGGACGACTTCGGACGTGAGCTTCTGTTGACGCAGGCTGGCAAGCAGATACTCACCGCGCTCGGTCGCGACGTCAGCGAATGGTCTCTCATTGATGCATCGGGTGAGCCAGCTGCTCCTGCTGCGGCGCCGAGGGACGCGGTGCATCCGTCCTCCGACCTCGCGCTCGACACAGCCGCAACGCTGATTCTGATGGTCGAGCCGCACGAACGCGCCGAGTTGGAAATCATCCGCGACAACCTGCGCCGCTTTGCGACGGACACGCTGTCCGGTGAGCTCGCTCGCGAGCTCGCGCACAAGGCTGAAGCATCGCTCGCCTTCGTACTCGAATCGATCGACACCGGTCGGGACTGCGCGCAGGCCTTCGCGGCTGCCACTGAATGCGTGGAAGAGACGGTCCGTGCGCGCGACGACGAGAAGGACGAGGCCAGCCGTACGCCGCGCGAAACCGCGACGGCAAGCGCAGCACCGGTACCAATGACCATTCCCGAGAGCGACGATCGGGCGCTCGTCGGAGACTTTCTCGTGGAGTGCCGCGATTATCTGGAGAGCGCTGAAGGCGCGCTCCTGCAGCTGGAAGCAGATCCTGCGGACGCAGAAGCCATCAACACAGTATTCCGCGCCTTTCACACCGTGAAGGGAACGTCGGCATTTCTTGGTCTCACCGACGTGAGCACCTTTGCACATGAAGCCGAGTCGCTGTTCAGTCGTGTGCGCGATGGTGAGATCTCATTTGCCGGAGAGGTACCCGACCTCGCACTTCGCGCGCTCGACGTCGTCAAAGCGCTGCTGGCGGAGCTCGAGCGCGGATTGAAGGGCAGCGCGATGACGCGTCCGGCCGCGTACGCCGTCGTGCTCACAGATCTTGCGCACGTCACGACAGGCAACGAAGCGCCAATGGTCGTCCACACCGCGCCGGAGCTGATCGTCGATACGCGACGGCGCGACAGGTCTGCGCCGGACAGCACCACGCCTGAGCGCCGAGAGGAAACAGGCCCGCCGCGCGAATCGCGCAGCACTGCTGCTGATTCCTCCATTCGCGTCAGCACCGAACGTCTCGACCGGCTCATCGACATGCTCGGAGAGCTCGTCATCGCGCACACGATGATCGCACAGGACGAACGCCTTCTCTCAGCAGGGCAGGACGATCTGTCGCACAAGGCGACGCACGCGAGCAAGATCGTGCGCGAGCTGCACGACCTCAGCCTCTCGATGCGCATGGTTCCGCTCAAGCCGACTTTTCAGAAGATGACGCGTCTCGTCCGCGACGTCACGGCGAGCCTGGGCAAGCAGGTGCGTTTCATCACGGAGGGCGACGAGACCGAGATCGATCGCAACATGGTGGATGCGCTGAGCGATCCGCTGGTGCACATGGTGCGCAACGCGATCGATCATGGCATCGAGAGTCCCGATGCACGCTCGGCAGCGGGCAAGCCACGTCAGGGCACGGTGCGCCTGTCCGCGACACACTCGGGTGGCTCGGTGCTCGTGGAGCTGCGTGACGACGGCAAGGGGCTCGATCGTGAACGCATCATCGCGAAAGCGATTGCCCGGGGTCTCATCGTCTCCGCTGCGAAGATGTCGGACTCCGACATCTTCAATCTCATCTTCGCGCCGGGCTTTTCCACGGCGGAAAAAGTGACCGACGTTTCCGGGCGCGGCGTGGGCATGGATGTCGTGAAGCGAAGCATCGACACGCTGCGCGGACGCGTCGAGATCACGTCAACGCCGGGTCAGGGGACGCTGTTCAGTTTGCGTCTTCCCCTCACCCTCGCGGTGACGGACGGGATGCTCGTTCGCGTGGGAACCGAGCGGTACGTCATTCCGATCACCAACATCGTCAAGAGCTTCCGCCCGGAGCGCGATGCGTTGTCCAGCATTGCCGGTGGCGGCGAGATGGTGCGTCTGCACGATGACGTGATGCCGATCGTTCGACTGCACACGCTGTTCAACATCGCCGGCGCAATCGTCGATCCCTGTGATGCGCTCATCGTCGCCGTCGCCTCGGGCGATCAGAGTGTCGCCATGCTCGTGGACGAGTTGCTCGGACAGCACCAGGTGGTTGCCAAGTCACTCGGCAAAGGCGTCGGGCAGATCGATGGTGTTTCTGGTGCCGCCATTCTTGGCGACGGTCGAATCGGGCTGATTCTCGACGTTGGCGAGCTGCTCGCGCTGGTGCGCTACGGCACGGACGGCGTCCGGAGCCTGCGCGCCGTCGCCTGACAAGGACGACTCGGACGTTATCTGCCGCGCACTGCGCGCCGATACTGCAGGGTACGCGCTCGCTCGTTCATTCCCACGGCAACCGACCATGAGCACCGATCCTGTCGTAACTCCGACGCTCGCAAGCGCCCGTGAGCGGTGCGGCAAGTTCCTCACGTTCTTTCTTCACGATGAGGAGTACGGCCTCGAGATAGAGAAAGTGCGCGAGATCATCGGCATGCTGCCGATCACACGCGTGCCACGCTCGCCGCACTACATCCGCGGTGTGATCAACCTGCGCGGCAAGGTGATTCCGATCATGGATCTTCGCCTGCGCTTCGCGATGCCGGCGTCGAGCGCACTCGAGACATGCATCATCGTCGCCGAAATGCACGGCATGCAGATGGGCATGATCGTGGATGCCATGTCGGAAGTCTGCATCGTTGGTGAAGAGGACATCATCGAGACGCCGTTCTTCGGCATGCACGTGAACACCGACTTTCTGATCGGACTCGCGAAGCACGAAGGTCGCATCAAGATGCTGCTCGACATCGATCGCGTCCTGACGCCGGCCGAAATGGGCAAGGGCGGTAACACGCCGGCTGTCGCCGCATGATCGCCAGCGGACGCATTCGTCATGCATGAAATTTCGGCGACGCTGAAAGCCAGCGAGTTCAAAGAACTCAGCCGCCTGATGCACAGCGTTTCGGGTGTGAAGCTCACCGCGGGCAAGGAGAGTCTCATGCAATCGCGGCTTTCGCCGCGGCTGCGCGCTCTCCGCCTTGGCAGCTACGGCGAATACCTCACGCACATCGGCAACGACTCGACGCAGGCCGAGCTGACGAGATTCGTTGATCTGCTCACCACGAACAAGACGGATTTCTTTCGCGAGGTACGTCACTTCGAGTATTTGCGAACGAAGGTACTTCCACGACTGCGCGAGCGCGGCGGCGTTGCTCGCTTCTGGAGTGCCGCCTGCTCTTCCGGCGAAGAGCCGTATTCGCTCGCGATGCTCATTGCCGAGGAGTGGAATGGCGCGAACACCCCATGCGCGCGCATTCTCGCGACCGATCTGTCCACGCGTATGCTCGCGAAGGCGACGGCAGCCGTCTACGACGATGTGGTCGTGAAGGGTCTGACTACGTCGCGGATCAGCCGCCACATGGAGAACGTTGCCGCGACAGACACGTCACAGTTCCGCGTGAGGAAATCGCTGCGCGCCATGGTGCAGGTTGCGCAACTCAATCTCGTGAAAAACGACTGGCCCATGACGGGGCCCTTCGACGTCATCATGTGCCGCAACGTGATGATCTACTTCGACGTGGCAACGCAGGAGCGGCTCATCAACCGGTGCTGGGATCTTCTCGCGCCGGGCGGCACGCTCCTCGTTGGCCACTCCGAGAGCCTCACTCGCCTCCGTCACAGCTTTTCCTATGTCGTGCCCGCCACCTACGTACGCTGATTCGCTGCACCTCTCGCGGGTGATCGTCGGCGTCGCGGATGTTGCGGCGTCGGCGGACGCGTCGATGCGTCTCGTCACCTTCGCGCTCGGGAGTTGTCTCGGCATCACGGTGTACGATCCCGTGGCAAAAGTGGGCGCGATGCTACACGTAATGCTGCCCGATTCGGCGCTCCACCGATCGAGAGCGGAGACCAACCCAGCGGTCTTTGTCGACACGGGCGTGCCACTGCTCTTCCGCGAAGCGTATCGGCTCGGTGCGGTGAAGCATCGTCTCGTGATCAAGGTTGCTGGCGGTGCGTCGGCGCGCTCAGGCAGTGATCTGTTCGAGATTGGTCGGCGCAACATGTTCGCGCTTCGTGAAGTTCTCTGGAAGAACGGCGTCGCGATAACCGGACATGCTGTAGGCGGCTTCGCGCCGCGCACCATCACGCTGAATATCGCGACCGGCAACGTGTTGCTTCGCACGGGCGCGACGGACACCGTACTCTGATGCGCGCAGTGAGCGAACGACTCGCGTTCGCGTCGCTAAGGTCGACCGCCGTTGCCGACGTCTCTATCGGTTTGCCCGTGGTCGCAGCACGAATCCCATGCCACGAATCGTCGTGAGCTCGGGCGCGTCACTCTGCGTGTGAAGCTTGGAACGGAGCCGATTCATTGCGGCGTCCACCATGTTCGAGCCGGGATCGAAATCCATGCCCCACACTTTCGAGAGCAGATCGGCGCGCGACACGACTTCGCCGGGCCGAAGCATGAAGTACTCGAGCAGTGCGTAATCGAGCACCGTGAGTGGAACGATCGTGCCGCCGCAGGTGCATTGGTGCGATCGTCTGTCGAGCGCCATGAGCCCCACGGTGACGACGTCATTCCGTGCTGGGCCGGCGCGCCGCAGCGCCGCGCGGACGCGTGCGAGCAGAACGCTGTTGCCCACGGGCTTCACGAGATAGTCGTCTGCACCGGCGTCGAGTCCCGCAACCACGTCCGCATCAGCACCACGACCAGTGAGAATGATGATCGGGATGAGTTGCCCCGCGTCGCGCATGCTGCGGATGACCGAAAGGCCGCCGCGAGCGGGCAACTCGAGATCGATGAGCGCGAGGTCGTTTCCCCCCGCGGCGGCGAGGCGAAGTCCGTCATCGCCGTCGTCCGCCATGCTCACGAGATAGCCGGCCTTGATGAGCGCCTGCGCAGTCAGCTTGCCCACCATCCGATCGTCCTCGACGAGCAGGATGCGCATTCTCGACCGCGGTCATTGGTGAAGCTCACAGTACTGTGAGGGAAATGTAATCAATCAGTGAGCCGATGCCGCGACCGATCTGCCGATTCTTTGGACAGAGACCGCTCCTCAGCGGCCGCTCTGGACGCACACGACGACACAAATGCGCGCTGCACCCACCAACGTATTCAAGAATCTTTCGATCCGAAGCAAGTTGCTCAGCGGGTATTTTACCGTTGCGGTGCTGTCAGTCGTCGTTGCGGGCGTGGGTCTCGTCGCGATCCGCGCTGTTGAGCGCAAGAGCAGTGAGATTGCAACAAATCAAGTGACCGCACTGCTCGGGCTCGCCGAGCTTGACGGTGCGGTGTCCGATATTCGCCGGCAGGACGTCGCGCTCTTTCAGGTCGCATACGACAAGGCCGACATCGGGCATGCACAGCGCGTGGATGAGTACGGAACACGCGTCCTCCACGAGCGATTCGAGAAGGGACGCGCGCTCTACGAGCCGCACACCCGCAGCGTCGAAGAGAGCGAGCTCTGGAGTCGGTTGACCACCCAGATCAACGAGTACGAGCACTACATGGATCTGCAGCTCGCGCTCGTCGCAGCTGGTCGGGTGGACTCTGCACGTGCGCTGTCGCAGTTCAAAGGGAAGCAGCACTTCGAAGCAACGAGCGCGGCGATCGACCGCGTCGTCGCGCTCCAGGCCAAGTACGCCGCGACGAACGAGACGTCGATTGCCGCAACGGCCTCGCGCTCGCGTGAGCTGCTGCTAGCGAGCGCAATCATCGCCGTCGTCCTTGCGCTTTCGCTCGGCCTCCTCGTCAGCTGGTACATCACGACCACGCTGGCCACGATCTCCGAGCAGGTTGCGGGGCGCCAGGCCGGCATCGCGAGCCTTGCCAACGGAATCGATGCACTGGGCCATGGCGAGTTCGGTGTAAAGGTTGAAATCGAGCCACGATTGCTGTTACTGACGCAACGTGACGAGCTTGGCGACCTCGCGCGTAACGTCGACAACATCAGCGAAGGTTTTCGCACGCTGGTCAACGGCGTGAACAACTCTCTCGAGCAGGCCGCGCTGCCGTTGCGCGAAGCGGGCTCGGTCCTGCAGCGCATCGCGAAGCGCGATCTCACCGCGCGCATGACGGGCAAGTACGAGGGCGCGTACGCGGAGATCCAGGAAGCGATGAACTCCGCTGCCGCGACGCTCGACGAGGCGCTAGCGCAGGTGTACGCGGCGGCGGATCAAGTCGCCTCCGCAGGCGGACAGATTACGTCGGGGAGCCAGACGCTCGCACAGGCAGCAAGCCAACAGGCTGCGGCAATCGAGGAGAGCTCGAGCAGTTTGCACGAGCTCGCAGCAATGACCAAGCAGAACACAGACAGCACGCGCGCCGCCGCGACCTATGCTGGTGAAGCGCAAATCAGCGCAGCCGAAGGCGTCGAGGCGATGACAGGCCTGTCCACCGCGATCAACAAGATCAAGGCATCCGCGGATCAGACGGCGAAGATCGTGAAGACGATCGATCAGATCGCCTTCCAGACGAACCTGCTGGCGCTGAATGCAGCGGTTGAAGCGGCGAGAGCCGGTGACGCCGGCAGAGGCTTCGCCGTTGTTGCCGACGAAGTGCGCAGCCTTGCGATGCGAAGCGCAGAAGCCGCGAGAACCACCGCGGCGCTGATTCAGGAGTCGGTGCACAACGCCAACACAGGCGTCGCGATGAACGTTGAAGTACTTCGCACGCTTGGAGCGATCAACTCGCAGGTGACGCGAGTATCCGAAGTGGTCGCGGAGATCGCCGCGGCGAGCGAGCAGCAGACGCAGGGCGTCGATCAGATCACTGGCGCAGTGATGCAGATGAACGGCGTGACGCAGCAGATGGCATCCGGCGCGGAGGAATCAGCGAGTGCGGCGGAAGAACTGGCGAGCCAGTCGGAGGTGCTGACGGACATGGTTGGTCAATTTCAGCTGTCGATCGGCGGCATCCGGCGCAGCCGAAGCGACGCGTCACGCGCATCGATAGAAGCCATTCGAGCCGCGGTGGGAAATCCGGTCAGGGCGCAGACAAACGGCAACGGATACCGAGTCGACGTCGCCAAGTTGCTGCCCCTCGATGATGACGCGCTGTTGACGACGTTCTGACG
>JBDUCR010000375.1:0-8536 GCA_040003345.1 bacterium
CTGTTGTCCCGCGTCGACGACAACGACGCCGCCCGAGATGTTGCAGCCGAGCAGTTGTGCAAGCTCGGTATTCGGCACGAGACCGAATGCGGCGCAGAGCACGTCGCACGCAATGGTTCGCGTCGACACACCATCAGTAATATCGACTTCCGCGACGGCACCATTGCCGCGCGCCGCCGCAACCCATTCGCCGAGACGATATGGCGTTCCGAAGAATTCCACGCGATAGCGCGCAGCCTGCGCCAGCGTCGCCGGTTTCGTCAACAGCCCGAGCGCAAAACCCATCACCGAGCGCGCGGACGCCTGCTCGGCGACGAGCATCACCTTCGCGCCCGATGCTTTCAACGACGCGGCAACGGGCAGCAGGAGCGGACCGCTTCCGGCGATCACGATGCGCTTGCCCGCGAACGATGTCCCGGACTTGAGCAACGCCTGCGCGCCGCCGATGCCGATCACGCCAGGCATTGTCCAGCCGGGAAACGGCAAAAATCTCTCGCGCGCACCGGTGGCGAGCACCAGTACGTTTGCACGTACGACGAGCGGCACTCCGTTGCGCTCCGTGCTGACGAGATATCCGTTGCCGTCACCGTGCATGTCGATGACGGACGTACCACGCAGGATCTTCGCGCTCGAGCCTTCAACTCGCGCGATCCATGTCTTTGCAATGACGGACAGCGTGGCTCTGGTTTGGTGACGCCAGATCTGTCCACCGATTTCCGGACTCTCATCGACGAGTACGACGCTGCGACCTGACTCTGCCGCGCGGGCGGCGGCGGCAATGCCGGCGGGTCCCGCACCGACGACCAACACGTGCGCAGCAAGCGCTGACGTCGCGAGCGTCGTCACAATGCGCTGGCCGCGGCAGTCGCGATGTCGAGACCATCACTAACCGTCACGAGACAAGCGCGACGATGCGGAATGCCGGCGATCGTCACGCGACACTCATAACAGATGCCCATTCCGCACAGCGGCCCGCGCTCCGTATTCGTCACCGAGCGCCGAAACGCGCGCACGCCCGCATTCATGAGCGCTGCCGCGACGCTGATTCCCGCGTCGACTCGCAGCGATCGTCCGTCGACGGTGATCGTCACCTGCTCATGCGGCGCATGTGAAGTCATGACACACCTACGACGCTGTTCGCCAACCGCATTGGCGAATAGGGAGACGCATCGATCGGTGGAACACGGCCGGCAATGAGATCAGCGAGCAGTTTCGCCGTTCCTACCGCGCTCGTGATTCCAAGTCCTTCGTGTCCCGCCGCGATCCACAGTCCGGCGGATGACGTCCATGGGCCGATGAGCGGCAGCTTGTCGCTCGTCGCCGGACGAAAGCCCGTCCATGTTCGTACGATCGACAGATCCGCGAGCGACGGCATGAAATGCACCGCTCGGTCGAGCATCTGGCGCAGCATCAGACGATTCGTCGAGCTGTCCCATCCCACGAGCTCGCGTGACGAGCCGATCAACACCTGCGACGTCGAGCGCGGCTGCACATTGAACGCAACCGATTCGCTCGACATCACATGCGCGCTGGTGAGGTAACCCAGCTCCACGAGTTGGTGTCGGCAGAATCCCGGATAGCGATCGGTGATTGCGAGATGTCCCTTGCGCGGCACAATCGGAAGTGCTGGCGTCAACCGCGCCGCCTCGGCGCCGGCGGCGTTCACGATCACGTTCGCCTCGATTACTTCGGTGCCGCATCGGACCGCGTGATCCCGGATCTCGTCAACGCGACACGTCTCGCGCAGCGTTGCACCGTTCGCCAATGCGCCTTCGAGCAATGCAACGGCGGCTCGTGGCGGATACACAACCGCGTCGCCAGGGACGAGCAGGCCGCCGACGAGTCCCGTACGAAGGTTGGGCTCGAGCGCCGCCAGTTGCGTCGCGCTGAGTATCTCCGATGCAATGCCATGCTCACGATACACACGTTGCTTCTCGACGACGGCGTCCATCTGCGTAGCGTCTTCCGCGACCCAGATCGTACCGCATGCATCGAACTCCACTGATGCAGGCAGCGTCGTCGCGAGATCGCGCCAGAGGTCGCACGAGAGCGCAGTGAGCGCGAGCTGCGCCGGCGAGTCGTCCATGACGACCAGATGCCCCATGCCTGCCGCCGTCGTACCGCCGCCAGCAAATCCTGCCTCGAGCACGAGCACTTGCAGTCCGTCTGCGGCGAGCGAACGCGCACATGCAGCACCGACGATGCCGGCGCCAATGACAATTGCGTCCGGCTTGAGCGAGCGCGTCACGCGTTCGCGTGTGCCACGACGGGAATGCCGGAGCGGAACGGATCGCGAGGATCGAACAACAGCGTTGCGTCGCCGGTGATGAACGCGGAGCCGCGCACGTGCGGCATCAACTCGCCGTTGGCACCGCGAGTGAGCCAGCCAGTGAACATGCCTCCAGCGATGCCCTCCTGCTTCCACTGATCGCCGAATTTCAACTCACCACGCGCATGCAGCGACGCCATCTTCGCCGCTGTTCCCGTTCCGCACGGCGACCGATCGTACTCGCCGCCCGAGCACAGCACGAAGTTGCGACAGTCAGCGTCGCTGCGCTCCGGCGCCGCCGAGATCTCGATATGATCGATCTCACCGCCGTTTGCGCCAGTGATTCCCTGCGCACGAATCGCGTCCTGAATGGCCTGCGTGAAGCGCGTCAGCTCGTCGACGTGCGCCATATCGACCGGCACCTGATCGGCGTGCGTGATGAAAAACCAGTTGCCTCCCCATGCGATGTCTCCGACGACGCTTCCATAGCTGGGCACATCGACCACGATATCACGCGCATGCAACTGTGCGGCGATGTTGTCGATCGAGACACTGCCGTCCGCGTTGAGCTCAGCGCTCACCGTTCCCACCGGCGTGTCGAAGTACGACTTCCCTTCCGTGAGCTGGCCGAGAAACTCGAGCGTGCGCACGACGCCAATGAGCCCGTGACCACACATGCCGAGGTAGGTTCCGTTGTTGAAGAACACGATGCCGGCGGCCGAGCCTTCGTTGATGGGCGGAGTGAGCAACGCCCCGACGACGGCGTCGTGGCCACGCGGTTCGCAGACCACGGCGCGACGCAGGTGATCGAACCGCGCGCGCAGATCGTCGCGGCGCTCTGCCATCGTCGTGCCCTGAGGCTGCGGCCAGCCGTCGACCACGACGCGTGTAGGCTCGCCTTCGGTATGCGAGTCGATGACACGTATCGTGCGCGGAACCGTCTCCTCCGTCACGGCGCTGCCTTGCGCCGTGCGCGCTGCCCGCGAACTCCTTCAAGAAACGCAATCAGCGTCTTGCCGGCGTCCAGAATGTGCTCGCGCATCAGTTGCGATGCCTTTCGCGCGTCGCGCTTGCGCGCCGCCGCCGCGATTGCGCGATGCTCTTGCCTCGCGCGCGTCTCGCCATGCGTGAGTGAGAGCTGCATGCGCAGATAGCGGTCGCTGTGCTGATGCAGCTTTTTCACGATGCCGAGTGTGAACTGCCGATCGCACGGCGCGTAGAGTGTGGAGTGGAGCTGCCAGTTGAGCTGTCCCCAGAGCGCAACCTCACCCGACTGCAACGCGATCTCGTATCCGTCGAGAATTTCACGCACGCGCGAGTCGTCTTCTGCCGTCATCAGCGGTACCGCGCGACGAATCAGGTCACTCTCGATTTCAGCGCGAAGCTCGAACATCTCGGCGATCTCCTCGAGGGAGAACGTGGAGACGACCGCCCCGCGATGCGGGCTGAATATGACGAGCCCTTCCGACTCGAGCTGGCGCAGCGCCTCGCGCACTGGAATGCGACTCACCCCCAGCTCGGCCGCAATGGCATCCTGACGAAGCGGTTTGCCCTCGGGAAAGTGTCCGCGAAGAATGCGATCGCGAAGCGAATCGAGCGTCATGCTCGCCAGCGTCTGCCGGCGAAGCGGAAGAACGCGTGTCTCCGATATCGATGGGACATCCTGCTTCCCTATCGTTCTGGCTGCAACAACGCGGCGCGCGGAAACGAGGGATGGAGTTGCTGTTCGACGTGGGGACATCCATTGCTCCGAAAGTGGAAGACCGATGTTCAGAAGACACACCTCTGCTGCCGTACCCCGATTGGACACCGAATTGTTTCGCGGCGTTTATCGGCCACCCGAAGGAAGATTCGTCAACAGGTATCGGGTGAGCAGCGAGTAGACATGCAGGGTCGTTCCCTGCCCCTCGCAGATGCAGTGTGTGCGATTCGGATACACCATGAGGTCGAACTGCTTCCCAAGCGTGACGAGACGATTCGCGAGGCGCTCGGTGCCCTGATAGTGGACATTGTCGTCACCTGAGCCATGAACGATGAGCAGCTTGCCCTTGAGACCGTCGGCGAAGGTGATCGGCGAGCCCTGTTCGTATCCCTTCGCATTGTCCTGCGGCAATCCGACGTAGCGCTCTTGATAGATGGTATCGTAGAGGCGCTGGTCGGGCACCGGCGCGACGGCCATTCCCATCGCATACACGTCGGGATAGCGGAACATCGCGTTCAGCGTACTCGAGCCACCGCCGCTCCACCCCCAGATCCCGACGCGCGTCGAATCGAGGTAGCCGCGCGTGCGCGTGATCGCGCGAACGGCATCAGCCACCTCGCGGGTCGAGAGCGGACCGATGGCGCCGTAAATCACCTTGCGCCACGCACGTCCCTTCGGCGCAGGCGTGCCGCGCGGATCGACACTCACGATGACGTAGCCGAGGTCCGCGAGCATGTGATGCCATTGGCCCTGCGCCCAGCCCCATTGGTCGAGCACGGTCTGAGCCGCCGGCTCTCCATAGACGGACACGAGCACGGGATACTTCTTCGTCGCATCGAAGTCGCGCGGCTTGATCATCCATCCGTCGAGCGTCGCGCCATCGGGAATCGTCACCTGAAAGAACTCGGCGGCCGGTAACGGTGCGGCTGGATGTCCTGCTTTTCCGAGCGGCCGTATCAGAGCGTGCGCGGGAAGCGAAACGAGATCGGTCGTGTTGGGCCGATCGGTGCGCGTGTACGTGTCGAACGCCCACTTCGAGTTCGGCGAGATGTCGTAGTCGTGCACGCCAGGCGCATTTGCCGGCGAGATGCGCTCGGGTGCGCCTGGCGTCCGTAGCGACGAGCGATACAGATATCGCTGCGTCGCATTCTCGGGCGAGGCGATGAAGTACAGCCAGCCGCCGGCGTCGTCGATGGACGACACGCTGATCACATCATACGCGCCGGGCGTCAACAGCTTCGGCTCACCGCCGCCACGCGACGCGAGATAGATGTGTCGCCACCCATCTCGCTCACTCACCCAGATGAAATTCTTGTCGCCGTCCAGCCACTTCAGATCGTCGACGACGTCGACCCATGCGCTATCGCGCTCCGTGAGAATCAGTCGCGCCTGTCCGGTGCGCGCGTCGACGAGATGCACCATGTCCCGATGCTGCGGGCGATCCATGTACTGCACGATCACTTCATTTGCGCCAGCCCATTCCGCGCGCGGTATGTAGTGCTGGCGCGGATCGCCCTCGAGCTTCGCCCACGTCACCTTGCCCGTACCGTCCGCGTGAATGACGCCAAGGCGCACAGCTGAATTGGTTGTTCCAGCTTTCGGGTACTGCACCGCCATGGTGGAGGGATAGAGCGAATCCGTGTCGTTGATCAGGAGGAAGTCGCGAACGCCCGACATGTCGAACTGCCAGAACGCGATCGACTTGCTGTCCGGGCTCCAGCGAAAGGCGTCGCGCAGACCGAACTCCTCCTCGTACACCCAATCCGTCATGCCGTTGACGAGTGTGCGCGAGGCATCGTGTGTCAGTTGCGTCGCCTTTCCACCTGTCGCCGGCTCGACGTAGATCTCGCCGCGGCGCACATACGCAACGCGACTGCCGTCGGGTGAGAACTTGGCGAACATGAGCGTCGCCTCGGTGCCACCGGCGCCCACCTGGTGCAACGCGCCTGTCGGCACATCGAGCAGCCAATAGTCGCCGCGCGTGTTCTGTCGCCAGACCTTCCGCGAATTCGTGAACACGAGCAGGCGCTTGCCGTCGGCCGACCACGTGTAGTCCTCGATGTCGATCGGCTGGTTGGCGCCGCGCGGTTTGAGCAGTCGCGCAGCCACACGCACGGTGCGCTGACCGGTTGACGCCTCGTACTCGACGATGTCGGCGCCCCCGTCGGCTGCTGGCTCGAGGGTGCTGTACGAGTTACCGCTCGCGGACCATCGCGCCGGTCCGAACGGCACACCGCCGACCCCTCGGCCGGTGAAGATGGCGCGCAACGCCGAGTCGACGCGTGCGGGAAGCTGGGCGACGGCAACGTGTGTCGTGGCGACGACGGCTGTCGCGGCGAGGAGCAGCGCCGTGCGCGGACCATGGTTCATGACTGGGCTCAGCGCTCTCGTGAGGGTCCGAAAATGGCGCGTCTATATTGGATACAATATCCCTTATTCCGCGCGGGAACAAGGGCGACAACGCATGCACCCGTGCCCCATTGCTCCACCGGGAATGAGGCGATATACACTAGGCATGCGGTGGCGCGTTCTCCTCTTGCTTGGCTTCATGGCGGCGCCGCTGCGCGGGCAGCTCCCTGCCAGCAAGCCGATGCGCGTCGTCAGCGGCGTTGTGTTCGACTCGATCGCCAACGCGCCCCTCGCCGGCGCCGTGGTGCAGGCTGCGCTCGTCGATTCCACCGTCCGCGTCTTCTCCGCGGTCGCAGACGCAGACGGACGTTTTCGCATCGCTGGACTGCCCGCGGGGCGATTCGCGATCGGATTCCAGCACAACGCGCTCTACGCGCTCGGGCTCGAGTCGCCGCTGCGTGCGTTCGAGCTGACTGACGACGTCAGCGCCCTCACGGTCGACCTAGCGATACCGAGCGGTCGGCAGGTGAACACGCGTCTCTGCGGCAACGTCGCCCGCGATGCCCGCGATGGCATGCTTGCCGGCTACGTACTCGGCGCGCGCAACGCGAACACGCTCAGTGGCGCCGTTGTCGTGGTGCAGTGGCTCGAGGTCGAGTTGGTGAAAGGCGACTTTCACACGGAGTCACATCGCTCGACAGCACCCGTGGATGCAGAGGGCCATTACGTCGCGTGCGCGGTCGCGACGGAGGCAGCGGTCGGCGTTCGGGTGACGATGCCTGGATATCGCGCGCTCGACGCCGAGGTCGTTGTGCCGGCCGGCGGTGTTGCGCGGCAGGACTTTCGCCTGGCAGATTCTGCAGTGTCGCGCGGAACATCGACGCTCATCGGACGCGTCGTGCATTCGGATGGCACGCCGATCAGCGCGGGCCGCGCCACCATCGCGAGTCTCTCCATCGAAGCGCCGGTGCTCGACGGTGTATTCACCATGGCCGACATCCCCGCCGGTACGTGGCTGGTGGAAGCACTTGCGATCGGCTTCGAGCCGCAATCCATTCTCGTCGACGCGGCGGAACAAACGAGCACCTCGGCGACAATCGTCATTGCCAGACGCGCGCGAATGCTCGACGCCATTACCGTCATCGGGAGTCCGACGGGCGAGCTCAAGGTCATGGAGGGCATTGTTGCGCGAAGCCGGACAGCGTTCGGAAGTGTGTTCCTGCCCGGCAATCCGACGCTGAAGGCGGCGTTGCGTCCGCTGGATGTCATCCGGGCCGCGCGCGGTTTCTCGTACGTCGGCGCGGATTCCGTGACTGCGCGCGGATGTAATCCACCCAGTAAGCGCGGCATCGCCGTGTATGTGGACGGTCTTCGCTTCAAAGTTGGAATGGAACAGCTCAAGAACGTGATCCCGATGCGAGAGTTGCTCGCGATCGAGGCATATCCTGACGCGATGTCGACGCCGATTCAGTGGCGGCAGAACGACATCTGCGCCGTCATCGCATTGTGGACGAAACGGTGAAGGCTGCGCTGCTGCTCTTCGCTGCGTGGCAGACCTCTATCGCTCGAGCTCCGCGCCGTTCATTTGACGCACCGCCTTCCATCGTATTACATCGCGGTCTCGTGATCACGACGTCCGGCCGTGTTGTGCGCCGGGTCTATCAGCTGCCGGCGCATCCATCGATCGACTCGTCAGTGATCGTCATCCGCGGCGACAACATTACCGTCGACTTCAACGGCGCCGAGCTGCGCGGCACTTCGCTTGGCGCAAATCCCGACGAGGCGGCCGGCGTCGGCATTCGCATCGACAGCGGTCACAATATCCGCGTCATCAACGCGCGTGTGCGCGGCTATCGTGTCGGACTCATGGCCGTCGGTACACTGAGCCTGGAGTTAGCCGATAACGACATGAGCAACAACTGGAAGCCGAGGCTGTTCAGCGTTCTCGAGCATGAGAGTCTTGTTGACTGGATGTCGTATCACAAGAACGAACTGCGTGAATGGCTGCGCTTTGGCGCGGGCATCTATCTCGACGGTGTTGGCGGAGGAGAGCTACGTGGCAATCGCGTCGAGCAGAGCATCAATGGCATCATGCTCGCACGCAGCAACGCGCTCGTCATTCACGACAACACGCTGTCCTTCAACTCGGGGCTCGGGCTCGCGCTGTACCGTTCGCGATTCAACAAGATCTACAACAACCGCATCGAGTACGATGT
>JBDUCR010000238.1:0-8533 GCA_040003345.1 bacterium
CTGACGCTTCCACCACTGCGCGATCGCAAGGCGGACATTCCACTGCTCGCCGCCGAAGCCGTCGCATCATACGGCCACGCGGCCGGCTATGGCGCTCCGCCCACGATTCACCCGGAGCTCATGCTCGCACTCCAAGCAGCGCCTTGGCCGAACAACCTGCGACAGCTTGACGCGACGATTCATCGCCTGATTGTCGAAGCCGACGGAGCGTCTGAGCTGACACCATTTCATTGCCTCGACGAGCTGTCATATCTCGCGATGTACGCCGAGCATGGCGAGCCGCTTACGCGAGAGCGGGTGGATGCGGCGCTCGAGAGGGCCGGCAGCGTAAGTGGTGCGGCACGCGTGCTTGGGGTTCATCGTACGACGCTGCATCGGTACAAGCGCGGCATCGAGGTTGGCCGGGCGTGCGAGATTGAAGTCAGAAGCGGCAACGAGCGCAGTGTATAGCAGAATCCATTTGTTGCGTTGCGGCTGCGCCGTTGGCGGTGTAGCGCTACAGCTCGTGACGCAAGGCTTCCATGAAGTGCTACAGTCATGATCAACTGCTGTTACGACGTTAACAGCATGCGGTGTCGGGAGTTGAGCGGGTGGCCGCGTACGGCGTATGCCTTGCTTTGAGTTTGGCTGCGAGGTAGCGCGTCGAGACGCATCGTCGTGTCGAGCGCTACAACCGGACTCGCGGAGTGCCAAGCCGTCGCGCGCGGGAGAGAGGAGCTGCTCACAGTACTCGGTTCACTCGGTTCACTTGGTTCCATGACTCAACCCTCGGAGTAACACATGCGTTTGAAACGACTCTCGATCGGATGCGCTATTGCGTTCGTCGCGTTCACAGTGAGCGCGAACTGGAAAACGGCGCACGCGGAAATGGCGTATGGTGGTGGTGGCGGTGGCAGTAGCTGCTACGTTCCGGGCAGCCCGTCGAATGATGTCTTCTGCACCGAGTACGACACCGATGATGGTTACGGTATGGGTGGCGGTGGCGGTGGCGGTGGCGGCGGTGGTGGAGGTGGCGGCGACGAATCCGATGGCGGAAAGGTGTGCGGCAAGTACACGAGCCGCGCCTGCGGCGGCAGTTGGACTCACACCTCGGTCATTCACGTCTGCAATGAATGGAAGATCACCACCATTAGCGGAGAAATCAGCTTCACAACCGAGAAGCCGGGCGGGGGTGTATCTGGTGGCGGAACCATTACCTGCTCGCAATACGTCGACATCACGAACTCGATCACCATGCCGAATCGTTGGGACCGGTAGTCCACACTCGCACGCTGGCGGTCACGGAAGTGGTCGGCAGCTGATGAGTAGAATGATGCATTTTGAGAGTCTGGACGACTGAAAGTTAGCAAGCTGTCTTCACGATGTCGGCGTCGGCCTGGCACCGACATCGTGCTGGCACTTCCACGGGAGAGCGGTTGTGAGAACCCAATGCAGTGTGCTGCTGCTGTTGTTGCTGTCCGCATGCTCTCGCGATGCCGGTTCTGCGCGCGCCAACGGAGATAGTCGTCGCTGGGTACGTGTTGCGTTTGACACCGTATGGACTGTGGGCGGTAATGCCGCCGACACTGTGCTGAGCTACCCGGCGCATCTCGCAAGCCTCGATGACCTCGTCATTGTCTCAGATCCTGGCGCGCATCGACTGGTGGCGTTGCGATCCTCCACTGGAGCAATTGCCTGGATCAATGGCCCCGAACGCGGGCACAAGTTCGCAAGTCCGCTATTCGTATGGCCCCAGCCGGGTCACCGGATCGGAGTTGTGGATGAAGAAACGCATCGACTGACGAGCGTCGATACAGGAGGACGAACGGTCAGCGAGACGGACGTGAACCCGCTGCGAGTTCTCAACGGTGTATGCGCCCTTAACGGGAAGGACGCTCTCGCCGCGTCAAGCGACGAGCTCGGGCCGCTCTATTCACTTGCGGCCGATGGCAAGACGACGAGACCAATAGAGTTGACGATTCCTGGCACGAAGGGTCGTGACCCGCTCGTCCTTCAGTCCAGTCTCGCCAGCAATCGTGATGGAACCGCATGTGTCGTCGCCATGGCCTTTGGTAATGGCCTCTCCCTCTGGAACGGTGCCGCATTCACGCGGGTGGCACGGTACCGGGAAGACATCGCGTTTCCCGTACCCATCATGAACACGCGTATGCAGATGACGCCCACTGGGGAACGCAAAGTGACCTTTCCCACCATGCCGCATCGCGCCATCGAGAGTGCGCTTGGAGTTGCGATGGTCCCTGGCCGAGTGCGAGTGCTATTCGAAGGAGGGACAGCGAACAAGGGTAGAATCATCGACGACTACGACGACCGAACCCTCGAGTACCTCGGTAGCATTCTCCTTCCGACTCCCGTAACTGAATTCACTGCGCCGACATCCGACATGATCGTGATGGTCGCGAAGCGCAACGGATTCCCCATGCTCGTGGCGCTCCGTCAAAGGCCGGAGCCTGCGCAATGAACATCCCGACGTGTGGCGCGCGACGACTCAAAGACGGCGTGATCGTCGTGATTGTGATCGCCATCGCTGCCCTGATCGGCGTAGCACGATCGGCAGCCGTGAATCACACGGAAGAGACGGTCGTCATGCCGATAGCCAAGGCATTTCCCTATGAAGTCGGAGACTCCACTCGGCTGCGTGCGTTCGTTGTGCTGGATTCCGCCGACTGCTCTTCCAACCTCGGATTTCTGGAGCTGTTCCAACGAGATACGATCCATGTGCGATTGAGCCGTCTGTATCTCAAGGGTCCTCGGAGTGGGCTTGCGTCAACCGCCACGCTGTTGCGGGAAAAAGGCATTAATACGCCGCTCTTGGAAGAAACAAGAGCAGTCGAGCGCGCGCGGCTCGACCTCGGGTCGATCGACACTCCATTCCTCATCGTGCTCGACGCCGATGGTGTCGTGCGTCTGGCGATGACTTCTCCGCCAGACATCGACACCTACGTCAAGTTTCCGCAGTTGTTGAAGAGTCTGTGGGAACAGGGCGTATCCGATCCACTGAAAATACGATGACGTCGCGCACCGAACGCGCCTCGCGCCAGGGTCCGCCCAATCCGCACCCGTCGCAACACGTGTGATGCTGCGAATCATCATTCTCCTGGGAGCCGTCGCGATGTGGACGACTGCTCCAGCCGCAGGCGCGCAGACGGACGTGATCCGCGGCCGAATCACAGGTCCGGACAGCGCATCCGTTCCCAACGCGAACGTCACGCTCATCGCACTTCCCGAGCATGTCGTTCGAAGAACACCCTCGAACGACAAGGGGATGTTCATGATTTCATCTCCGCGCACGAGCGGGAGCTATACCGTCGAGATCATCGCGCTGGGCTACGCGCCGCGACGATTCGAGCTGAAGCGTATCGGTGACTCCAACGAGTTCGCCGCGGACGTCCAGCTCGACGTGGCGTCGACCACGTTGCAACCGGTCCGCGTTCGAGCCGCGCGACGCAGGCCCGATCGCGGAGATGACGACACCGGCGCTGGCGGGCCTGATCGCGCTGTGAACCCTGCGGCTGTCTCAGTGGAGAAGTACGGAGACCTCGCTGCGATGGCCTCCTCGATGCTCGGTGCCGATGCCGTGCCTTCGAGCGATGGCCGCCCGGCGGGCTTCTCCGTGCTCGGTCTCTCACCAGAGCAGAACGCGACAACTCTCAACGGGCTCGCCTTCGGCGGAACGGAGCTTCCCACCAACGCTCCGGTGTCGATGATGATGTCCACGGGGCCGTACGATGTGTCTCGCGGCGGATTCAGCGGCGCGCAATTCACTCTTCGTTCGCGCCGAGGAACCAACTACATCACGCGGCTACTGAGCGGCGCGCTCGACGCGCCGGCGACGCAATGGAGCGATCCGGTCGCGAGCCAGGTCGGTCAGGAATACTCGCGTCATACCATCGGCGGGTTGTTCTCGGGCCCTCTCGTCTATGACAAGGCGTTCTACGCGCTCTCGTTTCAACTGAGCCGGCGCTCGAACGACTTCCGCACGCTGTTCAATACGGACGCTGCGGGCTTGAACGCGGCAGGAATAGCAGCGGACTCGGTGACTCAACTACTCGGAATTCTTCGCCGACTGGCGATTCCGGTCAACACATCCGGCTCGCTGCGCCAACAGGTTGGAGAAAGCGGCTCCGTGTTCGGCGCCTTCGACGTGGTCGCGCCGCTTCGCACATCCGGTCAGTCATTCAACCTGACGTACGCGGGGAACTGGAACAGGCAGACGCCGTCGTATCTCATGCCGACTGAGCTTCCAACGCGCGGCAGTGACTTCACGTCGGTGAACGGCACGATCCAGGGTCGCCACACCAACTACTTCGGCTTCGGAGTCCTGTCCGAAACGCTGCTGGGCGTAAACGCGTCGAACTCCGGAACGACGCCGTTCTTACGGTTGCCCAGCGGGAACGTCTTTGTGCAATCGGCGCTGCCTGATGGGACAACGGGAATACAGCTGCTCACCTTCGGCGGGGCGCCAGGTAGCTCTCGCCAGACGACATCGCAGGTGAGCGGTCGCAACCAGCTGTCGTGGTACAGCCTGAACGAGAAGCACCTGATATCGATCTCGAGCGAACTGCGACACGAGAGCGCCGCGCAACTCTCCGCATACAACGAGCTCGGGACATTCAACTTCGATTCGCTGGGCGCGCTCGCCGCGGCGCTACCATCGTCGTTCAGCCGGTCACTGTCGGCGCAGCTCCGACATGAAGGCCAGTGGGTGGGCGCGTTGTCCATCGGAGACCGGTATACGCCGAGCGATGCCGTCGAGCTTCAATATGGCGTGCGAGTGGATGCGAACCGGTTCGTGACGGCGCCTCTCGAGAATGCGGCGGTCACACAGGCGCTCGGCAAGCGCACCGATGTCGTTCCCACGCACATCTACGCAAGTCCGCGCATCGGGTTTTCATGGATCTATGGCGCCGCCGACACCGTTGGTGTCACTGCGCGATTTAACCGGTATCAGCGAGCGAGCGTGCAAGGCGGCATCGGCGTGTTTCAAAGCCTTCCGCTCGTAACGAGCATCGGATCAGCCCTGGACAACACCGGTCTCCCGAGTGCCGTTCAGCGCTTTTCGTGTTTTGGTGCCGCGACGCCACGAGTCGAATGGTCCAGCTACTCGGACACCGCGTCGATTCCTTCGACGTGCGCAGGTGGCTCGGATGGAATCGTCTTCGCGAACAGCTCGCCCAACGTGTTGCTGTACGATCCCGCGTATCGTTCTCCGCGCTCAATCCGAGGCAACCTGCTCTGGCGACTGCCGATGCGCGGTGTGGTGGCTTACGTCGAAGGCACCTACTCGCTGAACCTTGATGAGCCGATGTCGGTGGACCTCAATTTCAGCGACTCCTCGCGGTTTACTCTGCCAAACGAAGGAGGTCGTCAAGTATTCGTCCAACGTTCACTGATCAACCCCGCCAGCGGCACGATTGACTGGCGCGCCTCTCGGCTCTCTCAAAACTTCTCGCATGTCACGTCGCTGCGATCGGATGCTCGCTCGGAAAGTCGCCTATTCAGCGTGAGGCTGAATCCGAAGACACCGAATGCGCTGCTCGACTGGAGCCTGAGCTATGTGCATTCGAATGTCCGTGAGAAGACCGCCGGATTCAGCTCGACGGATGGCGATCCGGTCGGCGTGAGTTGGGCGCGCGCAGATCGTGATTGGCGACGTGAAGTGCAGTACACGCTGAGCATCAATCCGTTCAACTTCGTTCGGGCTACGTGGACGGGCACATTGCGCTCGGGATTTCCGTACACACCGACTGTCTCCGGAGACGTCAATGGCGACGGCTATTGGAACGACCGGGCATTCATTTTTAGTTCCGCAGACGCCGGAATGCGGACGTTGCTCGACAATAGCTCCGCTGCAGTGCGCGGGTGCTTGAGCGCGCAGGAAGGGAAGGTCGCGCTACGCAACAGTTGCGAGGGACCGTGGACGAGCACGGCGAACCTCAGCATCCAGGTCAACCCCGTGCGCTTACGCCTGCCGCGACACGCGACGATCTCGCTGCAATTGTCGAATCCAACGGGAGCATTCGATCGATGGTTGCACGGCGCGTCCGCGCTGCACGGATGGGGCGATGTCGCAATGCCGTCCTCCACGCTCCTCTACGTCCGCGGCTTCGACCCGGACAAACGCCAGTACACATACGAGGTCGATCAACGCTTTGGCACGACTGACCGCTCACTCGCCGCGCAGTGGGGGCCGCCGAGGCTTACGGTGATGTTTGCGATGGACGCGGGACCGGCGCAGGAGCGTCAGATGCTGATCCACGACCTCGACAGGGGGAGAAAGGCGCCCGGGAACATCAGCACCGCGGCGTCGCTGCGTCAGGCCTTCGGAACGCAAATGGATCTGCCAAACCCGATGGCAGAAATTCTGCGAAGCGCAACGACACTCGATCTCACGTCAGCGCAGGCCGACAGCATCGCAGCGTTGAACGCATCCTATGCGACATTTCTCAGGTCCGTGTGGAATCCGGTGTGGACGGAGTTGAGCACGTTGCCAAAGACCTACGACAACAGCGCGGCCTATGCGAGTTACCGTGGGGCGCGTGAAGCCTCCGTGGACTTTCTCATTCAGCTCGCTCCGCTCGTGAAGGAACTGCTCACTGTGGATCAGCGGCGGCTGCTCTTCTCCGATGTTCGTGATGACCTCGATCTCGACTACCTCCGGTCAATCCGCTCTGGCACCGCGAGTCAGGGTACGCGCGGAATGATGCGCTGAGCATGAGACACCAACAATCCCACGGACGCGCGACGATGCGACATGTCGAAGTTCTCCTCTTGGCATTCGCCGGACTACCGCACCTGGCGACTGCTCAGGAGCCGATTCCCATTCGCAAGCTCGGCCCCGCAATCGCGACGTCTCGCGCGACCTTCGGGCTGATCGGCGGAGTGCGCGAGCTGCGGGACGGACGACTCCTTGTCAACGACATCGAGAATCGAAAGCTCCTTGTGCTGAATGCCACGCTCGCCGAATCATCAACGTTGGCGGATGACTCGACTGGAGGGAGTGCCCCGGCGTACGGCGGCTCCCCAGCGCGAATGATCACCTATCGAGGCGACTCGACGCTTCTCGTCGAGCCCGACCTGTTGTCGATGCAGGTCATCGGTCCACGCGGCACACTCGGACATGCGCGGGCGATTCCGAATGCCGAGCAGGTCAAGTCGCTCGTATCGGCGGCCGCAGGCACTCCGGGATTCGATCGAGGCGACCATCTGGTGTACCGCGTACTTCCCCCCGCACAGCAGACGTATCGAGCGAATGGGGTGTGGACGATTGGAAAGGAGTCTCCCGATTCTGCTCCCATCGTGCGCGCGAGCCTGAAGGCTCGTAAAGTCGATACGGTCGCATATACCAGAATTACTCCGGCGAAGCTTGTCGTCGTGGAAGGACCAAAAGGAAAGATGATCGCGGCAACGGCGTACAATCCGCTTCCGGTATCGGACGAGTGGGTCGTTGTGTCGGACGGCTCCATCGCCATTCTGCGAAGCAGCGACTACCACGTCGACTGGATAACGCCGGACTCCAAGCGCTCCTCCTCGCCCAGAATCGCATTCGATTGGCATCGACTTACAGGGAAAGAGAAGACCGGGATGATCGAGGGTGTCGTCCGCGACGTTGCCGTCGCGAGATCGCGTAGCAGCGGCGCAACAGCTGCCCTGCCGTTCCCAATGGTTGCGGCAAGCGATCTACCGGACTACACGCCACCGTTCGCACGCGGGTCGATTCTCGCCGACGAAGACGGGCGCATCTGGGTACAGACGTCGGCGATATACGCAAACGTGACGGGTGTCGTGTATGACGTCATCGACCGGCAAGGCCGCCTAATCGATCGCGTCGAGATTCCCAATCGAAGATTGATCGTAGGGTTCGGACAATCTGGTGTTGTGTACCTGGCCTCTGAGGGCACGGCGCGACAACTGGAAAAGACACGAATTCGCTGAGGTTATGGCCTAAGGCAGTCGGTGCACTTCGCGGATCAATGCCTTGACGGCTGAAATTCTTCTGACAGTAGCACTACACGAATACACGCGCGCGAATGCGTAGCACTACACCTCCATTCGACACGCGTCATGATGCGCCCGCGCACCTAAACGCATCGCACATCGCGACATACAAACAACGATCGCATCTGGCCTTCGCCGTGCATTCCACATCGGCAAATGCCTCCCTCTTCGCGCGATCTCGTTCTGCTCCCGCTGGCCGCCGGGCTGACACGAGAATTCCTGATTTATCATCGACTCTGTCCAACAGCAATCGACGGCGACGGATGTCTTATCGTCGCTGCCGGCGCTGAACCGCTGCTCGATGGAATCGAAGACATCGCCTTCGCATACCGTGCACGCGCAATCGTCGAACACGTGCGTCAGGATGAAGTGCTGCGTCTCATCGAACGGCTCACCACACGCGCCGAACGCACCGTGGAGCTCGAGCGCGCCAGCATCGGCGACGAGGACAGCACGACCGACGTTCGCGATCTGGTCAATCAACCGCCCGTCATTCGCTACGTGAACCTCCTCGTGCGCGACGCTTACGACGCCGGCG
>JBDUCR010000163.1:0-8530 GCA_040003345.1 bacterium
ATGAAGAGCAGCTTCATGACCTACGCATCTCCGATGAGGCGCGGCGCCGTTTCGCGCAGAATCGCGGCGGGAATGGCGCCAGGCCGAATGACGCGCGGGGCGCGACCCGTACAGTCGACCACGGTGGACGGGGCCGAGGGACGAAGTGTTCCTCCGTCCAGCACACGCAATGTTCCACGCGCGATGACCTGCCCCCACTGTTCTCGAATCTCGCGGGTTGACGTTGCCGGCGGAACCCCGGGACGGTTGGCGCTCGTCGAGGTAATGGCGTCGCCGTGAGCGCGGATAAGATGCTGGAGCGCGCCGTGCGACGTCCAGCGTACCGCTATGCCGCCTTCGGGTCCGCGCAACGCCTCGGGTACGCGCTTCTCGCCACCGGGCAACACGAGAGTTAACGGACCGGGCCAGTGACGAGCGGCAAGGTTGGTCGCGAAGCTCGGAAGTTGGAGGTCGAGCTTGGCGAGCATTTCACTGCCGGCAATGAGCAGGAGAAATGGCTTGCCCTTTGGACGTCCTTTCATCTCCACGAGCGCCGTGACGGAGTCGCGGTCGATTCCGCCGCCGAAGCCATACACCGTTTCCGTAGGATAGGCGAGAACTCGTCGCAGCTCCATCTGCTCGAGTGCAGGACGAATTGCCGCCGCGACGTCGGCATCCGACCAGAACGGAATCGCGAGTGGTGCGCCGCTCATTCGGCGAGACCATACAGCGCTTCGACCCGCGCAAAGTCGCCGGGCTCGGTGACTTTCATTGCGCGCTCACTGCCGCGCACAACCTTCACGGGAATGCCGAGCATCTCGAGGAGCGCTGCGTCATCGGAGGTGGAGATGTGCTCGACGGTCGCGCGACGATGCGCGTCGACGAGCAGCTGCCGAGGGAAACCTTGAGGAGTCTGCGCGCGCCAGAGTCCCTCACGGTCGACGGTGCGCGCGATGAGACCGTTCTCGGCGACGGACTTGATGGTGTCCACGACCGGTAACGCCGCGATCGCGCTCATGCCGCTGCGCACCGTGTCGACGACGCGATCGACCGTCGCCATGTCCACGAACGGACGCGCAGCATCATGCACCAGGACGATCTGTGCTTCGTCGGGAAGATCGTCGAGTCCATTGGCGACACTCTCGCTTCGCGTCCGTCCACCAATGGACACGAGCAGGCGATCGACGTCGCACTGGAAGAGCCACGGCGGAGGGTCGCCCGCGTAACGCTGCGGCAGAACGCACACTACCATCCCGACGTCTGCGCGCGCCATGAACGTCTGCACGCTGTGCAGCAGCATCGGCTTGCCAGCGACCCAGCGAAACTGCTTGAGCTCTTCGCCACCGATGCGCGAGCCGCTTCCACCAGCGACGATGATGACGCCGACGTCGCGCGCGGGAGCGGTGCTTGTTGCCGTCACGCGAACACCCGTTCGAAGAGGTCGCCGATGGTGCGCACACCGATCGCGCGCAGGCCTTTGGGCACGCGCTTCGGTACGGTGCGTTCGGCGAGATACGCGGTGGTCATTCCCATGTTGGCCGCTTCCGCGAGTCGGCGTTCCGCCTGTGACACGGGACGAATTTCGCCGCCGAGCCCCACTTCGCCGACGAAGACGGCGTCGTGCATGAGGGCGCGGTCGTACACGCTCGACGCGAGCGCTGCGGCGACGGCGAGATCGCCTGCTGGCTCCTGCAATCGCACGCCGCCGACGACGTTGAGAAAGACGTCCAGCTGGCCGAAGGAAAGGCCAGCGCGCTTGTCGAGGACCGCGAGCAGGAGCGCGAGTCGTCGGCCGTCATAGCCCGTTGCGACGCGTTGTGGTGTACCGAAACCAGCCTTCGCCGCGAGCGCCTGGATCTCGATCAGAATCGGTCGCGTTCCTTCGAGGAGCGCTGTGACCGCACTGCCCGAGGAATGCATCGAGCGGTCGCCGAGGAAAAGCTCGGAAGGGTTGGCGACCGGGATGAGGCCGTCCTGCGCCATACGAAAGACGCCGATTTCATCGACGCTTCCAAAGCGGTTCTTGGTCGCGCGCAACACCCGATGATCGAGGGAGTTCTCACCCTCGAAGTAGAGCACCGTGTCGACGATGTGCTCGAGTGTCTTAGGGCCGGCGATGCCGCCGCCCTTGGTCACGTGCCCGACGACGAACACCGCCGTGCCGCTTTCCTTCGCGAATCGCATGAGTCGCGCGGCGCACTCGCGCACTTGTCCGACGTTGCCCGGTGCGCCTTCCAGATCGTTGGTGAAGACGGTCTGAATGGAATCGACGATGAGCACTGCGGGCGACACGGCGGAGGCGGTTGTCAGCACCGTTTCGAGATTCGTCTCGCTCAGGAGACTGACGTCGCCGGCGTCTTCGCTCAAGCGATCGGCGCGCAGTTTGATCTGGAGTGCGCTCTCCTCGCCGGATGCGTAGAGCGTGGGGTGTCCCCCGCCCTGGAGTCGAGCGGCGACCTGCAGCAACAGCGTCGACTTTCCAATTCCGGGCTCGCCGCCGATGAGGATCATCGAGCCGGGCACGATGCCGCCGCCGAGGACGAAGTCGAATTCGTCGATGCCGGTTTTCCAGCGTCGTGCTTCGGAGCCGCTGACGTCGCGGAGCCGAGGGGTGAGTGCGACGCTACCGCCTTCGGCGAGGGTGCGTGCGCCGCCGGCACGGCGACTTGCGCCACCGGTGGGTGCCGATTTTGCCGCCATCTCCTCGACGAGTGAGTTCCACGCTCCGCACACGTCGCAGCGGCCGGCCCACTTTGGGTGGTCGGCGCCGCATTCGGTGCAGCGGTAGACGGATTTGAGTTTGGCCGGCATGGGGATGGAAATTAGCGGATGTAGCGCGCATTGGGTCGGGTGGCGTGAATTGGGTCCACGCGGCGGTGGATGCATACCCTGCGCGTGAACGCAATTCCGACGTCCGAATTCCGCTGAGCGCAGATAGCCGCCGTCCGCTTCTGATTTCCCATCGCCGCCGGCGCTCGTCGGGGGGCGCATGGCTCAGCGTGGCCGCTGATTTCAGATGTCAGATCTCGGACGGCCGATGTGGGACATCAGCGGCCACTCCTGGATCGCTGCGCCGAATCCCGAAAATTGCCAAGGGAAATCAGAGGCAGAGGGCAGCTCTCCGCACTATTCCGAACTTGACCTTCACAAGAAAGGGCAAGACGAACGGATGGGGGGCGCTACCTCGGCGTGTTGCTCGCGCCCAGACGAACGACGCGAACGACCGCGGGAACGAATTCCGTTCGCCGATGTCCGCTGAGGTCAGATGTCCACCGTCCGCTTCTGATTTCCCATCGCCGCAGGCGTTCGTCAGGGCGCGCAGGCTCAGCGTGGCCGCTGACTTCCGATCTCAGATCTCAGACGGCCGATGTCGGACATCAGCGGCCACTCCTGGATCGCTTCGCCGAATCGCGAAAATTGCCAAGGGAAATCAGAAGCAGACGGCAGCCCTCTGAACTATTCCGAACTGGACCTTTATCAGAAAAGGGCGAGACGAACGGATAGGCGGTTACGCCCAGACGAACGTCGCGACCGACCCAGCGGGCAGAAGGTAGGTGAACGCTTTGCCGCCGGCCCGAACGACGAACGTGCGCGGGAGAACGGCGTTGTTGAGCACGACCAGCACCTTGGATGCGTCGTCAGAATTCCTGAACGCGACGCTCTGCAAACCAACCAGGTCGGACGTCGACGCAATGCGCACCGCACCGGGACGCACGAACTTGCTCGCATGTGCCAGCGCGTAGTACTCGACATTGCGCGTTACCACGCCGCTCGACGAAGTCACTGTCACCACGCCGCGACAGTTGCCGCAGCCGCCAGTGTGCGGCCCGTCTGCCTCATCGAGCGCGAGATTCCACAGCGCAACGCCACGCGCCCAATTGCGCGTCGCTCCGATCACGAGGGTGCCGACGAAGTACTTGAGGTTCGTCGCGAAGTCAGGCGACCAGTCACCGCCCGAGCACTCGGTGGAGTAGACGTCCTTGTCGGGAAAAGCATCATGCACGGTGCTCTGTGCGGAGACGTCGCCACCGTAGCAGTGCCACGCGATGCCCTGGATGTACGGACGCGCGGTTGCGTCATTCAACACGATGGTGGGAGACTGCGGCACATCCCAGTTGTGGTCCCAGTCCCAGATCTGCGTCGTGATGTTCGCCTTTGCGAATGCAGGTCCGACATAGCCACCGATCACCGCAGCGCGAACGGGTGGATCGAGCCGCATGCCCGGGTAATTCGGCGGCTCGTACGCCGGCTCGTTCTGAATGGTCACCGCCTGAAAGGAAATCCCTTCGGCGGAGTACGCCTGAATGAACTTGACGAAATAGTCGGCGAACGACGCGTAGGCCGTGGTCTTGAGCGTACCCGTCATCAGGCTTCCGCTCGTCTTCATCCACGCCGGCGGACTCCACGGACTCGCGACGAGGGTGAGCTGCGGATTCACCGCGAGCGCTGCCTTGATGACCGGAATCTTGTCGGCGCGATCGGGCGCAATCGAGAACAGCGTGAGCGCACTATCGGATTGCCCGGGCTGCACGTCGTCGTAGCTGTACTGCCGAAGTGAGAAGTCCGACGCACCCATCGTCACGCGCGCAAAGCTCAATCCAATTCCCGCAGGACCGTTGCTGCGACCGAAGAGATCCTGCAGCAGACCGTCGCGTTGCGCGGCACTCATCTTCTCCTGAATGAGATAGACCGACGCGTCGGTGAACGCTGCGCCAAAACCTACCATTCGCTGGTAGGTCGTAGCCGTGTCAACGCTGATGACGGGATTCGACGTCGCGCTATCGGCGCCAAGGTGTGTGTCGGACTCGTGGCTCAGGAGCTTGACGCGATCGCCGGTGGTCAACCACACCTGCACTGGCGCGCCAGTTGGCGTGACAGGAGGCGGCGTTGTTGGAACGTCGCCCGATGGACCGCCGGACGAGCCACACGCTCCGGCAACGCCTGTGATAACGGCGAGCACTGCGCGTCGCGCAGCGCGCTGTGCTACGCGTGCCATGAGAGTGTCGTAACCGAGTCGGCGGGAAGTGTGACACGCGCTGCACTCTTTCCCATCCCGATTTGTCGAGTGGCGGCAGCCTTTCCATTGTTCGTCAACACGAGCACGCCGCTCCCGTCGGGATTCTCGAATGCAACGTGCGACACTTCATTCTGTGTGCCGACGGAATCAACGACGCGCGCTCCGCGCTTCACGTGGCGCGAGAAGTGTGCGAATGCCCAGTACTGGCCGCTGCGCGTGATTTCGCGCGTCTGGGAGTTGATCGTCACGACACCGCCGCACGGAAACGGTCCGATGTTCGGCTTTCCTTTTTCGTCGAGGGCGTAGTTCCACGCGATGATGCATCGCGCCCAGTTGCGCAGAATGCCGGTGAATTGCGCACCCCACTTCGACCAGTCGGTGAGATACTTCGCGTCGCTGTAGTCAGGACCACCCTCCGTCCAGTACGCGTGCTTGTCGGGATAGGCGTCGTGCACCGTCGTCATCTTTTCGGGGGTGCCGAGGTAGCCGTGCCATGCTACGCCGTCGGTGTATTGGCGCAGCTTGTCGTCCTCGAATGACGCGAGTGCGCGTCCCCAGAGATTGTAGTTGTGATCGATGATCCAGATTTTCGTCTTGAGCCCCGCTTTGACGAGCGCGGGCCCCAAGTGCTCGCCGACGAACGACACTTCCATCTCTTGCGGCCAGGTGCACTGCGGCATGTTGCCATCCTGGTCCGTATCCACTTCGTTCTGCGGTGAGACGGCGTCAACTACGACACCCTCCGCCGCATAAGCCTGAAGAAATTTCGTGAAGTACCGTGCGTACTCGGCCTTGTATCGCCGACGGAATGTTCCGCCCAGAAGCGAGTTGTTGTCCTTCATCCAGCCGGGCGGAGTCCACGGTGTCGACAGAAGATAAATCTGAGGATTGACCTGCCGAGCTTCGCGGAGCATCGGCAGGATCCATTGTTTGTCGTGCGCAATGCTGAACTTCGAGAGCGTTGGATCAGGAGTGTCGCTGTCGTCGTAGCTGTATGCCTTGGTCGAGTAGTCGCTCGAACCGATGCACGTGCGCGCGACGGTGAGATTCATCTGCGACGGATGGTACAGCTCGTTGAACAACTTCTGTCGTGCTTCCGGCGCGAGCCGGCTGAACATGTAGCAGGCAGCATCTGTAAACGCTGCGCCGAAGCCGAGTATCTCCTGCTTCTTCTTTCCTGATTGAATGTCGATATCGACAGACGCGCCTTGAGCTCGCGCCGTCCACGCAAGAGCGGGGAGCGCGATGTAGTGATTCGTGCCCGCTGTCTGCCGAACGTCGATCGCACCCGCAGGCGCTGGCGCACTCGCTGTTAACGCAGCGTGGTGCGCGAGCGTCGGGAACGCTGGTAACGCGGCTGCGCCCAGCCCGGCCATGCTCGTCTCCAGAAAGCGACGGCGGGAGACGTCATTGGAAGTGCGAGGCAATTCCGCGTCGTCAGTCATGTGTGCTACCAGCCCGGATTCTGCGTGAGCTTGCCATTCAGATTGATTTCGCTCTGAGGAATTGGCAGCAACGTTCCACGAATGCCGTGCGCGGTGGTCTCGCCTGGGTAACGAGCCGCGACCTCTGCGGTCTTCGCGCGGATGGTCGCGTCCATCAGTCCCCAGCGCGTGAGGTCGAACCAGCGATGCCCTTCGAACAACAGCTCACGCCGACGTTCGACGCGCACGGAGTCGCGGAACGCGCCCTGCGAGAGACCGGCGATGGTCGGGAGACCCGCGCGCTGACGAACGGCGTTCAGCGCGTCTTCCTTCGTCATCCCTGAGGCAGCTCCCCCTTCATTCACTGCTTCGGCGTAGCCCAGCAGCACATCGGCGTAGCGCAAGACGATCCAGTCGTTCGACTGCTGCGCCCAGCCGCGCGACTTGAGATTCTGCTGGCTCGCGTCGTCGAGATACTTGTAGACGACGGCCCCGCTGGGAAGACTCCACGTGACCGTGGCTCCGGTCACGTCCTTGAACGGCGACGTGATGATGCTCACGCCGAAGCCGCGCTTGTCGCTCGTGGTGAACTTCGCGATCGTGGACGGCAGCACTTCGATGAGCCCATACGCGTCGCCGCCTGGATAGCCTGCCGGCAACGTAAACAATGTCACGACGCTTCCTGTACCCGACGTCAGGATGCCATCGTAATTGAGCTCGAACATCGTCTCCGAGTTCGTGAGCTTGTTCGCGATGCGGAAGTTGTCCTTGAAGTTCGGCAGCAGAGAATAGCGACCGCCTGTGATCACCGTGCCTGCCGTCTGTGCCGCCTGCGCCCAGTTCTGTTGCGTCAGGTAGACTTTCGAGAGCAGGCCACGCGCGGCGCCAGCGGTCACGCGACCCAGATCGCTGCCCGTGTACGTCGCGGGCAACGATGACGCGGCGGCCTGCAGGTCACCGATGACCAGCGTGTAGACGTCGGCAGACGGCGTTCTGCCGACGTCGAGGCTGGCGAGCGACGTAACCTCGTGATCGACGAGCGGGACGTCACCGAACAGACGTACGAGGTTGAAGTACGACAGCGCGCGAAGGAAGCGCGCTTCGCCGACGATGCGCGCCTTGAGCGTCGAGTCCATCGAGATTCCCGGCACTCGATCGATCACGGCGTTGGCGCGGTTGATCGTCTTGTAGGTGTCGCCCCAGAAGCCGCTGATGAAACCTTCCTGCGCATCGAACGAGTAGTTGCTCGCGCGATGTCCATCGGGTCCGAAATTCGGCGACGCGATCGCCTCGTCCGACGCCATATCGGTGATGTACCAGTAGTTCAGCCAGTACGCCCATCGCTGCTGCTCGTACACGCTGTTGACGGATGCGATCGCGTCGGCTGACGTCTGATAGAAATTCTCCGGCGCGAGCACGTCCGTTGGATTCGGCTCGATGAAATCCTTGCAGGCTCCCGCAATGAGGAGCACGGCCCCGCCGGCAATCGTCATGAAACGACGCGCAACGACGGACCGCACTGGGCGAATGAGTTCGGAGGTCACGGTATGTCCTCGTTTCAGAAGCTGGTGGTAAAGCCGTACGTGATCTGCCGCGGCTGCGGGTACGTCCCGAAGTCGAAGCCCTGCGCCAGATTGCTGCCCGCGTACTCGCTGATCTCCGGGTCGTAGCCGGTGTAGTTCGTGCGCGTGAAGAAGTTCTGGGCGCTGACATACAGCTGCAGGTTGCTGAGGCGACCGCCATGCGCGGCAAGCCACGTCGGCGGAATCGTGTAATCCACGCGGAGATTCTTGCCACGCAGATACGTCCCGTCCTCGACGAAGAGCGTCGAAGGACGCGTGTCGAAGGTGTTGCCGATCTTCGGCGTCGGAACACCACCGGTACCGGCTGCGAGTACGTCGATGAGCTGATTCGCGTTGCCCGCGGCGCTGGTGAGCAGTGCGCGATTGATGTTGTAGATCTTGTTGCCGACCGAGAACTGCAGGAACACGGTGACGCCGACACCGCCGTACGTGAGCCGGTTGGTGATGCCGCCAGTGTAGTTCGGCTGCGCCGAGCCGATGATGGTGCGATCGGCTTCAGTAATGTCGCCATCACCGTTGAGATCCTT
>JBDUCR010000382.1:0-8503 GCA_040003345.1 bacterium
ATGCGGTTCAACGGTCAGGGAAGCTCATTCCCCCGCATACAGGAGCACACCACACCCTTCGCACATCTCGAGCGCTCCAGTGGCCGCCATCGCGGCGCGGCGCTGCGTGGGGATCGCGGTGTCGCACGCGCTACACGATGGTCCACGAAGCGGGAACACCGACTCACTGCGCTTGCGCACACGCACCCGCTCGTACTTGGAGAGCATGGCGGGAGGAACTGCCTTGGCGGTTTCGTCGCGCTTTGCCTGCGCCGTGACCACCTTGCTCTCGATCGCCTTCCGCTCACCGTCAAGCTCGGCGCGCGTGGCGGCCTGACGATCTTCGACGTCAGCGAGCGACGCTTCGAGATCGGCGACATGATGACGCAGCTCGTTGATGCGGCCCTGGATCTGGAGCGCGTCGCGCTCGCTGTCGTCTACCATCCGCTTCGTCTGCTCGAGCTGGATGATGGCCGCATTGGCCTCTTTCGGCGATGTCACACTCTCATACGCGCGCTGGCTTCGGTCGACGAGCGCTTTGTTGGAGTCGACGCGTAGCTGTGCCTCGCGTTGTCGAGATTCTTCGGCGACGATGTTTGCGCGCGCTCGATCGAGCTGGCCCGCAACCTTCCCCCGCTCCTTCTCCAGCGCCGCAATTCGCGGCGCGAGTGACGCCAGCTCGTCTTCGAGATTGTACAGCTCGAGATCGTCGATCTGCACAGCGAGCAGATGCTGAACGTCAGGATGCATGAGAGCCGGGGGTCGTGGAATCGGTTCTTCGAGTACTGTCGTTGCGCGTTTGACCATCATGAATAATAGCTACTGTCCGGCCTTCTCACAGAAAATTCTTCCATCATCAACCGTTGGTCATGCCGGCAGCGCGGGAGCGACCTCCAGAGGGCTTGTCGCCCCATTGAGTACGAGGTGCACCTTGCGCAACAGCGCCTCGGGCGTGAAGGGCTTGCCGAGAAATGCCGTTTGCTTGCTCGAGATTCCATGTCGGATCAGGGCGTCCTCGGTATAGCCTGAGGCATACAACAGGCGCATTCCGGGTCGGGTCGGCATGATCCGCTCCGCAAGCTCTCGTCCGCTCATCCCCGGCATCACCAGGTCGGTGAGCAACAGATCGATTGCGCCCGCGTGCTTTTTCGCGACTTCCATCGCTGCATTGCCAGACGGCGCGGTAAGAACCGTGTAGCCCGCGCGCGTCAGTACGCGTGAGATGAGCCGGCGCACGGCATCCTCATCCTCGACGAGCAGCACTGTCGCGCACCCAGGCGGGGATATCTCCATTTCCACGGTCGTCACCGGCTCACTCACTCCGTCCACGCGGGGGAGGTACACGCTGAAGATGCTTCCCATCCCGACTGTGGTCTCCACCAGCACGAACCCTCCACTCTGCTTCACGCTCCCGTATACCGTCGAGAGCCCGAGCCCCGTTCCCTTTCCCTGCTCCTTCGTTGTGAAGAATGGCTCGAACACACGGTTGACGACCGCGGCGGTCATTCCCGAGCCGTTGTCTGTGACGACGATGGCGACGTATGGCATGTCCTCCGCTTCGGCGTGGTGGCGCACTTCGCTCGCCTCGACGTTCTTTGTCGCGATCAAGAGGTCACCGCCGCGCGGCATGGCGTCGCGCGCGTTGACCACCAGGTTCAATACGACTTGCTCGATCTGCCCCGGATCGGCTCGCACCATGCCGAGCGCAGGGTCGAGCGCAATCGTGAGCGCGACATCCTCGCCGACGGTCCGGTGCAGAATCCGACCGAGGTCGGTCAACAGCACGTTGAGGAGCAGCGTCTTCGGCTTCAGCATCTGCTTGCGGCTGAACGCCAGCAGCTGTCGCGTGAGCTCGCTCGCCCGTTCGGCTGCCCGCTCAATCTCTTCCAGTTCTTCACGCACCGCCTCAGGCGACCCGAGATCAGCGAGGGCGAGCTCGGCATTCCCCTTGATCACGGTGAGCAGATTGTTGAAATCGTGCGCCACTCCGCCCGCCAACCGGCCCACCGCTTCCATTTTCTGGCTCTGCCGCAACTCCTCCTCCGTGCGCTGTCGGTCTGCCACCACGGAATTGAAACCCAGACGCAGTTTGCCGATCGCGTCGTCGCTCACGACCTCGAGTGCCACGGAGTGGTCGCCGCCGCTGAAGCGCTGCATCGCGCTCAGAATGTCGAGGACGTTGCGCTCCAGATATTGCTGACTCTCGCGATCATGCTCGGCAGCATGCTGGAGAACCATGCGGCGCTGGTGCGTGACACGAAGCTGATAGAGCACGACGGCGCATACCGCGAGGAACATCAGCGTGCGCAGCCACCACGTCGCCCAGAACGGAGGCAGAATGGTGAGGCCGATCGTGGCGCCTTTCCCGTTCCACACTCCATCGTTGTTGCTCGCCCTGACGTGAAAAACGTAGTGACCGGACGGCAAGTTGTTGAACGTGACGCTTCGTCTGGCGCCAATCTCGTTCCACTCCTTGTTGAGACCATCGAGCTTGTAGGCGTATTGGTTCTTTTCCGGCATCGCGAAGTCGAGTGCCGCGAACTCGAGCGTGAAATCCGACTCGTCGTGGCGCAGCACCAGTTCCCTGGCGACAACAATGCTCGTTCGGAGTGGTGATCCCGATGCGCCAATCGCCACCGGTTTGTTGAACAGTTGAAAGCCGGTGATCGCGACCGGCGGCGCGTGCGCGTTCCGTGTCACACGCTCTGCATGAATGACGTTGAAGCCCTTGTTGCCGCCAAAATACAGCGTACCGTCACGCGAGCGATACGACGCGCCGGGGTTGAACAGGTTGCCTTGGAGACCGTCGGCGATCGTGAACTCTCGCCCCACTTTCGTTGCCGGATCGTACTCGATGATCCCACGATCGCTGCTGAGCCAGAGATGATGCGACGAGTCCAGTTCAATGCCAGCGACCCCACCGCTCGGCAAATCGTCCGCGTCGGTGAAGTGATCGATCGTGTTCGTCCTGCGGTTGATGCGATCGAGAGCGGCCACCGTGCCGACCCAGATGATGCCCGGCTCGGATTCGAGGACCGCTTGCACGTGGTCGCTACTCAACCCAACCGGCCCCGCCTCGTACCGCGTTATCGCTCGCGTCCTCGGGTCGAGTACGACGAGGCCACTCTCATACGTGCCAAGGAGTAGCGTCCCGTCACTCGCTTCGGTGATCGTGCGAATGAAACTCTCAGTCGTTTTCCCGATCTTGAACGCTGTGAATGTGCCGCGCTTCGTGTCGAAGCGCTGCAACCCTTTCGATTCTGTTCCAATCCAGAGATTGCCCGCGTGATCGAAGAGGAGCGAGAACACCCGATCCTCGATTAGTCCGCTGTTCTTCGTGGTGAACGATGTGAAGCGACCTGTCTCCGGATCGAACCGGTTGATGCCGCCACCGATGTTCCCGACCCAGAGTTTGCCATCGCGGTCCTCCGCAATGGAGATGACCGCGTCGAAGTTGAGATTGCTGGTGTGCGAGTTATAGCGCGTGAACTTTCCGGTCGCGCGATCGAAGCGGTTGAGTCCCCCGCCGTCGGTGACGACCCACATGACGCCATGACGGTCCTCCCAGAAACGGAACACGGAATTCGAGCTCAGGCTCGTCGCGTCACCCGCCGTGGAGCGGTACGTCCTGATTGCGTCGCTGTTCTGGCGCTCGATATTCACGCCGCCGGCATAGGTGCCGACCCAGAGCGCGCCAGTGGCATCGAGGTAGAGCGCGTAGATGGAATCGTTGTTCAGACCTGACGGGTCATTCGGATCGAACTGATTGTGTTGAAAGTGATGCGTCGCGAAATCGAGGTAATCGAGCCCGCCGTTTTCCGTCCCCACCCACAAGCCGCGCGTGCCGTCGAGCAGGAGCATGCGGACGGTGTTGACGGCGAGACTCTGCGCATTCGCGGCCTCATGCTGAAAACGAGTGACAACACCGGTGCTGGTGTCGATCTCGACCAATCCGCCTGGCCGGCCCATCCCAAACCACATGGAGCCTGCCGAGTCCTGGACGATTGAGAGCACCTCGTTGCTCGGCAGGCTGCGCGGAGAGCCCGGATTCGTTGCGTCGTGCGTCCAGCTGCGCATGCGACCGGTGTGTGGATCGAGCTCGCGGAGCCCCTCGGACGTCGTGCCGATCCAGACATGATGCGCACGGTCAGCGGCGAGCATGACAATCTCGTTCCTGACGATTGGATTTGCGATCGTTGCTGATTGGTACGGAATAGCCTTTCCCGTCTTCCGATCGAATTGATACAACCCGTGCGTCGTCCCGATCCAGAGTACGCCCTCGAGCTCCAGAATAGACCACACCTCCAACCGTTGGCCGGGCAGGATCACGTAATTGACGAAGGCATCGCGCGACTCATCAAAGCGGCTTAACCCCGCCGCCGTGCCCACCCACAGTGTGTTCTCGTGATCAACCAGAAGGCTCCCGATGTCCGCGTCGCCGAGACTCGTCGTGTCGTTGGCGCGATGCCGATAAATCGCGAAGCCGGCGCCATCATACCGATTGAGTCCTTTCTCCGTACCGATCCACATGAAACCATGGCTGTCGCGCACCATGCACTTGATCCACGTGCTCGCGAGGCCGTCATCGGGAGTCAGCTGCCGAAACTGCGGTCGCCGTGATGGTTGTTGCGACGCCGTTGGTGCACTCTGCGCGAAGAGGCTCGCCGCGTTAGTGACGATGACTATGATCAAGAGCGCGCCGAGCGAAGCGCGGATGCGTCCGAGACCCACGACCTGTGCAACGGTGGCGCAGAGACAGCGGAAACGAACCATGCACCGGATCCGTGAGAGACAGCCTCCGTCAGCGCATTGTTGGTACGACGACGACGCTCGCGCTTCCCGGAAAGGAAGCGAGGCACGAACTGCGCAGAAGACGATTACGTAGCGCCCGCGCGCGCGAGTGAGTATCGGCACGAGAACGCGGTCTTCGTATCACGCGCTGCCTTCCGGTATTCTAGCCTATTTCAAGTTGGCGACGCGATTACGCGCTCATCGAAAATTCTTCCACCATTGGCCGCCGAGCCTGCGGAGCTCCTTCGTGAGCTCGACCTTCTCCCTGGTGAGCTCGTCCTTCTGGGCGTCCGAGGCGATAGGTAGTTCCCGGTCAATCTCGGACATCCGCTCGGTGAGATTTCGCTCGTGCATCGCGGAAATACTGCCCGCTACTGCCTCGTCAGCGTGCTCGAGCCCGCCGGTTTCCTCGAGCAGCTCCTGCATCATCACCACAGCATCGCCCTCGAGCTGCTCGGCGAGGACGTCGGGTCCCGCGTCCGCACCATGAGATGCCATCGCAGCAAAGATTCCGCGTAGATCCGCGTCGCGGAAACTCTCTTCACCAGCGCGCTCGACTACCTGCTCGAAATAGGCGGGCCGGTGCAGCAAGACCCTGATGAGCTCGCGCTCCGCGCTGCTCGCCCGCTCTCCAGCAACGCGACGCCGATCGCCCTGGCGAACACGCGGCGCTTCGAGCCGATGTGTCGGTCTGCTGTAGCTATCGGGAGGCGCGCTCTCTTCGATCGGCGGCGCTGGCGGCCGACCGACTGTACGGCCAGACCGCGCCCTCGGCGGCGCGCTGAGCTCGCGCTCGAGCAAGGTGCGCGTTACCCCTGCCGCCGTGGCCGCGTATCCGAGATACATGTCGCGCGTGAGCGGATCGAGCGTCGCGCGCAACGTTGGAAGGAGACGATCGAGCGCCTGTCGCTTCTTTCGTAAGTCGCCAAACCAACCGCCGCGTTCGAGCAGCTGAATTTTTCGCTCGAAGACGTCAATGGAGCTCGTGATTTGTGCTTCGAGACCCTTCACGCCGTGTGTGCGTACGAAGGTATCGGGGTCTTCACCATCGGGGAGCGTGACCACCTGCACAGCCGCACCCTGCGTGAGCAATGCGTCGCCCGAGCGAAAGGTGGCCTGCAGGCCCGCCTTGTCGGAATCGTAGAGCAGATACACGCGATCGGTGTACCGACGAATGAGCTTCGCCTGATCTTCCGTCAGCGCAGTTCCCATCGGAGCGACGACGCTTTCAACGCCAGCGCCGATCAGTCGCAACGCATCGAAGTAACCTTCGACGACGAGCATGCGCTCATCGCGGCGCGCCGCCTGCTTTGCCCAGTTGAGTCCATAGAGCAGCTTGCCCTTGCTGAACACCGGCGAATCCGCGGAGTTGAGATACTTTGGCTCGCCGGGTCCAAGTAGTCTGCCGCCAAAGCCCACAACGCGACTCGACACATCGTAAATCGGGAAGATGAGTCGATTGCGAAAGCGTGGACGAGGCTCGCTGCCTTCGTCCGGCACGACGAGCAGTCCCGACTCGATGAGACGCTCGTTCTCGAAGCCGAGTGTGTTGAGGTTCGCGCGCATCAAGCCGATCTCGCGCGGCGCAAACCCGAGTCCTGCTTTATCCGCCAGCTCTCGCCCGATGTCACGCTCTTCGAGATACGCGCGCGCCGCCGCACCGAGATCATCTTCCCACAGTATGCGCCTGAAGTACTCGGCGGCGGCTCCGTTCACTTCCCAGAACGGCTCGCGCGTATCCTTGTCTTCCTGCTCGCGGCGCCCCCGCGTCTCCACAACTTCAATGCCCGTCTTCTCGGCGACAGCACGCACCGCCGACGGCCAGTCGAGGCCGAGCCGCTTCTGCAGAAACTTGAAGACGTCGCCGCTCTCCTTGCACACGAAGCAGTAGTACATCGCCTTCTTCGGCGACACCGAAAAATTGCGATTGGTGCCCTGATGAAAAGGACACGGACCGCGATAGTCGCTGCCCTGCCGCTTGAGCTCCACGTACTCGCCGATGATCCCGACGATGTCCGCGGTCTCGCGCACGCGTTCGATCGTCTCGTCGGTGATCACGCGAACGTCGCCACAGTGACGCCGGCGCCACCCTCGTTCCAACCGGCCATGTGAAACTCGCGGACGCGCGTGTCCTTGCGGAGCATTTCGTCGACGACCTGACGCAGCGCGCCTGTTCCCTTGCCATGAATTATGCGAAGGCTCTTGAGATCGGCGCGAATGGCGCTGTCCAACGCCTGCAGCACAATTCCTTCTGCCTCGTCGGCGCGCATTCCGAGGAGGTTCACCTCGGTACTCACGAACACGTCCGGCGCGTCTCCGATGTAACTGACGGCGGTGTCCGCAGGCAGCTGCGCCGTCTTGCGCAGCGTCGACTGCTTCACGGTGAGCTTCATCGAACCGACGACGACGTTCGCATCCTTGCCGCGAAGCTCGAGCACGCGACCAATTGTGCCGCCGAGTGTGCCGACTTCTACCGCATCACCCACAGCAATCGGCGTGCGCTCCGCAGGTGCTACCGTTCCGCGTTTCCGCTGTGCCGATCTCTCTTCTGCATCGAGGCGATCAAGGACGTTCGCCTGCTTCGCGGCCAACTCTTCCGCCTTGCGCCGTGCTTCACGTCCCATCTCGTCGATCGCGCCATCGGCCGCTTCGGCGCCCTTCTTCTTCAGCTCCTTGATCGTGCGATCGATCTCGGCGCGCGCCTCGAGCACGTACTTCCGTGCATCCTGACGGCTCGTCTTCTCGACAGTGCGCTCACGCTCGCGCACGTTGTGCTCACGCTTCGCAACCGTCGCGATTCGCTGGCGTGCGTCGTCGACCATTTCAGCGGCCTCGCGCTCGCGCACGACGAGCTCTTCTTCCTTCTTCTCGAGTCGCTCGAGTAGCGCAGCCATGTCGCGCTCACCTTGCGGGAGCCGTTCTTCCGCGCGCGCCACAACGTCAGCAGGAAGACTGAGGCGGCGCGCGATGCTGATGCCGTACGAGCGTCCTGGAATTCCCTTGATGAGTCGATACGTCGGCGCAAGTTGCACGGCGTCGAACTGAAGCGATGCGTTCACGACACTCGGCACCTGCGTCGCCAGCTCCTTTAGCTGCCCGAGATGCGTCGACGCGAGTGTCGTCGTTCTGCGCGTCGTCAGCGTTTCGAGAATCGCCCAGCCGAGCGCCGCACCTTCCTGCGGATCCGTCCCTGACCCAAGCTCGTCGATGAGGACGAGCGAGTCCGCTGTCGCGAGGCGCAGAATCTCCGAGAGATTCTTCAAGTGCGCGGAGAACGTCGACAGACTCGCTTCGATCGACTGTTCGTCCCCGATGTCCGCGAGCACATCGTCGAACACGGGAATGCGACTCTCCGCACCGACCGGCGCAGGAATTCCCGCCTGCGACATCATCGACACCAGGCCGAGCGCTTTGAGCAATACAGTCTTGCCGCCGGTGTTCGGGCCCGAGACGAGCAGCGTACGCTCATCGGGAAACATCTCGAGATCAAACGGCACGACGTCAACGCCTTTCGCGAGCAGCAACGGGTGACGTCCATCGGAAATGGCAAAGCCGTCTCGCGCGGGAGCGAGCGCCGCAGGTGTGCAGTGAAACTGAATCGCATAGCGCGCGCGCGCGTGCAGCGAATCCAGCTCGGCGAGTGCGTCGAACGACTCGGCGAGTCCCTCGCGATGCGGGCGCATCGTGTCGGTGAGCTCGGCGAGAATGCGCTCGACTTCCTCCTGCTCCTCCG
>JBDUCR010000103.1:0-2534 GCA_040003345.1 bacterium
GAGTATGGATGGAATTACAGGAAGAGAGGATGAGGGGGAGTGAAGGGATGAGGGGACAAGGGGACGAGGGGAAGAGGGGACGACGCACCCTTAATCCTCCTCTCATCCCCTCATCCTCTCATCCCGTCATCCCCTCATCCCCTTACCCTGTCATCCCCTCATCCCCTTATCCCGTCATCCCCTCCTCCTCTCATCCCCTTCAACTTCACGTCAGCGAGCCAACGCCTCCTGATACAACACTGGCGCGCCGTTCACTCGACCCACCCGAAGCAATCGACGTGCTCTGCGAAGGCGAAGTACCGCACACCATCACCTGGCGCGGACAACGCATCGCCGTCACGCGCGCACTCGGCCCCGAACGATTGTCCGGCGACTGGTGGGACGACGGATATCGCCGCGATTACTGGCGATGCGAAAGCGACGCAGGCGAAGTAGTGGTGTTTCTCGATCGGTCCGATGATGCGTGGCGAGTGCAGGCATGGGCAGACTGAACCTCAGGAGGACAGGATGACGGGACCACGGGATGACGGGAACCGCAGTCCCCTCATTCCCTCATCCCGTCATCCCCTTGTCCTCGAATACGCAGAGCTGCATGCGCACTCCTGCTTCTCCTTACTCGATGGCGCGGCACTCCCAGAGACACTCGTCTCGCGCGCCGTGGAGCTCGGGCTCACCGCACTCGCCATCACGGATCACGACGAGCTTGGAGGCTCCGTGCGCTTCGCCACGGCGGCAGATGAAGTCGGACTCCCCGCCATCATCGGCGCCGAGCTCACCGTGGCAATCGATGTCGGCGGAGAGGAGCCGCTCCTCACGCATCTTCCGCTGCTCGCCGAATCACGCGAAGGCTACGCCAATCTCTCGACGCTCATCACTATCGGGCGACGCGATCAGCCGCGCGGCAGCCCACACGTCTCGCTCGACGAGCTCGCGTCGCACGCCAATGGATTATTCGCGCTCACCGGTTGTCCACGCGGCTGGATTCCGACGCTCGCAACATCGGATCAGATGGACGCAGCGTGCGAGGCCGCGGCGAATCTCATGGACATCTTCAACCGGCGCGTCGCAATCGAGTGCTGGGATCACGGCCTGCCCGAAGAGCGCGTCACCACACGACGCCTCATCGACATCGCGCGCGTGCTCGACATTCCGTGGGTCGTGACGAACGACGTCCACTACGCACGCGCACGCGATCGCATGATACACGACGTCCTCGCATCACTGCGCCACAAGTGCACACTCGATCAGATGGGCACGCGCCTCCGACCCAACGGTGAGTGGTATCTCAAGGGCGCGGCACAAATCGCACGACGCTGGCGTCATGCGCCCGAAGGCATTCGCGCCACACTCGATATCGCCGAGCGATGCGAGTTCCGTCTCGATCAGTTGAAGCCGACGCTGCCGGCGTACGCACTGCCCCTCGGAGTCGATGCCGACGAATATCTCGCGCGACTCGTCGAGCAAGGTGCGCACGAACGGTGGGGACCACCCGGAACTGCAAAGCGCGGCGCTGGACACGAGAAGCAGGTCGCGCACGAGCTCTCACTCATCCGCAAGCTCAAGCTCGCTGGCTACTTCCTCATCGTGTGGGACATCATGCGCTTCGCACGGCGCGAAGGCATTCTCTGCCAGGGCCGAGGCTCCGCGGCCAACTCCGCCGTCTGCTACTGCCTCGGCATCACTGCCGTCGATCCGATCAAGCTCGAGCTGCTCTTCGAGCGCTTTCTCAGTGAGGAGCGCACGGAAGCACCAGACATCGACATCGATTTTGCGCATCGCGAGCGCGAGCGCGTGCTGCAATACGTGTACGACAAGTACGGACGTGAGCACGCCGCGATGGTGTGCGAGCAGATCACCTATCGCGGCCGCAGCGCCGTGCGTGATGCAGCGCGCGTCCTCGGCTTCAGTGTCGAGCAGGCCGACCTGCTCGCCACGCTCAGCGATCGCTTCTCCGCGAAATCAACGGCCGATGCACTCAGGACCACCGCGTCGAGCGCAGAAGAAGCCGATGCGACGCTCGCGAGTGCACTGGGTGGACACATGGTTCCCGGAACGGAAGCGACCACGCGCTCACGTGCCGAACGGGAAAAGTCGAAGCAGGTTCTAAAGCCGATGACGACGGCCGATCGCCCGACGCCGAAGGCCGCGTACGAGCCGTATGGAAGTCCGAGTGCGATGAAATCGGGCGCGCGCGATCTCGTCGCCATTCCGAACGTGATGCACGAAAGCGCATCGCGCGGCAATCGCTGGGAAGATCCGCATGCGTCGGACGATCACACCGAACGTCGCAATCCCGTCACCGCTGTTCGTCCCACCGACGACGGCGTGAGCATCGTCGAGCGTGTCGGTCTCGATCCAAATGATCGCCGTGTGCGCGCACTCGCCGAGATCGTCGATGGGCTGCATCAGCTTCCGCGTCATCGCTCGATTCACGTTGGTGGCTTCGTGCTCACCGAACAACCACTGCACGAGATCGTCCCGATCGAGCCGGCGAGCATGCCGGGCCGCACGGTGATTCAGTGGGAGAAGGACGA
>JBDUCR010000527.1:0-8420 GCA_040003345.1 bacterium
AATGGACCTGTCGCCGCTGCGCGCAAGGAATGACACTCGGTTGTGCGCATTCATGCAATCCAGACCGGTACCGTCAGCGTGCACGAACTGCAACGCTCGGGACACGGGCGCGGCCTCGTGCGCGCACTCAACACCATGCGCGACACGCACTGGACCCCAGCGCTTCCGATCTTCACCTGGGTCATCGAGCATCCCGAAGGTGTGATCGTCGTCGACAGCGGCGACACATCACGCACGGCGACGCCTGGATATTTTCCGCGATGGCATCCGTATTTTCGCTGGGGAGTTCGGATCGACGTCACGCCGGAAGAGGAGATCGGTCCACAACTCCGCTTGCTCGGCATCTCGACGAGTGACGTTCGCACCGTCATCATGACGCACCTGCATACGGACCATGCCGGCGGACTCTCGCATTTTCCCGACAGCGACATCTTCGTTGACGCGCGAGAGTACGAAGTCGCGCGCGGCATTCCCGGCATGATGCGCGGCTACCTGCCACATCGCTGGCCTGATTGGTTCGCACCTCGGCCGATGCCGTGGATGCACGACGACATCGGGCCGTTCGATCGATGCGCAGTAATCACCAGAGCGGGTGATGTACGCGTTCTACCTACGCCAGGACATTCAGCCGGGCATGCGTCAGTGCTCGTTACGGTCTCAGGCGAACCGGCTGTTCTTCTCGCCGGCGACGTCTCGTACACACAGGAGAATCTGCTCGCCGATGTCGTGGATGGTGTCTCGCCGCTCGGCGGCGGCGAGGCGGCGGCGCGACGGAGTCTCGCTCGCGTGCGCGGGCTCGCGCGCGAGATGCCGCTCGTCTTTCTGCCTACCCACGACGAGCAGTCAGCAGTACGACTCGCCGAGCGTCGTGCGATTCCGCGCGACTTGCTCGGCGAGGCGTGAGTGAGCGCGGCTCAACTGCGAATGCGATAGCCGATCTTCCGCGACGTCAGGATATGACGAGGTGTCGCGGGATCGTCCTCGATCTTGCGGCGCAGCGTCGTGATGTGCGCATCGACCGTTCGGCTCTGCACGTCGGCCTCGTAGCCCCACACTTCGTCGAGTAGCTCGCGCCGCGTCACGACGGCACCGCGTCGACGCGCGAGTGCCAGCAGCAGGTCGAACTCGAGAGGCGCCAGGGGCACGATCTCGCTTCGACGTGTCACCGCTCTGGCGGCGACATCCATCTCTACCTCTCCGAACGCATAATTCTCGGCAGCATCGCCATCTGTGTTGCGCGTTCGGCGAAGCACGGCCTCCACCCGCGCGAGCAATTCGAGAACACCAAACGGCTTGGTGACGTAGTCGTCCGCGCCAAGGCGCAGTGCCCGCACCTTGTCCATCTCCTGTCCGCGCGCGGTCAGCACGAGCACCGGCACCTGTGAACCTCCGTCGCGCAGCGCGCGAAGGACACGGAAGCCGTCGAGCTCTGGAAGCATGAGGTCGAGTATGATGAGATCCGGCGACGACGCTCGCGCTGCTGCGAGGCCGGCGCGCCCATCGGCCGCCACTGTAACCGAATATCCCTCGACCTCGAAGTTGTCGCGCAGCCCCGACGACAGATCGCTGTCGTCCTCGACCACGAGTACGTGCGCGCCAGCTACCGCCGTTGCGCGCTGGGGTCCGCTCGTTCTCTTCATGCGACGCCCGGACCTGCTGCAGCGACGAGCGTCGTCGCGACGTCTGGCGCGGAAGTCAGCAGCGGCAACTCGATGACAATTCGAGCGCCACCGCTTGGTGCGTCGCTGATCCAGGCCCGGCCGCCCGCGCGTTCAACGACATCGTACACGACCGCGAGCCCGATGCCACTCCCCGCGATGGCTGATTTGCGCTCGCGCGTCGCGCGATAGTATGGCTCCCACACTTTGTGACGCTCCTCTCGAGGGATACCAGTACCGCGGTCGTCAACCGTAAGGCACGCGACTGCGGACGACGGTTGTCCTTCTCGCGTGTTGATCTTCGTACTGAGCACGACGTCGATGCGCTGCCCTCGCGGCCCGTATTTCACCGCGTTGTCGAGCAGGTTGAGTATCGCCTGCCGCAGCTCGGATGCATCCACCGCAACCGCGACGTTACGCGCATGCGCCGACAACACAACTGAGTTGTCGCGCGCGGCGGCGATCGGCGCAAACGCATCGATCGTCTCGGCCAGGAGCTCGTCGAACGCGACGGCTGAGGCATGATCGCTGCCCGACGATGTGGCATCGCGCGTCCACAATCGCGGGAACACTCCGCTCGGCGCGCGCTCCGATCGCGAGAACTGCAGGAGATTGTCGGTGAGATATGTCAGACGCAGCGCCTCTTGCGCGACGATGCGTGCGGCGCGCGCGCGCTCCGCCTCGGTGCGTGCCCGACCAAGACTGAGCGTATCGGCGAAAAGACGCAGCCGCGCGAGCGGGGTGCGGATCTCGTGCGACACATTGGCGACGAAGTCCGACCGCAGCCGCGCGAGCTCCGCGGCGCGGCGCAGCTGCAGAATGGCGACGACGGTGAGTGTCGCTGCAATCGCGAAGAGCGCAAGCAGATCGGGAAGTCGTGATCGCGGCAGACCGCCGATGACCAGTTGATTCGCCACACCAGGACGCAGTGTCACGGCGACACGGAATCCGCCAAGCACGGATGCCGCGTTCACGCCGGTGAAGGGCGATGCGTAGCTCGCACGGGAATGAAACAGCAGATTCCCCACACCGTCAGTCACGACCACCGTCAGCAGCGAATCATTGGACACGTTGCCAACGAGCGTTCTCGGCAACAGCAACGTTCGTTCGATCACCGTCCGAAAGACTGGATCGAGGAATGCCGCCAGAGGCATCGCTGCACCGCTCGCGGCGGCCAGCGCTCCGCCGGCGTCCACTTGCCTCGTGTACGCGACGATCCAGCGTGCGCCGCCGCTGCCTGGTGGAGCGCCGACAAGATCTGCGCTGTTCCATCCAGCTTGGTAGATTTGCGCCGCGTGAACGGCAACGGTGTCGCGAAGCCACCCAACAAACGCAGTGGTAGCACACGGAGATGCCGCGATCGGACTCACGGTCGCGCGTGCGCCGATAAAATGAATGCTGAACGGAACGATGGGCGCGCCGGTCGCGGTCGCACACGCTGCATGCGCGTCAACGGCCATTTGTTGACCAGAGGCAATCGTCGCCGTGACCTGGCCGAGCACGCGCTCGCGCGCATGTGCCGAGAAGGTGAGCGCGGCGAGCGTCGCGTAGTCGCGGAGGGTGCGCTCAGCCGTCAGACGATGACTGCGCGCAGCATCCTGCGCTTCGTACAGCGCCACGATGGTGAGTGCGAGGCTCACAATCGGCGCGATCAGAAGAGAGGCGGCCTTTACTCGGGATGATCGTATCGTCACGTCACGGCATCGCGAAGAGTTGAGAGCGGTATGACACTCTATTGCCGGTGCAGGGCATTTGCGAGGACGCAGCGGGTTTCTCGAAAACCAGCGTCAACGCGGCCTCGGTCATATTGTCCGCCAGGCGGGTGCAGAGAACTCGACACTGTGCCGACAATAGAGCCGTAGCCTTCGACGCCGCGGCCAGCCGAGGGGATCGGCATATCAATGAGGTTTCAGCGCAGAACAGTACGCGCGAGATTCGAGCTCGCGTCAGTCGCCTTTGCACTGATCATGCTCCTGCCTGCGCTCGGAGGCTGGTGGTCGCTGCGGTCTCTCAGTGCGTCCACTGACAGAGCCGTCGCGGCGGCGTTGTTGAAGCAGAGCCTTTCGCTTCGCCTCGTATCGTCTACAGTGCGCGCAGTGCACGACGGGACTGCATACGTCGCCCGCCCATCGCCGCATCTGCGCGCGGAGTTCGAGCGGCTCAACACGGACGCCCACGCCGCGGCGGCCGCACTCAACCGCGACAGCCTGGCCGCGGCCGATGAAGCGGAATTGATCGCGCACCTCGACCGTCAGCTTTCGCTGCTCGAGAGCGTGCTCGATCGGGCGCACGTCCACGTCGACCTCGGCGAGTTGGCGGAGGCCGAAAAGAGTCTCGATACCGCCGCGCCGCTCGAAGCGATCGTCGTCGCGGACGTCGAGCGGTTGGGGACGTCGAGCGCGGCACACGTCGCGACGATAACGAACACGCTCCGCCGGTCGGCCGATTCGCAGATCCTCGCTCTGATTATCGCGATCATCACGGCGACGGTTGGGCTGGGCATGGTCGCACGATGGGTGTCGCGCACCGTCGCATTGCCGCTCGGCCAGCTGCTGTCGCAAGCCGTGGAGCTCGGCAATCGCAACACGACGGCGCACACTGTGCCCGACTCGGTTCCGGACGACTTTCGTCCGCTGGCCGTCGCCATGAACGAAGCGGCCGTGATTCTGACGCGAGTCACGGCAGCAGAAGAGCGCACGCAGCAACTCCTCGCTCGGCAAAACGTCACGCTCGACGAGCTGCGCACACGGTCTACCGAGCTTCAGGAAGAAGTGGTCCGTCGCCGGCGCGCGGAGGCGGCTGCACGTGAAGCGCGTCATCGCGCCGATGCGGCCAATCGCGCGAAGAGCGACTTCCTTGCGCGCATGAGTCACGAGCTCCGCACACCGCTCAACTCCGTGATTGGATTCGCGACGGTACTGCAGAAGAACCGCGCCGCCAACCTCGTGGAAGCGGACCTCGAGTTCGTGAGTCGCATCAACAAGAACGGACGACATCTGCTGCAGCTCATCGACAACGTGCTCGATCTCTCGAAGATCGAATCGGGGCGCATGATCGCCGAACTCGCACCGACGTCACTCGACACGCTGATCCGCGATACGCTGAGCGAGTTGGAGGGACGACTGCTTGCCAGCGCCAGTCCCGACGTCGTCGCACCGGTGGTGCTTCGTGCTGAGCTGCCGTCGCCGATGGCACTGCTGGTCACCGATCATCTGAAGCTCAAGCAGATGATCATCAACCTGGTCGCGAACGCGCTGAAGTTCACTGAGCGCGGCACCGTGACGGTGCGTGTCATCACGGATGCCGACACGGCGATGCCACTGCGTATCGAGGTGTCAGACACGGGAATGGGAATTCCGCTCGAACGGCAAGCCGCGGTGTTCGAGGCGTTCGAGCAGGCGAGCTCGCAGACGGCGTCGACCTTTGGGGGCACTGGCCTCGGGCTCGCAATCACGCGTGCCTTTGCCGAGCTGCTCGGCTATCGTGTCACCATCGAGAGCACGGTCGACGTTGGATCGACGTTCAGCATTCACCTCGACGCAGCGTGCACATTGGCGTCGAGCAATGGCATCGTGCGCGCGACTCCCGCTCCGTCACAGCCAGCAGTGCGTCTCCGTGCGTAGCTCACTCGCCAATAGTCGCGTGCGTTTTCACGTGCGCTGCTCGCGTATCACAGCACTGGCCGTACTCGCTGGCGTGGCTCCGATCGCATGCACGAAGTCCACGGACACCATCTGGATCGGCGCCGTTGCAATGCTCGACAGCACCGACAGTGGCGAAGACAGCATGCGAGGCATTCGTCTGGCCGTCGACGCCGCGAACCGTGCCGGTGGAATCGACGGACGACACATTCAGGTCAGGATTCTTCGAGATAGCGGGCGCGGTGAGTTGGCGGTGCGTGTTGCACGCGATTTCGTTGCTGACGATCGTATCCTTGCCGTGGTCGGCCATGAATTCTCGAGTGCGATGATTGCGGCGGCTCCGGTGTACGATGGCTCACTTGCCGCGGTGGCGACGGCGAGTTCGCCTCAGCTCTCAGGAATTTCGCCGTGGGTGTTTCGCGTGATCCCGAGCGACGGCAAGCTCGGAGTCGAGGAGGCGCGTCTGTTCATGGCGAAGGGCTGGCGCCGGGTCGCGCTGCTCTACGTCAACGATGGTTATGGACGCGGGCTTGCCGGAGCATTCATTCCCGCCTTCCGTTCGAGAGGCGGTACGATCGTGAGCCGCAATCCAATCACCGATTCAACGACCGACTTCAACGTCTACCTGCGCGAGTTCGCCGCGTCGCGACCGGACGCCGTGTTCGTCATTTGTGGGGAAAAGACCGCGATGCCGTTTCTTCGCGCGGCAGCAGCACATCAGCTGCGCGCACAAATCGTTGGCGGCGACGGATGGCGGTCAACGTTGGCGCTTGATCCAAGGTCGAATGGAATCGTGTGGCCCTCCGTATTCCTTCCGTCGGACACGCAAAGCATCGCAGTACACTTTCGCCGCACGTTTGCCAGCCGTTTTGGCTACGAGCCCGAGGCGCCCGCGGCGCTCACATACGATGGCACGCTCGCGATTCTCGAAGCCATTCGACGTGGTGGCGCCACGCGACGAGGCGTCCGCGCGGCACTCGCAGACACGTCTGGAGTGATCGTGACGGGAGCGACTGGCCCCATCAGCTTTCGGCGCGGTGATCGGGTCGGAAGCGTCGGTGGGCTGATGCGCGTGACGAACGGAGTGCTCACCGCCGACGTCCGCTGGAACGACCTTCCAACGCCCTGATTGCCTGATCGCCGAGCGTCGTCAGTCGCGCCACCGCAACTGGAAGGGGCCCACTTCCTCCGCGTGAGGAAATCGCGCTGACACCAGTTGATACATCTCGTGCGAGATCGGTGGCGAAAACGACGGTGAGCTCAACACGATTGCCGTCACGCCATGCGCCTCCAGGATGCGCATGATTTCCCGCGGCGTGCTCGGCGGACTATCGAACACTTCGAACAACGTGCGAGTGGGGTTGTCGAGTCCCGCGAGGAAGTACACCTCCGGTGAATCCGGCGATGCCCACGTGTAGCCACCGCGTGCATGGATTCGAAGCTTCTTCACGAGCGAGTCATAACTCAGTGCCTGATCGATGGGGACGCGAACACCGCCACGCTCCATCGTGAGCATCGCGAGGGCAGGCTGCCGCTGATAGGTGTTCCCCTTACTCGCCAGCTGCGTCGAGTTCGTGCGCAGAATCGCAAACGCGATGAAGAACGCGACGAGCATCGCCGGGATCGTGCGTGCCGGTAGCCGCACGTGGCTGTACAACGCCAGCGAGACGAGCGGAATGAGCGGCGCCACATAGCCGAAGTACGTCGCTACCGCGTATGGAAACTGCACGAGGCTGCACATCGCCGTGACGGCGAGCAAGAGCATCGTCTGCTCATGCAGCAGCGGCGACGAATCCGGCTTTCGCTTGCGCGAGAGCAGCAGAATGCCACCGATCACCAGCAGGGGAAGCAGGCTGCGCGCCGCCAGCCAGATAGTCCGATAGAGCAAACCATTCCCACGCGTCGCGCGCAGCAGCAGCAGAAGCATCAGCGCGAACAGAATTGTCTCGCGTCGAGTGAGACGACCCTTGGCGCGATATGCGAGGATCGCGAACGCGGCGAACGGCACCAGCGCGAGCATGGTTGCCGGCTCGGGTGCGAAGACGGCGATGAACGACAGTCGTCGTTGCGGCGCGACGAACACACCATTCAGCAGCGCGCCGAGTGCGCCGGCGTGCACGTAGAACGCGAAGTACAACGCAACGGGCAGCGCGATGCCCGCAAGAAAGGGAAGCACGAGACGCGCGAGCATCACGAACCGCGCTCGGCTTGGACCTGCTGGCTCCGTCCATTCATTGCGGATCAGCAGCGCGGCCAGCAATGCGCCAGGCAGTACGAACTGCACGAACTCCGTGGCCTGGAGATGTGACCGCACGACGAGCAGTAGTGCGGCGACGAACACGAGCAGGGACACCGTGACGAACGCTTCGTATCCGCGACTCGAGCGTTTGTCAGCAGTCAGCGACGACGCGCCGAGGGCATGCGCGTGAAACACGAGAAAGAGCAGCGCGCCAGCGATGTAGTAGAGCCCGATCACCTTGACGAGAAACGAAAGGCCGCCAGCGACGCCAGCGATGAACAACCATCGCGCCTTCGAATCTTCCAGGTATCGCAGCAGCGCCGCGGTGCCGAACGTGGCGAGAAAGAGGTTGTACCACGAGGCCATCGCGCCAGGATAGTTCGGCAGCGACCACACCACCGCAAGGAACCCGACGCCTGCCGCCGCGAGCGGTCGCACGAAACGCGACGTGATATAGAACACCGCCGGCGCCCAGGCGAGAAATACGCCGAACAGCACCAGACGCAGCGTCCAGAGATTGGTGCCGAGCGCGCGGAAGGCGGCGGCGTTCACGTAGGCGAGCCCGCCAGTGTAGAGCTCGTCGAAATCGCGATGCGGCACCTGCCCTTCCATCACTCGCCGCGCCGTCTCTGCCACTGGTCCGTCGTCGATGGGAATCCAACCGTTGCGCAGATGCCATCGAACGTACAGCGCGCTCACCAGCAGAAAGACGACGAGCACGAGTCGCCAGTCGAGAAACTGACGGGGAAGTCGGCTTACTGCTATCGGCTCAGCCTGCAGGTCTTCGGTGTCATGCGCCCGCAGAAGTGTCATCGACTCGGTGGATGTTCAGGGTAGCAGTTGCCACTCCAGAGACTCTCCAGACCGAATATGAGCAACCGA
>JBDUCR010000330.1:0-8408 GCA_040003345.1 bacterium
TCCTCTCGAATTCGACGTTCGATTATGGGGCGCCGCTTGCCGCTCTCGCAAGCGCAGGAGGTGACTGTCATCCCGCAGGAGCGAAGCGAGTGTCGGGATCTACTCTCGCAGCGATTATGGCCGGCTATGCGCAACGCGCACTGGGTCGCACTCTCGCTACGCTCCTCGGTTTGACGTTATAGTTTCCCGTCATGCCCCACTTCGAAGTACACATCGGCTACCCGGTCTGGGTAAACGAGGTCGTCGACTGGAATCGCATCTACGCGAACGACGACGAGAAGATGCGCCTCGCCATCGCCGTCTCGCTCGCGAACGTCGAACGCGAAACCGGCGGACCCTTCGGTGCAGCGGTCTTCGAGAGAGCATCCGGCAAGCTCATCGCCGTCGGCATGAACAGCGTCGTCCGCGCCAATAATTGCACGCTCCACGGCGAGATGGTCGCCTTCATGATGGCGCAGCAGCGCCTCAGCTCGTTCACGCTGGCCGCACCAGGCATGGCGGAGCACGAGCTGTTCACCTCGTGCGAACCGTGCGCGATGTGTCTGGGCGCAACGCTCTGGAGCGGTGTGAAGCGCGTCGTGTGCGGAGCTGGACGCGAAGACGCATCGCGCCTGAACTTCGATGAAGGACCGGTGTTCCCTGCATCGTACAAATACCTCGAAGATCGCGGCATCACCATTGTTCGCAACGTGCTCCGCGCCGAAGCGCGCGCGGTGCTCGAGCGCTACCGGGGAAGGATTTACAACGGATGACGACACCAATGAATGCAGAAAGCATCGAGGCTCTTCGCGCAGCCAACGTCGCCTTCGCCGCGCGTTACCCCGGTGAAGCGGGATCGCGACAGCCGGTGCATACGGTCTATGGTGGCGCACAGCTCTTCGGCGCTGACGCCGCGCGCAAGCTCGGCGACGTCGCAACGCGCGCACTTCAGGACTACGCACCCGACGCAGCGACACTCGGCAAAGCGCTCGGCATCGAGGCTCATCCTGCGCTCGCAACTATTCACGCTCGCGTCGCCGAGAAACTGCAGCGCGAGCCCGTTGAAGATTTCCGCATCGACTTCGAAGACGGCTACGGCAATCGCCCCGACGTCGAGGAAGACGGGCACGCCGTAGCGGTCGCCGAAGCGCTTGCTGTCGGCATGAAGAACGGTTCGCTGCCACCGTTCGTCGGCATTCGCATCAAGCCATTGAACGAAGAGCTCCGTGTGCGCTCGATCCGCACGCTCGAGATCGTGCTCACCGAACTGATGAAGCGCGCCGGCGCGCTGCCGGAAAATTTCGTCGTTACCGTGCCGAAGATCGTCATGATCGAACAGGTAGAGTTCATCGTCGCCGAGCTGGCGCGACTCGAGCGTGCGATCGGGCTTGCTGAAGGCACTCTCAAATTCGAAGTGATGGTCGAGACGCCGCAGATTGTGCTTGACGCCGAAGGACGCTCGCTGTTACCGCGCATTCCTGCAGTGTCGGGCGGTCGGCTGACCGCCGCACACTTCGGGACGTACGACTATACCGCCGGAGTGAACATCACGGCGGCACACCAGCGCATGCGTCATCCGGCGTGCGACTTTGCGAAGCATTTCATGCAGGTGTCGCTGGCAGGTACCGGCATCTGGCTCTCTGACGGTTCGACCACCGTGATGCCGGTACCGATCCACCGTCTGCGCCCGGGCGCGGATCTGACGGCCGCACAGGAGCTCCAGAATCGCAACAGTGTGCATGCCGCGTGGAAGCTCCACTTCGACGACGTCACGCATTCGCTCGTCGGCGGATTCTATCAGGGGTGGGATCTCCACCCTGCGCAGCTGGTCACGCGCTATGCCGCACTCTACGCCTTTTTTCTTGACGGCATCGACGCGGCAGCCGCTCGGCTCTCGAACTTCGTGAACAAGGCGGCGCAGGCAACGCTGGTCGGCGATGTGTTCGACGATGCCGCGACGGGTCAGGGGCTGCTCAACTTCTTTCTTCGCGGCGTGAATTCCGCGGCGATCACGGAGGAGGAAGCGCTCGCGATGACGGGGCTGTCGATCGAGGAGCTCCGAGGCCGATCCTTTGTGAAGATCCTGAAAAATCGCGCAGGGCGGTGACCGCGTCGGTCATTTCATCGCCTTGTCGATTTCACGGCTGGCCATACGTCGTATGTGCAGCGCCGCTGGACTGGGCTGTGTTCCAAGCGTCCGACCCTGAAACTTGAGCTGCACCGAATCCGAATGTGTTGATGTCGAATTAGGTGATGACATCAACCATTGCAACGGATAGATTCTGCGCGTCATGACTACCCCCGTTGATCTCTCGAAGTTGCGCATCAATCGCGATGCGCCATCCGCGCCTGAAAAGAGCGCGCTCCTTCGCAATCTCATCCTCTTCGTTGCCGCAATCATTGTTGTCGTGTCTACGGTCGCAATGTTCCGAGCACGCAACGTCCCTCAAGTACAAGTCGTCACCGTCAGCGCGAGCTCGGGCAGCGGTGGCTCCGCTGGCGGCGCAACCAGCGTTACCGCGAACGGCTATGTCGTCGCGCGCACCAAGGCATCGGTCTCAGCCAAGATCGCTGGGCGTCTCGCGTATCTCAGCGTCAGCGAAGGCTCGATCGTAAAGCAGGGCGACGTCATCGCGCGTCTCGACAACGCCGACTACCAGGCGGCCGTGTCGCAGGCGCAGGCAAATGTGGCGTCCGCCGATGCGAGCGTCATCGAGTCGCGCTCCGACCGCGACCAGCTCGTCAAGGAAGCCAGTCGCATTCGCGACATACGCACACGCAATGCAAATCTCATCTCGACGCAGGATCTCGAGCAGGCAACGAGCCGCGCTGCGCAGGCCGACGCGCGGGTGAATGCGGCCGAGGCGCGCAAGCGGTCGGCGGAGGCGGGGCTTCGCATGTCGCAGGCGAACAACGACAACACCATCATCCGCGCACCGTTCTCCGGCACAGTGCTCCGGAAAGACGCGGAGGTTGGCGAAGTGGTTGCACCGTCAGTCGGGGGCGGGCTGACGCGTGGCGCTGTCGTCACGCTCGCGGATTTGCAGTCGCTCGAGGTCGAAGTCGACGTCAACGAAGCGTACATCGGGCGCATCCGCAATTCAGCGCCGACGCGCATCACGCTCGATGCGTATCCCGATACCGCGTTCCGTGGCGTCGTCAGGCAGGTCGTGCCGACGGCCGATCGTCAGCGCGCCACCGTGCAGGTAAAGGTGTCCATTCTCGATCACGATCCGCGCATTCTGCCGGAGATGGGCGCGAAGGTGGATTTCCTCCAGCCCGATTCGGGGCGCGGCAACGTAAAGATCGCGGCGATGAAGCCCGTGATTCGCGTTCCGGCGGCTGCAGTGAAAACCGACGCCGGCTCGAGCGTCGTGTGGATCGTGCGCGACGGACAATTGACTCGGCGTGTGGTCACGACCGGACCGGTGAGCGCCGGATTTCTCGAAGTTCGTTCAGGGCTTAGCGGCGGCGAACAGCTTCTGGTGAGTGGCGTCGACACGCCGACGGAAGGGATGAAGGTGAAAGTTCAATAGACGTCGCGTCGCTCCTGCGGGATGACATCAACCCAAACGAAGAATCCAATGGCACTGGTCGAAATTCGCAATGTCGACAAGTCCTTCAAGCGTGAGGCGCAAACCGTCGACGTCTACAACGGCCTCACGATCGACTTCGATGAAGGCAGCTACACGGCGCTGATGGGACCCTCGGGCTCAGGGAAATCGACGCTGCTCAATCTCGTCGCTGGACTCGACAAGCCAACGAGTGGCACGGTGCGCGTTGCAGGCGCAGAAGTGAGCGCGATGACGGCATCGCAGCTCGCAGACTGGCGCGCGCGCACTATTGGCTTCGTCTTTCAGTCGTACAACCTGCTTCCGGTATTGACGGCGCATCAGAACGTCGAGCTTCCGCTGCTGCTCACGAATCTCAACAAGAAGGAGCGCGCCGAGCGCACGGCAATCGCGCTTGGTGTGGTTGGATTGTCGGATCGAATGGATCACTTTCCGCGACAGCTCTCCGGCGGCCAGGAACAGCGCGTCGCGATCGCGCGCGCAATCGTCGCCGATCCGACACTCATTCTGCTCGACGAGCCTACTGGCCAGCTCGACGCGAAGAGCTCGGAAGAGGTACTGGAGCTGCTTCGTCGCCTGAACGAGGAGTTCCACAAGACAATCATGATCGTGACGCATGATGCCAAGGCGGCCGAGCATGCGAAGACCATTCTGCATCTCGAGAAGGGTGTGCTGCTCGAGCGTGAGGGTGTGAAGATGGGCGGAGGAATTGGAACGAGCGGCGCGGTGGGGGTAGCCGGATGAAATTTCTTCCGCTGGTCATCGCGAATCTCAAGCGACACAAGCTGCGCACGATCCTCACGATCTGCAGTGTGGCGCTCGCGCTCTTTCTGTTCGCATCGCTTCGCACGGTGACGACGACGCTCAGCGCGGGCTCCGAGGTGAGCAGCGCGTCACGCATGATCACGCAGAACGCCACTGCGTTCGTCATTCCGCTTCCGCAGACCTACGCGACGCGGCTCGCGGCGGTGCCGCATGTGCAGCTGGTGACGTGGGCGAACTGGTTCGGCGGAAAGTATGGCGACGGCAAGAAGTTCTTCGCGCAGTTCGCCATCGATCCGGAGTCGTATCTCAAGATCTATCCCGAGATCCAGATTCCCGCGGATCAGAAGGAAGCATTTCTGAAGGAGCGCTCGTCGGCAATTATCGGGGAAGGGCTGGTGCGCGCGTTCGGCTGGAAGGTGGGCGACAACGTGACGATCCAGGGCACGATCTTTCCTGGCGATTGGACGTTCACGATTCGCGGCATCTATCATCCGACGCTGAAGGAGTATGGCGACGACTCCTTCATGTTCCATTACGACTACCTGTACGAGAAGTATCCCGATCGTGTCACGCCGGGTTGGTTCATCATGAAGATCGATGATCCGGCCGCTTCGCCCGTGGTGGCCAAGACAATCGACGACCAGTTCCGCAACTCGAGCGCGCCGACGAAAACGGGAACGGAGAAGGCGTTCGCCTCGGGTTTCGCCAGCATGTGGGGTAACGTCAAGCTGCTCATGAGCACCATCGGTATGGCGGTGGTGTTCGCCATCCTGCTCGTCACTGCGAACGCGATGATGATGAATCAGCGCGAGCGGACGTCGGAGGTCGCGGTGATGAAGACAGTTGGTTTCTCTGATCGCCGCGTGTTCGGTCTGGTGATCATCGAGGCGGCGGTCATCTCACTGACTGGCGCAGTGCTCGGACTCGGCGCAGCCATACTGCTTCCGATCGTCACGGGCTTTGGTCAGGGTGGATTTCTGCCGGGCTTCCATGTGACTGGCGGTACTCTGTTCATCGGAGCGTCGGTTGCATTGCTGCTCACTGTAGCGAGTGGAATCTTCCCAGCCTGGCAGGCGGCGCGATTGCCCGTTGTTCAGGCGCTCAGGAGAGTCGAATGAAAATCCCATTCGTGTACAACCTGCGCAGTGTGACGCAGCGTCCGGTGTCCACCGCGCTCACCGCGCTCGGCATTGGTCTCGTGGTGGCGGTATTCGTCGCCATGCTCGCGCTCGCGAATGGGTTCGTCACGGCGCTGGTGACCACGGGCTCCGCCGATAACGTGTTGTTGCTTCGACGCGGTGCGGACACTGAAATGTCGAGCGGCATTCCGCGCGAGGCGATCAGCATCATCAGCGCGTCGCCGCACATCGCGACGGGTGCGGATGGCCGTCCGATGATCAGCCCGGAGACCTACATCGTCATCAATCTTCAGCGGCCAGGCGGCGACGCGTACGCGGTCGCGAATGTCGTTGCGCGCGGCGTGTCGGATAAGGCATTCGACGTTCGGCGTAATATCAAGATCATCGAGGGGCGGCGTTTCGCGTCGGGCCAGAGCGAGATTTGCGTTGGGTCGAAGCTCAAGGGCCGCTTCATGAACGTGAACGTCGGCGACGTACTTCGCTTCGGCAATCGCAACTGGAACATCGTGTGTCGCTTCACGGCCGATGGCTCGAGCTTCGAGTCGGAGCTCTGGGGTGAGAACGAGCAGTTCCAGAGCGTGTTCCGCGGCACTGGGTTTCAGGACGTTGCATTCCGGCTCAAGGATCCGGCGGCCTTCGAAGAAGTGAAGCGTTCCTTCCTCGCCGAGCAGCGTATTCAGATCGACGCACACCGCGAATCCGAGTTCTACGCGAGCCAGTCCGAGCTGCTCGGTAATATCCTGCGCTTTCTCGCGATCATGATCACGGCGATCATGGCTGTGGGTGCGGTGTTCGGCGCGGTGAATACGATGTATGCGGCAGTGAGCTCGCGTACGTCGGAAATTGCCGTGCTGCTCACGCTTGGCTTTCATCCGCGCAGCGTGCTCGCGAGTTTCCTCGCCGAGTCTGCGGTCATTGCGTTCATCGGTGGTGTGATCGGTTGTCTGCTGGCGTTGCCGATCAATGGCGTCGTGACGAGCACGACGAACTGGGCGAGCTTCAGCGAGATCGCGTTCGCGTTTCGAGTCACGCCGCAGCTCTTGCTCGCGGGGCTCATCTTCGCGGTGGTGATGGGCGTTGTTGGTGGCTTTTTCCCGGCGCGTCGTGCGTCGAAGCTGCCAGTGGTTCAGGCGTTGCGGTGAGTGTCTCGCGCTATGCTCTTTCTTCAGCTCCCGAGGTCGTGATGGAAGAAATCAAGGTGAGCGCAGGCAAGGTGAAGGAGAAGCTCAAGGAGCTGATCCGCGAAGGGAATGTGCGTCGCGTGATACTGCGCAATCCTGAAGGGCGCACGCTGCTCGACATGCCGCTCGCCGCTGGACTGGCTGGTGCGCTGCTGATGCCATTCTGGCTCGCCGTTGGTGGCGTGCTCGCGCTCGCCAAGGACTTCACGATCGTCGTTGAACGCGATCCGGGTACGGCGATCAAGAAGCCCGACGTTTCATGATGATGCTGCGCGTTGGTCGTTCGACCCGCGCGCATCAACATTGCAAGGGCCGTTGCTCCGATTTGTGAACGAACTGACATCGGAACATCGGAGGCAACATGTTGCGGGACAAGGTTGCGGTCGCAACGCTCGCCGTGAAGAGCCTGAGCGTGGCGCGCACATTCTACGAGGGCGTTCTCGGCCTCGAGTCGGGTGACGACAGTGAGCCGAGCACGATCGTGTATCGTGCTGGCAGCACGACGATCCTCGTGTACGAGTCACAATTCGCCGGTACGAACAGGGCCACCGCCGCGACGTGGGCAGTTGGCGGCGAGCTCGACGAATGTGTGAAGACGCTCAAGTCAAAAGGCGCCGCGTTCGAGCACTACGACATGCCCGAGACAAAGCGCGAGGGCGACATTCACATCGGTGGAAAGATGCGAGTCGCGTGGCTCAAGGACCCCGACGGCAACATCCACGCGTTCACGAACCAGTAGCGGCCATCAGCTTCTCGTCGGATCGAAGAAGTCCGGCATGATTACGGGCTTGCCGTCGAGGTGCATCGAGAGGTTTGCCATCGCGAGTCGCCAGTAGTCATCGAGCGACTCGCCCTGCCGAGGTAGCGAGAGATCACCGCTCACGTGATGCGTGATCGAGAGCGTCGTTCCCTTCGTGTCCGGCGCGAGCGTCATCGTCACGATGGTGTCGACATCGTTGATGGGCCAGATGTATGCGAGTTCGGTGTTCGGCTGAAAGCGTGTGATCGTCTGCCGCGCTTCGTCTTGCGGCGGCGTTCCGATCGTGTGTCGCCCCCAGAACCGATACACTCCGCCCGCCCTCGGCTCAATCTGCGCGTGTTCGGCGAACCACTGCGTAAGCTCGACGGGATCCGTCAGCGCGCGAAAGACTGCGTCTGGCGGTGCGGGCAGCGTCCAGCTGTGCGTGTGCGTGAAGGCTGACGTCATTGGCTGCTCCCGTGCGGCCGCCGCGGCGGCTTCAGGTGACTCGAAGTGCTCTTCCGCTGTTCGCCACCTGCGGAATAGTCAACGTATACTGGTGCCTTCCCGTCGCGCCCGTACATATTCGCTCGCGCCGATCACGCTGCGTGGGCGCTTGTCCGCACCGTCACCCGTGAGGGAGCTCTCGTGAAGCCCAGAGTCCTGCTGTCGACGATGATGTTTCTGCAGTATTTCGTGTGGGGCGTGTGGTTCGTGACGATGGGGACGTACCTCAGCCAGACTCTGCACTTCTCCGATACGCAGATCGGCAGCGCGTACGGCGCCATGGCTATCGCGGCTATTGTGTCGCCGTTCTTCATGGGTATCGTGGCCGATCGTTTCTTTTCGAGCGAGAAGCTGCTCGCCGCGCTGCATATCGCCGGAGGCATCGTGATGTACTTCGTCTCGATGCAAACCGAGTGGGGCTCGTTCTATCCGCTTCTGCTGCTCTATGCGCTCTGCTACATGCCGACGCTCTCGCTCACGAACTCGATCTCGTTCCACAACGTCACCGATGCGGCGCGCGACTTTC
>JBDUCR010000228.1:0-27182 GCA_040003345.1 bacterium
CAGAACGTGTATCGCAAGCTCACGCTCTTCGATCCACTTCAATACGCCGATTACGAACGTGAAGCCTATCGTACCGTGGGTCTGTACAAGTGTCCCGGCACCACGACGTGCGATGCTGGTGACAAGGCCATGTTCTACTCCGAAGAGTACAACGCGCTCAAGAACAACACGTTCACTGACTGGCAGAACGTGATTCTCCGTCAGGGAAGCCAGACCAGCCATCAACTGTCGATGACTGGCGGCAACGATCGCAGCCAGTTCGCCGTGAGCGGCAATCTGCTCAAGCAGACCGGTGTCATCATTGCGCAGGACTACGATCGCAAATCGATGCGCGTGAATTTCGAAGGGCAGGCGACGGACAAGTTCCGCGCCGGAGGCTCGGCGCTTCTCGTCCGCAGCATTCAGAACCAGGGACGCGGCGACGGTCTCTACTCCGAGGTCGTGCAGGATTCGCCACTCAGCGTGCCGTACGACAGCCTGGGCAACATCGTCTTCAAGCCCACGCCCGATGCACAGCGCGACAATCCGCTCAGCGACGCGGCGAATCAGATCAACGAGAATTCGCGCAACCGTATTTTCGGAACGTTGTTCGCGACGTACACCATCGCGGATGGGCTCAACTACCGCGTCAACTTCGGACCCGATCTGACCTTCGAGCGCAACGGGCAGTTCGTTGGTGCACAGACGCAGGCGAATCAGGGCGTTGGCAATCAGGCGCTGGTCGCCGACCGCAAGACGTTCGACTACACGCTCGACAACCTGTTGACCTACAACCGTGCGCTCGGCTCGAAGCAGAAAGTCGATGTCACGCTGCTCTACTCCATCGAGCGGCAGCGCTTCGAGAGCGACTCGGCCAAGTCCAGTTCACTCCCCTACGAGAGCGCACTGTTCTACAACCTCGGCGCCGGCGCGAACGTGGAAGGCATCAGCAGTCAGATTTCGCAGTGGGCGCTCCAGTCGTACATGGCGCGCGTCAACTACACGCTGCTCGACCGCTACCTGCTCACCGTCACCACGCGTGTCGACGGCTCGTCGCGACTGGCGGAAGGGAACAAATATGCGACGTTCCCATCGGTGGCATTGGGATGGCGCGCCATCGACGACGTCACCGGTGCGCGGCTCGGTCCACTCAATTCGCTGAAGTTCCGCGCCAGCTACGGCACCACCGGCAATACATCGGTGAACCCGTATCAGACACAGGGCTCGCTCGTGCGCAGCGTCTATTCGTTCGGCTCGACGGCTGGCTTTGGTCAGCGGCCTGGGACATTGCCGAATACGGATCTGCGCTGGGAGAAGACCGCCACCTTCGACGGCGGCGCCGACTTCGGCTTCTTCGACAGCAAGTTGACGGGAACGGTCGACTACTATCGTGCGAACACGACCGACCTGCTCATGGACCGTCAGCTGCCGCCATCGACCGGCTATGCGTTGATCACACAGAACGTGGGCGCCACGCGCAACACCGGCATCGAAGTCGGGTTGTCCGCGCTGACGCTCGAGGGGTGGCACGGCATCCACTGGACCAACGACTTCACCTTCGCGAAGAACAAGAACGAGATCGTCAGCCTGTCGAGCGGACTGACGCAGGACTTCGGAAATCTCTGGTTCGTGGGCCAGCCGATCAACAACCCGAACGGCGCTGACAAGGTCTTCTACGATTACAAGATGATCGGTATCTGGCAGTCAGCCGATTCCGTCGAAGCGGCGAAGTTCAAGCAGCTGCCGGGCCAGATCCGCGTCCTCGACGTCAACGGCGACGGGCAGATCAATCAGGCCGACAAGCAAATCCTCGGCAACACGTATCCGTCGTGGAGCGGAAGCATCACGTCGCGCGTCGACTATCGCAGCTTCGACCTGTCGGTGCAGGCGTACACGCGTCGCGGCTTCACGATCTACAATGACGTGCGCACGACGAACAGCACGCTGGCCGGCCGATACAACGGTGCCTACGCCAACTACTGGACGCCATCGAACCCGAGCAATACTGATCCGCGCCCCAACAAGAGCCAGGAATCGCCGCTCTATTCCAGCGCGCGTGGCTATGAGGACGGCACGTTCACCAAGATTCGCAACATCACCCTGGGCGCCGCTGTACCGGCGTACCTCGCGTCGCGCATCGGCGCGAAGTCGCTTCGGCTCTACCTCACGGCACAGGATCCATTCCTCTTTGCGAACACCACAGTGCTCGACCCGGAAGGACGCACCAGCGCGGGCACGCCGTCGTACCGCACGTTCCTCGTTGGCGGGAGCTTCGGCTTCTAACCCATGATGACATCCACTGCATCCATGACTCACGCCATGACCCGCAAGCTGATTGCACCCCTTGCCGGCCTGTGTCTCGTCGGCGCCGCGGGCTGCGTTGACCTGAAGGAAACGCCCATCACGGGCGTGACGAGCTCCTACTACGCGACGGCCGGCGGCTTCGAAGCGGCGGTGAGCGCGTGCTACGAGCCCCTGCGCAGCTTCTATGCGCGCGAACGCGGCGCGACCATGACGGTGTTCGGAACCGACGAATACCAGAAGGGCGCCGACGGCTCGTACAAGTTCTTCAACGATTACACGCCAGGACTCAACGGCGACGTCGACTTCATCAACGGCACCTGGACGGATTTCTACCAGGGCATCAACACCTGCAACACGGTCATCAGTCGCGCGGCGACGGCTCCGATTTCCGCAGCACAGCAGACGCTGCGCACAGCGGAAGCGCGGTTCCTGCGAGCGGTCTACTACTTCACGCTCGTTCGGACGTACGGCGACATTCCACTTCCGCTCGAGGAAACGCAGGGGGTCCTGACAGCCACGACGCGAGAGCCCGTGTCAAAGGTCTACGACGCAATCGTCGCCGATCTGCTCTTCGCCGAGACGAATCTTCCGGATCAGGCGAAGGATTATGGTCGTGCGACGAAGCCTGCCGCGCAGCACCTGCTCTCGCTCGTGTATCTCACCCGCAACGCTGCCGGCGACATGGCCAAGTCGGCAACAGAGGCGAAGGCAGTCATCGCGAACCCGCAGTTCGGGTTGCTGCCCCGCTACAAGGATGTCTTCGATTTCACCAACGAGAAGAACCGCGAAGTCATCTTCTCGATCCAGTTCACCACCGATCCGCTCACCACGGGCGTTGGCAACGAACTGCACCTGTACTGGGGATTCCCGTATGATCTCGAGCCCGGCATGTTTCGCGATCTGGCGAACGGCCGTCCGTTCAAGCGGTGGCGCCCCACGAACTGGCTCCTCGGTCTGTGGGATCGAACGAAGGACATCCGCTACGACGACATGCACAAGATCGCATGGCTCGCGAACAACTCGGCCAACCTTCCGAAGGATGCGAGCGGCAACCCGAAGTTCCTGGTGGGCGACACCTCGATCTTCTTCCCTGGACGCGAAGTCACCGCGGCTGAACGCGCAGCAACGCGGTACAAGATCTACGCTCCGTCAGAGTACGGCGACGCGACGTTCCCGGTGCTCAACAAATTCCTGGATGCGAATCGTCTGTCGGTGAACGACACGCGTGGCTCGCGCGATTTCTTCATGATGCGTCTCGCCGAGACGTACCTCATTGCGGCGGAAGCAAGCTTCCGTGCCGGCAATACAGCGGACGCACTGACGTACGTGAACGCGGTTCGTACGCGCGCCGCGAAACCGGGACAAGCTGCTGCGATGCAGGTGACGGCGGCCGACCTCAGCATCGACTTCTTCCTCGATGAACGCGCCCGCGAGCTCACAGGTGAGGGCATGCGGTGGTTCGACCTGGTGCGTACGGGCAAGCTCATCGAGCGCGTGAAGCTCTACAATCCGGGCGGTGCTCCGAACATTCAGTCGTACCACGTGCTGCGTCCGATCCCGAATACCGAGATCACGCTGTCGACGGGTACGATGAAGCAGAATCCCGGCTACTAGGGGCGCTGATGTGAGAGTGGGGCGTCGCGGCTCAGGCTGCGACGCCCCACTCTGCTTTCACCATGAGAAACAAGAAACAGCAGAGCGCTATTTCGATTTCTTGGTGGAGATGAGAATCACTCCGTTCGCACCGCGCGATCCGTAGACGGATGCCGCCGCCGCATCCTTGAGTACTTCGATTGACTTGATGTCATGCGGATCGAGGTCGCTGAGAGACGTCGTCCCGTTGTGCTGCGGCATTCCATCAACGACGATGAGCGGCTCCTGCTCGGCCTTGAGCGAACGGCTGCCTCGGATCCTGATCGAGGTGCCGCCGTTTGCCAGCTGATAGACGTCGACGCCGGCAAAGCGGCCGACGAGCATGTCGGAGACAGTGCGTGGCGATGCTTCCATCAGCTTGTCGCCTTCCACGCGGTCAACGGCCGTCGCGACATCGCGCTTAGTCTGCGAGCCGTACCCGACGTCTACGCCGTCCTTCGGTTCAGGCGGAAGGGTCGGTCCACCGGGGTAGGAATGGCATGCAGCGAGAGCAATCAGGCAGCACGCCAGCGTGCGTTGCACGAGGGGCGAGCGGTGAGCGCGGCGGCGCGTGATCATGGTGAGGACGGGCCTCATGACGAAGTGGGGGCTAGGCGCCCCTCAGCCTGCAACCTCTCGTAGTACGATGTACGGACCATATGTGCTGCGCAAGGGCGATCCGCTCTTGCCCTCGGCGCGAGCGTCGCGCTAGATTGGCGTCCTCTTAAACGTTTAAGGCGCGCCAATGCGTTACCGCGGAGCATCGATATGACCGAGCCCAGCCTTCCCCGGCGCCGATTCCTCACCACCTCGGCCGCCACGCTCGCCGGGGTCGCACTCGCCAACGCCTTGCCGCGCAACGCCCACGCACTCGCACTCGCGCCAACCACGCGACGCGCCACGAATGCGGCAACCACGATCAATCTCGGCGTCGCCAGCTATTCGCTTCGCAACTTCCCGCTCGACAAGACCATCGAGATGGTGAAGACGCTGCGCACGCCCTTCGTCAACTTCAAGTCCGTCCACGTTCCGTACGAGAAGTCGGCCGCCGAACTTGCCGTGATCAGGAAGCAGGTCGAAGAGGCCGGGCTCCGCATCGTCGGCGGCGGCACGATCGACTTCGCCAAAGACACTGACGAAGATGTCGAGCGTCTGTTCAGGTATGCGCGCGATGCCGGCATGCCAACCATGGTCGTCACCTGCATGCCGCCCGTGGTGCCTCGCGTGGAGAAGTTCGCGAAGCAGTACGACATCAAGGTCGCAATTCACAATCACGGCCCTGAAGACAAACACTTCCCGTCGCCGTACGACGTCCTCGACGCGGTGAAGCACATGGATCCGCGCATGGGTCTGTGCATCGACGTTGGCCATACGGTGCGCACGGGCACCGACGTCGTGAAGGCAATTCGCGATGCGGGGCCGCGCCTCCTCGACATGCACGTCAAGGATCTGCGCGACCTCACGAACAAGGACAGCCAGTGCATCGTGGGCGAGGGTGCAATTCCGTTTCCCGAAATCTTTCGGGCTCTCGATGCGATTCGCTTTGCCGGATTTGTCAATCTCGAGTACGAAATCGACGCCAACGATCCGTTGCCGGGCATGAAGCAGTCGTTCGCCTACATGCGTGGCGTTCTCGCAGGGCAGGCGGCCGGTGCGAAGAGCTGACGCACCTCCACTCATTGCCATCGTCAACACCATGATGTCTCGCGTCGCACTCCTCGCCTTCGCTCACGTCGCGCTCTACGGCTCGACCATCGCTGCGCAGACGTCCTCGCCGAACTACGTGCAGGTCGTCGCCCACGACGCCGATCGGCGCGTGGATGTGCTGGTGGGCGGAAAGCCGTTCACGTCGTACGTGTATCCGACCTCGCTCAAGAAGCCCGTGCTCTACCCGCTGCGCGCGGCAAGCGGGACGGTCGTCACGCGCGGCTATCCACTCGACCCCCGACCCGGCGAGCGCGTCGACCATCCGCATCACGTCGGACTCTGGTTCAACTACGGCAACGTGAACGGGCTCGATTTCTGGAACAACTCGACAGCCATCAAGGACAGCGCGGCGCCGAAGATGGGAACGATCTTCCATCGCGGGGTGCGTGGCGCGAAGAGTGGAGCAGGTGAGGGCACGCTCGACGTCACCTCCGAATGGGTGAATTACCAGGGCAAGCCGCTGATCAAGGAAGACACACACTTCATCTTCCGTGCGCACGACGGTTACCGCTCGATCGACCGCGTGACCACGCTGACGGCGCTCGACAACGACGTCGCATTCCCCGACGACAAGGAAGGCGTGATCGGCATGCGCGTTGCGCGCGGCTTGGAGCAGCCATCGACGACGGCGGAAAAATTTCTCGACGCGAGCGGACGTCCGACTGATGTGCCCGTGCTCGACAACACGGGCGTCACGGGCAAGTACACGTCGTCAGAAGGCAAGGAAGGCGACGCAGTGTGGGGCACGCGGGGAAAGTGGGCGATGCTGACCGGCGTCGTGGACAAGCAGCCCATCACACTCGCAATGCTCGATTACCCGAAGAACCCCGGCTTCCCGACGTACTGGCACGCGCGAGGGTATGGCTTGTTCGCCGCGAACAACCTTGGGCAGAAGATCCTGAGCAACGGCAAGGACGAATTGAACTTCAAGATCAGTGCGGGAACCTCCGTCACCTTCCGCCATCGCATCCTGATACTCGACGGCACCGCGACGCCCGCCGAGATCGAAAAGCAGTTCGCTGAGTTCAGTAAATAGACATGCGGCCAGTCACGCTTCACGACCTCGCACGACATTGCAATGTCTCCACTGCTACCGTGTCAGCCGTCGTCAACGGCGCCGACTGGGTATCGCAGCGCACGCGGCGGCGAGTGCAAAAGGCAGTCGATGACATGGGGTATCATCCGAATCAGCTTGCGCGCGGCCTGAAGCGGCGAGAGGGACATGCCGTCGGCGTCATCGTATCAGATCTCACCAATCCGTTTTTCACGCAGATCGTCCGCAGTCTCAGTCACTCGCTTCGCGAATCCGGACGCACTCTCACGCTGTGCGATTCTGACCACCGCAACGACCTCGGCGAAGCAAACCTTCGCATGCTCGTCGAGGCGCAGATCATCGGACTCGTCGTGATTGGCGACAGCGTGCCGGAGAAGGCGTTGCGCGCGTTCGTGAAGGCGCGCGTTCACGTGCCCGTGATCGCCATCGAGCGCGAGTATCACATCACGCAGGTGAGCACGCTGCTCGTCGATTCCGAGGAAGGCGCGTTCGCAGCGACCTGCCATCTCGCGGATCTCGGCCGGCAGCGTATTGCGATGATCGCTGGCCCTACGACAGGCGCCGGAAGCGCGACCTACGGACGCGTGCAGCGTCTCGAGGGGTATGGTCGTGCACTCAGATCGCTCGGGCGCGCCGTCGATCCGTTGCTCGTCGTCGAAGGCAACTTTCGCTATGAGAGCGGTCGCAACGCGATGAAGCGTTTGCTTGCACTGAGCGAGCCGCCGGATGCGGTCTTCGCGGCCAACGACATGATGGCCCTCGGCGCCATGAGCGTCGTGCGCGAGGCTGGACTTCGCGTTCCCGAAGACGTCGCGCTCGTCGGGTTCGACAACGTGCCGACGACCGAGTTGACGACGCCGGGGCTGACGACGATGTCGATGCCCATGAGTGAGCTGGGAGATGCGGCCGCGCGATTGCTCGATGCGCAGCTCAGACTGCGTGCCGATCATTCGCCGGTGCGCGATACGTTTTCTGCGTCGCTCGTGGCCCGTGCGTCGACGCTGGGGTATGTGGAGGTGACGCCATGAGCATTCGTATGTCTCGGCGCATGGTGGTGCTCGCTGCGCTTTCAGTAGCGCTCTCCGGTTGCGCGCATCACGCATCGCCTGACGTCGCACCCACGAGCGCTTTCAATCAACTGAGCGCGGGAGAGCAGGCCGCCGGCTGGCGATTGCTGTTCGATGGACGCTCACTCGATGGATGGCGCGGTCTCGGCTATCCAGGCGTGCCGGCCGCGCACTGGACCGTCGAGAACGGCGCGATCAAGAAGATCGCGAGCGGAAAAATTCCTGTGCAGGCGGATGGTCAGCCCTCGGAGGGCGGAGATCTGATGACCGTTGCCAGCTATCGCGATTTCGAGCTCGCATGGGATTGGAAGGTGACGCCTGGTGCCAACAGTGGCGTCAAGTACAACGTCTCCGAAGCGCTCTCCGTCGCGATGCCTCCGAGTCATGCGGCCAAGGGCTTCGAGTATCAGGTACTCGACGACGACCGGCATCCTGATGGCAAGCTGCCGTCGCACCGCGCAGGCGCGCTGTACGACCTCATTCCAGCCAATGAGAACAAGCACGCCGCGCCAGTCGGCGAATGGAACCATTCGGTGATCATCTTCGACGGCAATCACGGTGAGCACTGGTTGAACGGACAACGTGTTGTGTCGTACGACCTCGATTCACCGGCAATGAATGCCGCGTTGGCCGCAAGCAAGTATGCGCCGATCTCGTGGTTCGCCACGCGGCGCGCCGGACCAATCGTTCTCCAGGATCACGGAGACGAGGTGTACTTCCGCAATATCAGGATTCGCGAGCTGCATCGCGTTCGCTGAATATCGGACGGAAACTCCTTCGTCCGATCGGGCTCGAGGGCCCTCGCAGCTGGTCAATCGTACTCCGCTGAGCGCCGTCACTTAAACGTTGTAGTCATCCCGCAATTGTCCGCTGCCTGGACTAATCCCCTCCGCGGTCCCGCCTTCACGCCGCCGCCGACCCCCTTCGGAGAAGTGGAAATGAATCTGTCGAACTGGAGAGCTCTCGCCGCAATCGCGGCACTCGTAATCCCACTGCAATCGCGGGCGCAGGGAGCCCCCGGAGGAGGAACGATCCAGGGAGTCGTTCGCTCCGCATCACAACCCGTCGAAGGCGTGACCGTCACCGTAACCGGCACCTCGTTCGGCGCACTCACGCGCGCCGACGGCCGGTACGTCATCAACGGCGTTCCCGCCGGTCAGCGCTCCGTCCGTGCCATGCGCATCGGCTTCACCATGCGCGAGACTGTCGCGAACGTCGTCGCTGGACAGGTCATTACGCTCGACTTCGATCTCAAGACGAGCGCCGTCACGCTCGATCAGGTCGTGGTGACGGGATACGGATCGTCGACGCGACGTGAGGTCACCGGCTCGATCTCCTCGGTGACGAGCAACGACATCTCCACCATTCCCGTTCCGCGCGTTGACCAGGCCATCTCGGGACTCGTCTCCGGCGTACAGGTGCAGACGACGAACGGGCAGCCTGGCTCCGAGCTTCGCATTCGCGTGCGCGGCGGCAACTCACTCAATGGCAACAACGAGCCGCTCATCGTCGTGGATGGCGTGATCGGCGCCGATCTCAATCAGATCAACCCGAACGACGTCGAATCAGTCGACGTCCTCAAGGATGCCGCGTCGACCGCCATCTACGGAGCGCGCGCAGCGAACGGCGTCATTCTGGTGACGACGAAACGCGGCACTCCCGGCGGCATTCGCTTCGGCTACTCCGCCTACGCGGGAACGCAGGACGTGAGCAAGCGCATCGACCTGCTGGACGCGAACGAATTCGCGAAGCTGTTCATGCGCAATCCGGGACACGACAAGACCATCACGCTCGACACCACCAGCACGCTTCCCACGACGGACTGGCAGGGCTCGGTCTACCACTCGGCACCGATTCAGAATCACGACATTCGCGTAATCGGTCAGACGGGCGGCACGAGCCTCAACGCCGGCGCCTCGCTGTTCCAGCAGGATGGCGTCGTGCGCAATTCGACGTTCAACCGCGGCTCGCTGCGCTTCAATCTCGATCAGCAGCTTGGGAGCCGCATCAGATCGGGAACGCGGGTGCTCTTCAGCCGCTCTACCGGCAACGCAATTCGCGTGAACGACGGCTACGGCTCCGCGGGCGGTCCCGTCACGATGGAAGCGCTCCGCTGGGCGCCGAATATTCCCATCTACAGTGCCGACGGAAGCTACAGTGCGCCGCTGCTGAGCTCTCAGACGATGGACAATCCGCTGGCGATCGTGAATCTGCTCAACAACAAGACCACCACGGACTATCTGCTCGGTAATGTCTTTGCAGACGTGGAGCTCCTGAAAGAGCTCACCTTCCGTTCGAGTCTGTCGTTCACCTCCAACGATGGCAAGCAGCAGATCTATACGTCGCGACTGCTGCGCGCGGCACTCGGAACGGGCCAGGCGAACATCAACAGCGTTGCACGCACGACGTTTCTCGGCGAGAACACACTTACGCTCCATCGGGCCCTCGGGCAGAGCGACTTCACCCTGCTCGCGGGCATGACGGCGCAGGACACCAAGCGCGACAGCGCGACGGCGCAGGGCATCGGTTTCACGAGCGATCTGCTCGGTTACAATCGCCTCAATCTGGCGGAGACCGTCACAGCGGGATCCAGCTCAGCGCGCGAGCGCATTCTCTCGTATCTCGGCCGCATCAACTACGGCTATGCGGGCAAGTATCTGCTGACTGCGACGTTCCGTGCTGACGGCGCCTCGAAGTTCGCGGCCAACAACAAGTGGGCGCGATTCCCGTCGTTTGGTGTGGCGTGGCGCGTGAGCGACGAAGACTTCTTCGCGCGCCGGATGTCGGCCATCAGCGAGTTGAAGCTGCGCGCGAGCACCGGCAAGACTGGCAGCGAAGGCATCAATGCGTATCAGTCGCTGGCGGCATGGAGCGTCGGCGCGCCGTATGATCTCGGGACCGTGCGCTTCAACAATGGCGCCAACCCGAGTCGCAATTCCAATCCCAATCTCAAGTGGGAGACAACAGAGCAGACCAACTACGGCTTCGACATGGGACTGCTCGACAATCGCGTCAGTCTCACGTTCGACAACTACAAGAAGACCACGAACGATCTGCTCTACGCGAAGCTCGTCCAGTACTCGACGGGCTATTCGGACTACGTGACCAACATCGGCTCGGTGCAGAACAAGGGTACTGAAATCGGTATCGACGCGCGTCAACGTGTGCGCAGCGTCGACGTGCGGCTCGGCGGAAACGTCTCGTGGAATCGCAGCAAGGTGCTCTCTCTTGGCGGTGACAAGGAGTTCTTCCTCGATGGCGTGAACGGTTCACTGCCGACCTTCCGTCCCGCCGCCATCGTGCGTGTCGGCGAGCCGCTCGGCAACTACTTCGGCTACATCTGGGACGGCATCTTCCAGACGGCGGCCGAAGCCGCAGCGAGCGGGCAGTCGGGTGCGGTTGCCGGCGGCATGAAGCTGCGCGACATCAGCGGTCCAGCTGGCGTGCCCGATGGAAAGATCACCACTGACGACCGCACGATCCTCGGCAATGCACAGCCGAAGTACACCTTTGGCCAGAACGGTTTCTTCGGGTGGCGCGCCTTCTCGCTCTCGTACGTGCTGCGCGGTGTGCAGGGCGTGCAGGTCGTCAACCTGAACCGGCAGGGCATGGAGACGCCGGGCGACAACGTGAACACGCTGCGCAACACGCTCAACTACTGGACGCCGGGCAGCGGCATCAACGACATGACCGGTTTAGGCATCGGACCGTTCAACGCGATGACATCGCGGTGGGTTGAAGACGGATCGTTCGTCCGCCTCCAGAACGTCACGTTCGGTTGGGACGTGCCGCAGCGCCTCGCGGCGCGCGCGAACATGTCGAGCCTCCGCGTTTACGCGAGCGGGCAGAATCTGAAGACCTGGACGAAATATTCGTGGTACGATCCCGAGGCCAGCTCACGCGGCACGAGCGATCTGCAGCTCGGCTGGGATGACTCGAGCTATCCAGGCGTTCGCACATTCACCTTCGGCCTCAACGTGAGTTTCTAGGCGATGACCATGAAAATCACTCATCTCGCAATCGCGGCCGCGCTTACGCTCTCGTTCGTCGCGTGCAAGGACTATCTCGTCGAGGCGCCGCAGGACTTCTTGACGCCCGCCAATTTTCCATCGACCGAAGCGGATCTCAAGATCGCGCTCGGCGGAATCGACAACTGGTACACGGGCGGATCGAATCAGGCGTACTACATCCGCGGCTGGCCCATGATCTCGGAAGTGCCGTCGGAGCAGACGATCCTCATCAACAACACCACCGACTCCAAGTACGAGCAGGATACCTACACCTACAACTCGAGCAACGAATGGTTGTGGCGTACATGGGCACAGATGTACGGCGCCATCGGGCAGGCCAATCTGCTCATTCAGCGTGTGCCGACGATGACCGGCGTCGCGCAGGATGTAAAAGACAGGTACCTCGGTGCGGCCAAGTTCCATCGTGCACTCAACCACTTCAACGCGGTGCGCGTGTGGGGTGACGTGCCGCTCATGAAAGAGCCAATCACCGACTTTGCGACGTCGAGCAGCATCGTTCGCGCGCCACAGGCCGATGTCTATGCGTTCATCGCGCAGGATCTCGAGGACGCAGTGAAGCTGTTGCCGGTCAAGTGGCCGGACTCGGCGACGCCCGACGATGGTCGTCCGACGCGCGGCGCTGCGGGTACGATGCTCGCCGACGTGTATGCGAACATGTCGGGTGTGATCATCAACCAGAACAAATGGGCGCAGGCCGCTGCGGCGGCGAAGGCAGTGATCGACAGCAAGGCGTACTCGCTCGTGCCGGATGTCGCGCAGCTGTGGCTCGTGAAGAACAAGAATGGCCCGGAGCACGTCTACTCGATTCAGTTCGAAGGACTGATTCGTAATCTCTTTACGAGCCAGTCGCGTCCAAGCGGCATTGGCGCGGAATCGGGCATCAACTACTGGTGCACGACACCCGAGTTCATGGACACGTTTCTCGACACCGATCTACGCAAGAAGGTGACGTTCCTGACGAGCGTGACCGTCGGTACCACGACGTTTAACTACGCGACGGCCGGCACGACGAAGGGATTCGGCGACAAGAGCCCTCGTTTTCCCAAACCACTGCCGTACTACGGCAAGTTCTACGACAACGGTGGCCAGTCGATCGCATTGAACAGCGGACGCTCCAATCTCAACTGGCCCGTCTATCGCTACGCTGAAACCCTGTTGCTGCACGCAGAAGCGGAGAACGAGGCAAATGGTCCCGCGGCAGCGTACGCATCGATCAATGCGGTTCGTGCGCGTGCGGGACTTCCCGCACTCTCCGGCCTCACACAGGTGCAGTTCCGCGACGCAGTGCGGCAGGAGCGGAGCTGGGAGCTGGCCTTCGAGTCGAAGCGGTTGTTCGACCTCAAACGCTGGGGGCTTTACACGCAGGTGATCGGCGCGGATCCGGTGTCCAAGACCGGTTGGAAGCCGACGAATCTCTGGGCAGCCATTCCGCAGCACGAGATCGATATCAATCCGGGAATCGTACAGAACCCCGGCTATTGAACTGACCGTAGCGGATCAGGCGAAGGCGACGAGAGTTTCCAGATACTTCGGGGGGCGAATGCGTAGGGCATTCGTCCCCGACCGAACCCGAGGCGATGGCTCGGGCAAGCGCTAACGCACAGCGAGCTCCTCGCTCACCGTAGTCTGTTGCGGCCCGGACGCGAGCGAGGCTCGGACACGCTCAGCAATCTCCGCAGGCCCAAAGGGCTTCGGCAAAAGATCCGTATCCGCGTCCACCATTCCTCGGCTTCCGAGCACATCGCGCGTGTGCCCGGACATGAAGAGCACGCGCATGTCAGGACGCGACTCGGTAATCGCCGCTGCGACATCCTTGCCGCTCAGTCCGGGCATGATCATGTCCGTCACGAGCAGGTGAATTGGGCCGTCGTGGCTCGCTGCGATCTCGATGGCCGTAGCACCATCGGACGCATCCAACACGTGGTAACCTTGCCGACTCAGAACACGGTGCACCAACGCGCGGACGATCGCTTCGTCCTCGGCCACCAGAATGACCTCGCCTCCGGCGTTGCGCGGCGGTGACAACACGGGCGCTGTCGCCTCTACAATCTCGGGCGTCTCTCCGGTTGTCACTCGCGGCAAGTAGATCGCGAACGTCGTTCCGACGCCCTCCGCGCTGTCGACTGCAATGTGCCCATCGTTCTGCTTGACGATTCCATACACGGTGGAAAGTCCAAGCCCGGTACCTTTGCCAACTTCCTTGGTCGTGAAGAATGGCTCGAAGACACGATTGCGCACGCTCGTGTGCATGCCGTCGCCATTGTCGGACACGCGCAGCAGCACGCACGGTCCGCTCAGCATATCGCCCGTTCTGTCTTCGGTGAGCGGTTCGGCAACATCGACGTTCGTTGTGGATATCGTGAGAGTTCCACCGTGTGTCAGCGCATCACGCGCGTTCAGTGCAAGGTTCACGAGAATCTGGTCGATTTGCGACTTGTCACCGCGGATGCAGCCAAGATTCGGATCGAGCGTGACGTCGAGCGTGATGTCATCGCCAAGCATGCGCTCCAGCATGCGCGTGGAATCGGCGACCACTGCATTCAGATCGAGCACACTGCGCTTCACCATTTGTTGGCGGCTGAACGCGAGCAACTGTGTGACGAGCGACGCACCGCGAGCAGCGGAGCGACGGATCTCGTCGAGATCCGGGAGCAACGGATGCTGTGCGCCGAGCTCGTCGCCGATCAACTCGGCGTGCCCCACCACTGAGGTGAGCAGGTTGTTGAAATCATGTGCGATGCCGCCGGCGAGTCGGCCGACTGCCTCGAGCTTCTGTGCCTGACGAAGTCGTTCCTCGATGCGCTCGCGTGCCTGCACCGCAGCTTCGCGCTCGGAGATTTCGCGCTCCAGCTGGACATTCCGCTCCTTGAGCGTCCCGGTTTGTTGCGCGACGAGGTCCTCCAGTCGCCGACGCTCGACTTCAAGACGCCGGTTTCGCAGCACCGGAACGGTCGCCACCACGCCCACGAACAGGAGTGCAGCAAGCGATCGAAACAACCAGTGCTGCCAGAACGCGGGCAGGATCGAGAAGGACAGATGTGCGGGCGCGGCGCTGAGTAGTCCGGTGGCGTCCATCGCCATGACTTCGAAGGTGTAGGACCCCGGTTTCAGCCCCACATAGCGGATGTTCGATTCCGACGTCGGCTCAGACCAGGCGTCCGTGGTGCCAACGAGGCGGTAGCGAAATCGCGTCGCGGCCTCATCGCGAAAACTCGGTGACGCGAACTGAACCTGAAGGATGCCCTCACCGAACTTGATGCGCGCGTTTGACGTGTCGATCTCGCGACCATCGCTGAGAATTCGTTCGACATATACAGACGGCGGACGCACGTTCGCCACGTCGAGTGCGCGCGAGTATCGCGTCACACCGCTCGCGCTTCCAAACCACAGATCGCCGTTCGGCTCCTCCCATGCGGCAGTCGCGGCTCCTTCCGGATCGAGCAGGCCTTCGCCGCGCGCGTAGTGCCGTATGCGTCCAGCGGTATATCGATCGAGACCGGCGCTCGTGTACATCCACGTGTCGCCACGCGAGTCCGGCAGCACCTGCCACACAAAGTCATTCACCAACCCATGACGGCTATCGAGACGCTGGATGCCAGTCGCGCTCACGTGAAACGCGCCGTCGCCGTTGCTGCCGACCCACATCGCGCCGTTCTTGTCGAGCTTCAGCGACCAGATCGTCTCGTCGGTAAGGCCGTTCGATTTGTTGAGTCGCGTAACAACTTTACCGTCCCAGATCGCCACGCCGCCCGACCAGAGCCCCAGCCACAACCGCCCACGCGCGTCTTTCGCCATCGACATGATGACCATGCTTTTGGGCAGCGCCGGATTCATGACTGGGCGCACGGTTCCGTTGACCCAACGTGCGAGGCCGAGATCGGTGCCGATCCAGACACCTGCCGAATCCGCAAGCAGGCTCGCGGCGAATTCACCGGGAAGACCGTCGGCGATACCGTACCACTTCGAGTGCCCGTTCCGGTACTCCAGCATCCCGTGATGCGTGCCCATGAGCATTCCACCATTGGGCGTTGGCGCGAGCGAGTAAAAACGCGGATCGCTCAACTTCATTCCAAGATCGATCTTTCGAAAACCGGAGCCATCACGGACCGCGACGCCAGTGCGAGTCGCAAACCACATCGTGCCTTTCTGGTCCGCGACAATCCCGCGAACGAACGAGTTGGGAAGTCCTTCAGCTTCCGTGTGCAGCTCGAACGGACCCGGCACGAGCTTGCTCGCGCCGTTGTCGGTGCCAAACCATACAAGACCTTCTCGATCCACCATCACGCGGTTCACGTTGTTGATCACGAGACCATTCGCGCGCGTGAGTCGAGTGAAATGTTCGCCATCGTAGCGGAGCACGCCGCTGCGTGTCGACACCCAAACGATGCCTGTCGAATCGATGGCGGCGTCGGTCAGCAGGGCAGAATTCGTGTCCGGCAGCGTCAATCGCCGCACGCCATTCGCCGTTCTCAGGAACAGCGCCTTATCCGTACCCACGAGCAGCCCACGCGGTGTCGGCAGTAACGCCGTAATCGGCACCGATCGCAATGCGGCGATCGTGTCAGCGATGAAGCGGCCACCCCGGAGAACCAGAAGGCCAGTCTGAGTCGCGGCCCAGACCTCTCCGCTGGCATCGCGCGCCAATCGCGATGAGGGGCTCGCGAGCACATCGCTCTGCACCTCCGAGGCGCGATCGCTTTCGGCATGAATCCGCGTGATGCCCGCATCCGTTGCAATCAGGATATCCGCGCCGGTCACCAGAATGTCGTTGACATGGCTCTTCGGCGACCCCGTCACGACGTCCACGCAACGCCACGTGTCCTTCTTGGCGAAGCAAACGCCGCCGCCGCCCGTGCCCACAATCAACGCGCCGGTTTTGTCCTCGGTGATCGCGCTGATGATGTTGCCGCCGAGGCCGTTTTTCGTGGTCTGCGTCGTGAATGACTTTCCGTTGAATCGGCTGAGGCCAGCATATGTGCCGAACCAGAGGTAGCCTGAGCGATCTTGATGCATCGCTAGGATCTGCGGCTGCGGCAGCCCATCGAGACCTGCATAGGTCTTGAAATTCAGCACTTGAGCGCTGAGCCGAGTCGGCGCCAGCAGCACCATGGCGAAGGCCAGCGCCGTCAGTTGGCGTGACGGCTTCGTTATCATATGGAGGCGACGCGCGGAAGACGAGCAGACGCTCATGCGACGGAGAGGAGGGAATCGACCGAGCCGGACGCACAGGAGCGCCTGACCAATAGTGTCGACAGGGGCCGCAGGGAACTGAACCTCTCCTGTTCGACCACGCGAAGCTCCATGAGCCCCATGACGCGGCTGCATCCTGGTTGCATCTTACTCGTGCAGCCCAGATCATTCGCCGCGCCGCTCAACCACAGAAGCCGACAACCATCTTCGCGTGACGACACCCGGCATACCCGACGCACCGTCATCACCGCCGCCGAAAAACGAGCCCGCTGACCTCGGCTTCGGCCGGCTGGTCGCACAGTCCGTGCGCGGTCGCTTCCTCAACCGCGACGGCCGCCCGAATAGCAAGAAGTACGGCCTCGGCGCGCAGCGGCTCGCCCGCGTCTATCTCGCGGCGCTCGCGGCAAGCTGGCAGAGTTTCGTCGGCTGGATGCTGGGCATCCTGCTTCTGATCAACGGCATCTTCGCGCTTGCGTACATGGCGCTTGGCGACGGCGCTCTGCGTGGCACGGAGGAAATGGGACTCACCGATCCGTTTCTTCGCGCTTTCACCTTCAGTGTCGGTGTATTCACCACAACTGGCAACGGGCTGATGCATGCGTACGGGCCAACGGCAAACTGGCTCGTCAACTTCGAGTCGTTCATCGGGCCGACCACGCTCGTCATCGCTTTCGGTTTGCTCATCGCCCGTCTTACGCGGCCGCGCATCCGTATTGGTTTCAGCGACTCGGCCATCGTCGCGCCATACGAAGGTGGTCGCGGGATCATGTTCCGGATCGTGAACCTCGAGCCAGGCGAGCTGAGTGACGTTCAGGCGCGCGTGAATCTCATTCGGTTCGAGGAAATCGACGGTGTTCGTGAGCGCAACTTCCACGAGCTCAAGTTGGAGCGCAATAGCGTCGAGTTCTTCCCATTGCACTGGACCGTCGTGCACCCGATTACCGCCGATAGTCCGCTTGCGGGCGTGACGCCCGAAAGTCTCGCAGACGCGCAAGCCGAATTTCTCGTCTACATCAGTGCACTCGAGCAAACTTTCTCGACGCACGTGTCCACGCGCAGCTCGTACGTGTGGGATGAAGTCAGCTGGGATGTGAAATTCGCCAGCATCTTCGCCAACGGACCTGATGGCGTGATTGCCATCGACGTCGAGCGGCTGAGTCGCACGGAGCGGCTCGCGGATGGAGCGACGCGCGTGCCTGCGGCACTCGAGCAGAAGGGTCCCGTCGAATCGAACAGGTAGACAATCGATTCACGTCGTAGCGCGGCGGCCGAAGTATCCCTTCTATAGCTCGTCTCCCGCGCCCGCACGAACGGCTTCAAGATCGAGCTCTTGCTCCAGGATGCGCAGCACGTCATCCGAGATCGCGTCTTCGTTGCGCAACCTGATCAGCATCCGTCTCTCTGCGCCAATCATCGCAAGCCGCAACCGCCGACGACCGGCGTAACTGCCTCCGTGCTCCTCACTCATCTGCACACGCTCGCGCACTTCGGCCCGAAGTGCCTGGACGTCGCGCGCGTCCACCCAGTCCTCATGCGACAGATCTTCCAGTGCTTCCGCACCTCTGCGCGATGCTTCGCGTCGGGCCAGTCGTTCTTCGGCATGGTGTGTGTGCTCCGGCTCGAAGTGGAGCAGGCGGATGATCGGCGCTAACGACAACCCCTGCACGACCAGCGTCCACACGATCACGCTCATCGCGATGAGTATGACTTCGGTGCGGTAAGGAAACGGCGCGCCGTTCGCGAGCGCGCGGGGAAGGGCAAGCGCCGTTGCGAGCGTGACGACGCCTCGCATACTCGTCCACGACACGAGAAAGAGTGGTCGCCATCGCGGCTTTGGCTCACGTCGCCGAGTCTCCGCATTGAGTCGAGGCAGTATCGTGACGAACGGCACCCAGAGCAAACGCACGCCGATTGCAACTGCCGTGACGACCGCGCCACTCCGGAACACGCTGCCGAGCGAACCGGCTGGAACGAGATCCAGCAGCGTTCCGACCTGTGCGCCCAGCAGCAGGAAGATCAGCGCGTTCAGCAGGAAGACGACGAGATCCCACACGGTGCGCGTCTGCAGTCGTGAGGTCGGACTCACCGCCGACGAGAGATGTTGTTGCAGATACACTCCGCCGGCAACGCATCCGAGCACCGATGAAACGTGCAGCGACTCCGCGGCGAGCCAGGAGACGTACGGTCCGGCAAGCGTGAGCAGCGCCTCGGCGAGCGGATCTTTCGTTCGGCGCGCCGCATTGATGATGAGCCACGCGACGAGCAGTCCGATCAGACTCCCCACACCTGCGTCGATGAAGAAGCGGACGATCGATTCTCCCCAGCTGAAAGCTCCCGTCACCGCCGCCACAACTGCGGTGCGATACAGCACGAGCGCAGAGGCGTCGTTCACGAGACTTTCCCCTTCGAGCACCGTGATCACGCGGCGCGGCACTGGGAGTCGTGAGACGATTGCGGTCGCGGCCACGGCATCTGGCGGTGATACAATGGCGCCGAGGGCGATCGCCACCGACCAGGGAAGTCCCGGGTAGAGAAGCCGCGCGACGATTGCCACGGCGACGGTCGTCACGAGCACGAGGCCGATGGCAAGCGTGCCGATCGGTCTGATGTTGCGCCTGAAGTCCCGCACGGACGTGAACATCGCAGCCGACCAGAGGATGGGCGGCAGAAAAACGAAAAAGACGAGGTTCGGATCCAGATTCGGAATCCGGAGTCCAGGTACGAGTGCCAGGAGGAAGCCGGCAACCACTTGAATGATCGGCGTCGGGATCGGAAGCCGGCGCGCGAGCGCAGTGAGCGCGACGACCAGCGCCACGACGGCGATTCCGATGACGACCGGTTCGAAATGCGGCATCGTTGAAGTCGTGGAGAGAGAATCGTCGGTGGGCCGAGCGTAATCTCCCGGAGGTGTGCACGCGGCGCAACGTGGTTGTTTCGCCCCGGCGTCGCGTCGTCTGTCTATCAGAATCTACGTCCGGTTCATTGACGAGATTCGTCGCGGCATCGCCATCGGACTGCTGCAAGATGATGAGCCGTTGCCTTCCGTGCGTCACCACGAGCGCGCTGTCGAAACACTACAAGGACGTGCCTGCGCAGTAGTTAGTTATCCAGGCATGCTGCGGCATTTCGAAGAGCAAGTGGGGCACTGCTCGAGCCGGCAAGATTGGTAGCGACCGCGCGAATGCGCTGCTCGTAATCACTCACCAATGGGGTGGCCGAGACATCGGCCCGACCCGACGCAAGCATCCGGTGACAGCCTCGCGTGATCGTGTTGGAGTTTGCACCCTGACCAGGTACGTCGCCCACGATGAGGTTTCCGTAGCCAAAGTACTGTCCGGGATTGACGAGTTGGATGAGGTGCCGCAGCGCGTACACGCGCGCTGGGACGCTGGCACCAGCGTCATTGGTGACGTCGAGCGCCGCCTTCATCACCACCGCATCTCGCCACGAGTCGACTGTCTCGTAAAGGCGCGTGAGCATCAATGTGTCCGAACTATGACGACTGGTCGTGATGGACCTCGCCGACGCGGTGGCTCCAGCCTTCCCACAATACGGCAGGACAGATAGGACGGAACGTTGGACATTCGCGACACTCTTCTGGACTTGGCGAATTGCTGCTCTGCAATCGCCGCTCAGCCCCGCAATCGACCCTTGCGCCAGAGACGGCTCCGCCGCCAGCGCGAGCGCTCCCAACGCGAGAAGGCACGTGATCCGACACTGCTGAGCGCGCGCGTGCGCCTTAATTCGTCGAACGCGAATTAGCGAAGTCAGGTATGGCCCCCGAGTTGCATTGTCAGGAAGTGAGTGAACCCTCCGACAAGCAGTACGTCCTATCTGATCGCCAGCATCGCCGGATTGCAAATCGCCCTACCCGCCTCGAGCGTGAAGGAGATTGTGCGCGCCGTTGCGCTTGGCGTCGTACCTGGTGCTCCCGAGATTCTTGAAGGAGCGCTCAATCTGCGCGGAACGCTCGTGCCCGTTGTGAATCTGCGTTCCCGCCTTGCCTTGCCCGCACGCGCCAACAATCCATCGGATTCGATTATCGTGCTCGTAACCGACGCGCGACTGCTGGCCGTGCGCGTCGAGTCCGCTGACGACATCGAGGAGATTACCGCCGAAAACGTTGCGAATCCATCCACGATCTCGCCCGTGCTCGCAGCACTGCAGGCGCTCGCCGGCGTCGCACCGCGCGAAGACGGCACACTCGTCATCTACGATCCGGCCGCATTTCTCACGCAGGCCGAAGGTGACGCCATCGACGCGGCGCTGAAGGCAGTGTCATGAACCGTCCATCGCACGCACCAATGCGCAGACAGGCGACGCGCACGCGTGGCTGGTCCGACGAACGCTTCGCGCACGTCGCCGACGTCGCGCTCACCGTAGCGGGGTTGGTCTTCCCGCCCAATCGGCAGCCGTCCGCGGAGTCGGCAATGCGCCGCGTCATGAGCGCACTCCGTATCGCGGGGCCGGAAGAGTTGTTGCATGCCGTGGCGCGCCCTGGCGACGCGCGCGATGCGCTGCTTGCCGAGCTCACCGTCGGTGAGAGCTACTTCTTTCGCGAAGCGGCCGCGCTCAGCGTGTTGGAACGCGAGCTCGTCAACGGACGACGCGCGTCGGAACGCGAAGATGAGCCACTGCGCATCTGGAGCGCGGGCTGCGCAACCGGCGAAGAACCGTACACGCTCGCAATGCTGCTCCGCGAGCTCGGATGGCAGCACCACGTGCACATCCTGGGTACGGACATTTCGCGTCCGCGTCTCGATGCGGCAAAGCGCGGTCGCTACACGCAGTGGTCATTGCGCGGCGTGTCGCAAGAGAGGATCAACCGCTGGTTCCAGCAGCGCGCCAAACAGTTCATCGTCGAAGACAGCATTCGCGCCGCAGTGCGGTTCGAGCAGCTGAATTTCATCTCCGATGACTATCCGTCTGCCGCCAACGGCACCTCTGATCAGGATCTGATTCTGTGCCGCAACGTCCTGATCTACTTCGATCTCCCAACCGTCGCGCAGATCGCCACGCAGCTGCTGCGCGCCCTGCGCCCGAATGGATGGCTGCTGCTCGGCGCGTCGGACCCGCCGCTGGCTGACCTCGTGGAGTGCCGGACGCTGATGTCGCCTTCGGGGGTTCTCTATCAGCGCGCCGATGCCGAGCCACGCGTCAAGGCACAACACGCCGTCGTCTCGGTACCGTGGATCGACGAACACGTCGTACCCGATTGGGCGACGCCCGCGACATCGCGCGACGACCCAGCCGTCGCGGCGTTGGAACATGCAGACCTGAAAGCTGAGTCGCCCGTCGCCGCCCCCGTCATCGACCTGAACGCGCTGACCGCCTACTCGCGTGGCGATTATCGCACCGCCGCCGAGTACGCGGAGCAGACAATCACACTCGGCGCGGATGAGGTCTCTCTCTGGATCGTATGGATTCGCGCGCTCGCGAACACCGGCGATCTTGCGCGCGCTGGCGAGATCACCGCAGCGGCAATCGATCGGCATCGTCTCGAGCCCGAGCTTCATTATCTGCACGGAATGCTGCTCCTCGAGGGCGGGAGTGTTTCAGAGGGAGCACGCGCCGCTCGACGAGCACTGTACCTCGATCGTGAGTTCGTCATCGGATACATGCTGCTCGGCGATGCGCTTTCACGCCTCGGCGATATCGCTGGCGCGCGGCGCGCGTTCGACAATGCCGTGCACCAGCTCGCGCACGCCGTCGATGATGCCCTGGTGCCCGCCGGCGATGGTGTGCATGCGTCGCGCATGCGGCAGATCGCCATCGAGCGCCTTCGCGGGCTCACGGTGCGCGCATGAGTAGCCGAGATCCGAGCGATGTCCTGCGTGCGCGAGCGCGTGCACTCGCGAAGCCAGTGGTCTTCGACGACGAAGGTCTGGCCACCGATGCGCTCGATCTTCTGGTCATGATCGTCGGAGATGAGCGACTCGCGATTCCCGTCACTCGAGTTGCGGCGATCGCGTTTGCGACGACGATCGTTCCGCTGCCACGTGCGATCGCGCCCGTGTACGGAGTGACCGTGTGGCGCGGACGACCCATCACCGTTCTCACACTTGGTGTGGGAGTCCCGTCGCTCGGCGACGAGGCGCGCTTCGTCGTTCTGGGCGACGACCGTCGAGTCGAGGTCGCTGTCTTCGTTGACGGGGTCGAGGACGCGGTGCGCGTCGATCGAGCGTCGATCGCGCCTATCGATGCGGCGTCACGACGCGTCTACGCCGTTGGTGTTACCGCAGACGCCCTGCTGATCCTCGATGCTGATGCACTGATTGGCGGCCGTCGTGTCGAGACGACCGCAACCCTGACCGAATGAGGATGACATGAAGTTCACAGTGTCCCGACGCATCACGCTCGCTCTCGCCCTCGAGCTACTGCTCGTCGTGGCCGTGGCCATCATCGGGGCAAGGTCGCTTGCGTCGACAACGCAGACCTATGAATCCGCGATGACCGCGCGGCGTGAGCTCGTCGCTCCGTCGAGTCGCGTCGAGACCGAGCTGAGAGGCACGGACATCGGGCAGCTTCGATATCTCCTCGACGGTAATCCGCTGTATCTCAAATCGCGCGACAGTCTGATCGTCGTGGCGAGACAAACCATTGCGTCGCTGCAACAGCATTCGCCTACGCCCGAGATGAAAGTGCGATGGAGCGAGGCGAATCACATGCTCGGCATCCTCGGCCCCTCACTGACTGCGGCATCGAACGCCAAGGCTGCAGGACGCATGGACGATGTGTTGAAGATTCGCCTGGAGCGCACGCAGCCTCAGCAGGATTCGCTCAACGTCATTACGCGCCTAGGCTTCTTGGAGGCGCAAGCGATCGGCGACTCGCTCGCACAAGCCGGACTCTCGCAATCCGAACGTGCGCGCGTCACTGTGCTCGTCGGCGCGCTCATCGCCCTCTTGGTTGGCGTGCTCGGTGCCGTGCTATTGAGCCGGTCCATCAATCGTCCGTTGCGGGAGACCGCAACCGTCATTGCGACGAGCAGTGCTGAGATTCTCGCCGCGACGACGGAGCAGGCGGCTGGCACCAACGAATCGATGGCCGCAGTGACGGAGACGGTTGCCACCGTTGATGAAGTGGCGCAAACGGCGGCACAGTCGGCGCAGCGCGCACGAACCGTCGCCGATTCAGCGCAGCGTGCATCGGAAGCGGGCCGCGCCGGACGCAAGGCCGTGCAGGATTCCATCAGTGCGATGCAGCTCGTGCAGGATCAAGTCGAGGCGATGGCCGGAAGCATCGTAAGTCTCGCGCAGCAGGCGCAGAGCATTGGCGAAATCACCAGCGCGGTCAGCGACATCGCCGAACAGACGAAGTTGCTCGCGCTCAATGCCGCGGTGGAAAGCACGCGCGCCGGCGAGCACGGTCGTGGCTTCGCGCTCGTCGCCGCGGAGATCAAATCCCTCGCTGGTGAAGCGAAGGAATCCACTGTGCAGGTGCGTCGCCTCCTCGCCGATGTGCAAAAGGCGACGAGTGCGGCAGTGATGGCGACAGAGCAAGGCACCAAACAGACGGACGCAGCGATGAAGCAGGTTCGGCAGGCGGGCGACATCATCGCACAGCTTGCAGTTGTCGTCGACGAAGCGGCACAGGCCGCAGCGCAGATCGGCGCGTCCGCTGGACAGCAGGCGCTCGGCATGGACCAGATCCGCCAGGCAATCAGCAACATCCACGATGCAACGCAACAGAGTCTTGCCGCAACGCATCAGTCAGAGCTCGCGGCGCAGGGTCTCAACGAGGTTGGGGCACAACTGGTGAATCTCGTGGGCGCGCGTGCGCATGCGTAAGGTCGCCGTTGCGGACTTCCTCAGAGGCTCCTGATGGCGGAGGAGCCGCTGGCAGTGCGGCTGCGCGCGATCTTCGCCGAAGAGCTCGAGGAGCAATTGGCGCAAATGCGAGTCACGCTCGCGGCATTGCAGCGTGATCCCGCGGATCGCGAACAGTTGCGCGTCATCTTCCGGGTCATGCATACGCTCAAGGGTGCCGCTCGGGCAGCTGGGGTTCCTCTGATCGAGCAGGTGAGTCATGCGCTCGAGGGAGATCTCGTGCGTGCGCGTGACATGCAGACTCCGCTCTCGGTTGCGCAGCTCGCGCTATTGCTCGAGGCAGCTGACGCGTTTGGTGGTGCGCGCGAGCAGCTGAGCGCAAGTCAACCGGTAGATACGGGCGCGCTCGCGATCGTGCTACAGCGCGCGCGTCGTGGCGGTGGTACCACGCACTTCACGCCGGCTCGCGCGAGCGTCTCCGCACCTGCAGCGCCCGAGAGTCCACCGCCGCTCGCCGAACCGCTACCCGTTCCTACACCGCCATCCATGCCGGGTCCGGCGAACGGCGTCGAGGAGCGTGTCGTCCATCGCGATCAGGTGCGGATCGGCGTGTCAGAGGCCGATGCGATCACTGCCGCGGCGGGCGAAATCTCCGTGCTGGCGACGGCACTCGCCGACCACGCAATGGACGTCCGATCGCTCCGCACGCGGCTGCAATCCGAGCAGTGTGGCGCGGACGTCGTCGAGCGGGAGCTGGCGATTCTCATGCGCCGCGCCGGCGACGACGCGCGCACACTCACTGCGATCTCCGGTCGTCTCGACGGTCCGCTGCGTCATCTCCGCCAGCGTCCGCTGCGCGATCTCACCGACACACTCGAACGTGTAGCGCGCGACGTCGGGCGAGATGTCGGCAAGGAGATACAGGTCCACACGGAAGGCGAGGCGATCGAAGCGGACCGCGTGGTGATCGAGGCGCTGCGCGAACCACTGCTGCACCTCATTCGCAATGCAGTTGATCACGGGATCGAGACTCCCGCAGCGCGAAGCGCAGCCGGCAAAGCGCCAGAAGGACAGCTGCGCATCGCGCTCGCGATGCATGGCGATCGTTTGCAGCTCACACTTGCCGACGACGGTGGAGGACTCGATCTCGCGGCGATCCGGCGGGCGCACGAGCGTCGCGGACACGCAGCATCCCTGGATGCGAACGCTCTCATGCGCACGATCTTCGACGACGGCTTCTCCACACGCGAGTCGGCAACCACACTCTCCGGACGTGGCGTGGGGCTCGGCATCGTGCGCGCGTCCGTCGAGCGGCTTGGCGGCACCGTCGATGTGGAGTCCACCAAAGGACTCGGCACAACGTTCTTGATTGAAGTGCCACTCAGCATCGCCACGCTTCGCGCGCTGCTCGTTGTCGTCGGCGGCGTGACCGTCGCAATTCCAAGTACGTTCGTCAACCGCGTGAGCAACATCTTTACGCAAAAGCTGGCGCGCGTGGACGGACGCGACGTCATGATCGATCGCGGACCTCCAGTGCCCGTCATGCCCCTCGCGACACTCATTGGTCCGCCGTACAAGAGTGGTGAATGGGGCGAGCGCGCGCAGGTCGTGATGCTCGAGGCGGCTGGGCAGCGCATCGCCGTCACCGTCGACGACATGCTCGACGAACGCGAGCTCGTTATGCGTCCACTCGAGCATGTCGGTGCGGAAACGGCCGCGGCGACAGTAGGCGTCGCGCTGATTGGCACCGGTGATCTCGTACTGATACTCAACGTGCCGAAGCTCTTCGCCGAGGCCGCGCGCACGGCAGGCAGCTTGCCGTCATCGGCATCGGCGAAGCGTGTCAACGCACCGCGGGCGCGCATCCTCGTCGTCGACGATTCGATCACCTCGCGTACGCTCGAGCAGAGCGTACTCTCCGCGGCTGGCTACGATGTCGTCACGGCCATCGACGGTGTTGAAGCGTGGAGAGCAATCGAGCGCTCGGAATTCTCGCTCGTCGTAAGCGACGTCGAGATGCCGCATCTCGACGGCATCGGCCTCTGCGAGCGCATTCGCGCCAATCCTGCCACTGCAGCCCTGCCCGTCATTCTCGTCACCTCGCTCGACGAGCCTGAACATCGCGCGCGCGGACTCGAGGCTGGAGCCGATGCGTATGTCGCCAAGTCCAGCTTCGACCAGGACGTGTTGCTCGACACCGTGCGTCAGCTCATCGGTCGTGAGGACGATCGCCGATGATTCGCATCCTCGTCGCCGACGACTCGGCCACAGCGCGCGCGCTGCTCGTCGCACTGCTCAACGCGGAGCCCGACTTCCGCGTCGTTGGCGAAGCGCGCAACGGACGCGAAGCCGTGGAGATGACCGAACGTCTCGCGCCTGACATCGTGACGATGGACATCCAGATGCCGGAAATGGATGGCTTTCAGGCGACGCAGGAGCTCATGACACG
>JBDUCR010000530.1:0-2494 GCA_040003345.1 bacterium
TTCAATGACGCTGCGCGAATTCATACAGGGCGAACTGATCGACATCGTCGAGTGGTTGGAGACCAACCCCGACATGGTGGCGTGGCGCTTCATTCGGCCGAACAACGAGATCAAGAACGGCGCGCGACTGATCGTGCGTCCCGGCCAGCTCGCAGTGTTCGTCGAGCAGGGCACCGTTGCCGACGTCTTTCAGCCCGGCTCGCACGAGCTCACGACGCACAACCTGCCCGTGCTCTCGAAGTTGCGCGGATGGAAGTACGGGTTCCAGAGTCCGTTCAAGGCCGAAGTGGTGTTCGTGAGCATGCGACAGTTCACGAGCAACAAGTGGGGCACGAAGACGCCGGTGATGATGCGCGATCCCGAGCTCGGGCCGGTGCGTCTCCGCGTGTACGGCACGTACTCGATGCGCGTGCACGACGCAGAAGCATTCGTGCGCGAGCTCGTTGGCGCGAATTCGTCGTTCACCGTTCAGCAGATCACCGATCAGGTGCGCGATCTCGTCGTCGCGCGATTCAGCGAGCTGCTTGGAGAAAAGGCGATTCCCGTTCTGGAGCTCGCGTCGAATTATCGCGAGCTCGGCGACATGGCGTCCGTGCAACTCGGGCCGGATCTCGCGCGACTGGGTGTCGAGCTGGCGCAGCTGGTGGTCGAGAGCATCGCGCTCCCGGATGAAGTCGCAGCGACGCTCGATCAGCGCACGCGCATTGCCCTCATCGGTGATGTTGGCGCGTATGCGCAGTTGCAGGCTGCCGATGCGATTCGTGATTCGGCGCGGAATCCGGGTGGGGGTGGCGCCGGAGTTGGCATCGGCGTCGGACTCGCGATGGCGCAGCAAATCGCCGGCGCAACTGCGGCAGCGATGCGTCCGTCGGCAGTCGCTGCGCCCCCTGCCATGCCTTCTGCCGGCCCGCCGCCAATTCCGCAGACAGCGGCGTTCTTTGTCGCCGAGAATGGAAAGCCGGTCGGGCCGTTGGATCGTGCGTCGCTCGAGCTGCGTGTGAAGGACGGTCGGTTGCGCGCGGACACTCTTGTCTGGCGCGATGGAATGGCGGGATGGCTTGCTGCGTCGCAGGTTTCGGAAATGGCCGATGTGTTGAGGGCTGTTTAGTCGTCGCTCGGCGGGCTTCTCAAAAGAATGCACGGTACGAGCGGATTGTAAAAAAGAAAAAGCAGATCGGTCGAGATCGATCTGCTGTTTCTTTTCAAACAATCCGCTGTTTCCGTGCATTCAGTTGCAAGCTCTCGAACGGCCGATCATGTGGCTTCGGTCGAGGTCGATCTGCCGTCTACCTCGAGGTCAGACCAGCGACTAAACCAAGCAGCAGACCGACGCTGGCGCCGATCCCGATGTATTCCCAGGAGTGATTGTGTGTTACGCAGCCGGTAGCAGCCGAGCTCACACAATCGTTTCCGCCAGCTCCCTCCGCCAGCGCAGCGGCGCCGCCCACAAGCCCGCCAATCAAGGCGCCCTTCAACCCGCTCATCCATACGCGCCGACTTGTTGTCTCGTCAGGCGCAAGCAGAGAAGTTCGGACCGGCGTCGGCAAGTGGTCCTGTGCAGCGGAGACCACTGCGGCGGGCGCCAACTGCTGCGCGCGCAGGCGCCCTGATGGAATCAACAGTGTCAGCACGATGATGCTGGAGAGCCGCAAATAGGGAGTCATGAACGAGTCATCCCAGGTGAGAGTATTAGGCCGTCGCTTGGCGGGGTTCTCAAAGAATGCACGGTACGAGCGGATTGTAAAAGTGAAACAGCAGATCGGTCGAGATCGATCTGCTTTTTCTATTCTAACAACCCGTTGTTTCCGTGCATTCAGTTACACGCTCCTGAACGTCCCAATCAGGTGGGTCCGCTCAGGCTGGTTTCAGAGCAACGAAGGATTCGGCGTAATGAGAGCCTTGATCGCACTCCGACTCGCCACGGCCTCGAGCGCATCCGACGCCTGGTCGAGCGTGTAACGACCACTCACCATCTCGCGCCACGGCTTCATGTCGCCGAAGCGTGCGGTGAGCTCGACCGCACGATGAAAGTGATCGTAGCGCGAACCCCAGCAGCCCTTGAGATCAACATGCTTGCGGTTGATCTGCCAGTGCGGATGAATCTCGACCGCACCGTTGTCGGTGTAGTGACCGCAGACCACCATCCGCCCACCGTCGCGCACCATGTCGAGCCCCTGCGTGATCGCATCCGGCGCACCGCTCGCCTCGATCACGACGTCGACACCACGCCCACCCGTTGCACGACGCACGGCGTCGAGCCGCTCACTCGCTGATACATCGAGCGACAGCGTTGACGTCGCACCCATGCGCGTCGCAAACGCGAGACGATCATCCGGCGCTCCGATCGCGATCACTTCACCAGCACCAGACAGCGACGCGAACGCAACGATCGATTGACCCACTGGCCCGACGCCGAGCACCGCGACAGACTCACCGAGTCGAATGCCCGCCATGTCCACCGCATGCAGCGCCGTCACGAGCCCGCATCCGCCGC
>JBDUCR010000398.1:0-8311 GCA_040003345.1 bacterium
TCGGAGGCGCGCTTCTCCGAGATCGTTGCATCGGCGATGGATGCGATCATCGCATTCGACACCGACGGCCGCGTCTCGCTCTTCAACGCAAGTGCGGAGCGGATGTTCGGACTGCCGGCAATCACCGCGCTCAAGAGCGATGTGCGCACGTTGTTTCACGAGCCGATGCGCCACGAGATGCTCGACACCCTCTGCGAGCGCACGGACGAGAAAAAGGCGACGAGCTCAGACGCCAGACGCGCAGAAGAGCATGTGCTGTCATTCGTTGCGGTGCGTGCCAACGGCGAGCAGTTCCCCGTCGAAGCGACGGCGAGCTGTCTCGATTCACAGGGCAAGCGAACGTATCTGCTCATCGTCCGCGATATCTCCGAGCGCAAGCGTGTGGAGCTCGAGCTCAAGGCGCAGGCGGAGTCGCTGGCCAAGGCGATGACGGAGCTCAAGGCGCTCAACGACGAACTGGCCGAGCGGCAGATCGAGCTCGAGCGGGCGATGGCGGCGCGCAGCCGCTTCTATGCATCCATGAGTCACGAGCTGCGCACGCCGATCAACGCAGTGCTCGGCTACAGCACGCTGTTGCTCGAGAACATCTATGGCCCGCTCAACGAGAAGCAGGCCGAGGGAATCACGCGCACGCACAAGGCGGCGAAGCATCTGCTGGAGCTCGTGAACGATGTGCTCGATCTCTCGAAGATCGAAGCGGGCAAGATCGATCTGCGTCTCCAGCCGGTGGCGTTTCCGTCGCTCATCGAGGATCTCTTCGTCACCGTGCGTCCGCTTGCCGATCAATACGGCTCGTCACTCGTAATCGAGCACGAAGGCGACCCGATGAAGGTGATCAGCGATCCACGTCGCTTGCGGCAGATCCTGCTCAATCTTCTTTCGAACGCGATCAAGTTCGGACGCGGTCTTCCAATTCGCGTGCGCTCCATGCCGCGCGAAGACGGCGGTCTCGTACTCGAGGTGATCGATCAGGGCGAGGGAATCGCGTCCACGGATCGCGAAAAGATCTTTGACGAGTTCGTGCAGCTCGGCAAGACGCAGCTGACGGAGGGAACTGGTCTGGGATTGCCAATCTCGCGCCGACTTGCCGAGATGTTGAATGGAACGCTCGAGATCGAATCAGATGTGGGCAACGGAAGCACGTTCCGTCTCACCCTCCCGCAGACGGCCGACAACCATCCGCTGCGCAACACGCGCGCGATGGACCTCGAGGCAATGAGTGAACCGATCGGTGATCTCGAGGACTCGGATACGGTCGATCCTGCCCAGTCGCCGAGATAGACTGTCGTCGCGCACGAGCGACGCGGTACCATGTCATCCCGCAGGAGCGAAGCGAGTGTCGGGATCTACAATGCCGCCGCTCCGTAGCCGGGTATAATCGGCGCGAAAGTAGATCCCGACACTCGCTCGCTTCGCTTCGCTCCTGCGGGATGACAGGATGCTCGCATCGCTCGTGCGTGATGACAGGGTGCTCGCATCGCTCGTGCGTGATGACAGATTGCTCGCTTCGCTCCTGCGCGATGACAAGGGTCTAAAACTCGAAGCCCATCGCAAGACTGAAGTGATTGTTCGCGACCGTCCCCGTCGCGTACTTCGTTTCGAGACGACGGTACTCGGCGCCGAGAAAGATTGGTCCGCCCGGACGAATGATGGTATAGCCCGAGCAGGCCTGATTGCGCAGTCGTCCGCCAACCGGAACATCACTCTCGGTCGGGGCATCGATGCCGCATCCAGCGCCGAGTCGCAGCACTGAATTCGCGTCGACGTTGACCTGCGCCCATCCGCCACGATCGTCGAGCGGGACGTTCTGACGTCCAACGTTCTGTCCAATGCCACCGCCACCGAGTCCCTTCAGGCCACGACCCTGATACGCTTCAGCGCGCACGTCGACTTGCGAGACGACGAGATGCGCATCGCACGCGACAGCCTGCGCGTGTTGGATCGAGCCCGGCACGGCGAGAAACGCGAGATGTCCGCCACACCCAACTTCGCTCGGCCGCTCCTCTTCGCCCCAGCGCATGCGCACCCGTGCCTCAGTCGCCGGACGTTGCGAGCGCTCTGCCGGATCGACGTCCGTGTCGAAGGCGCCGACCGGATCACCGTTCGTCGACGCGAGCACCGCACCCTGAAAACCGAAGCGCACCGCGCCGTCGCTCTCTACCGTGCCGCGAATCTGCGGAAGCCAGAGCCACAGGTTGCCGGCGCCGGCAAATTCCGGCGTGCCAATCGCCGCGGGACTGATCGGATTGAGTCCGGCGATGAGCGGCACCTCCTGACCGACCATCAACTCACTGTGCGTCCATCGCACGGCGCCGCGCGCCGTGCGGATGCGCACGAGCGGAAAGGTTCGTCCTCCGCTACTCGGCTGTTGTCCGCCGAAGAAATCGACGTCGAGATCACCGGCGAAGCGTCCGCCAAGGACGTCGCGCGACGAGAGCGCGATGCCGAGTGTCGTTTGTCGGATCGCAAACCCGACTCCCGCAACGGGAAGCGCCTGCGCGGAGTCGGGGCGCACAAACTGTGGGTCGTCGACGTTGTTCACGCGACGGTCGTTCGAAAATGCATGCATGAGCACCCGACCGGTGATCTCCAGCTGCATGCGGCTGCGCGTCGTAACGCCAGACGACGCCTGTTCGGCAAGTTGTTGCTGTAACAGCTTGATCGCCTCTTCCGCGCGACGTAGCCGAGCCGCCAGGGAATCGGCAGCGGCGCGCGCGGAGTCGTTTGCCGCGGTGGCTGGCGTACGCTGCGCGTGGAGCGGTGCGGCGCACACGCCGATCGCGAGTGCCGCGATCAGGAAGCGCGCGGCGCTTGACGCTTTGGGTCGTGCAGGCACACTCTTCAAGCGCGCCGCCGCTGTGGGTGCGGTCATGAGGCCAATTGCGGGAGAGAGATGTATGCGGTGTATGCGATGGATGCGGGGCGTTTCAATCGTGTTGCTGATCGTGCTCTGTGCGCCCGCGCTGTTCGCGCAGGGCGCGGTATCGGGTCAGGTCAATCTGCGGGAGCGCGCTGGAGAAACCTCGGAAGATCTCGCCGACGTCATCGTGTGGCTCGAGCCGGCCAGTGCGGCACGTGCCCGCACGACGCCAGTTGCCGCGACGATCGATCTCAAGGGACGACAGTTCTCTCCGCGCGTGCGCGTCGTGACCGAGGGGAGCAAGGTTGAGTTTCCGAACCAGGACTCGTTCAGCCACAACGTGTTTTCCAAGGCGCCCGATGGTGCGTTCGACACGGGTGTGTTTCCTCGCGGCAGAACGCGCGACCAGACGTTCAGGGAAGCTGGCGTCTTTCCGATCTATTGCAACATCCATCCGCGCATGACCGGCTACGTGGTGGTGCTCAAGTCTCCGTACTATGCGCAGGCTGGCGACGACGGACGCTTTTCGCTCGCGGGCGTGCCGGCGGGCAGCTACGTGCTGCACGTGTGGCATGATCGCGCTGCGGAGACGACGAAGCCGATCACGGTTGGCGCATCCGGTTTCAGTGTTGGCCGCGTGGAGCTCGATGCAAGCGGCTATCGGTATGTGCAGCACAAGAACAAGTTCGGTCAGGAGTACACGAGCGCAAGCGGCGATCGCTATTGACGTCGCCATGATTGGCGTTGTCATGCTGGTTCGCGTAGTCCCCTGCGGCCTCCGCGTTCCTCTCTGCGCATCCTCTGCGTAAAAAATGCAGCTGATTGAACTGCAACCGAATGCATGGAAACAGCGGATTGTCTGGAAAGGGCGGATCGATCTCGAACGCTCGAGGTGCGGATCCGCTAGGTCCCACTAATCTGCAGTTTCTGTGCATTCTGTTTCCGGCTGCTGCTGCCGGCTATAATCGCTGCGACAGTCGATCCCGACACTCGCTCGCTTCGCTTCGCTCCTGCGGGATGACATGAATTCACCAATGCAGCGATTCGGACTCTCGCTCAAGATCTTCCTTGGAACCGCCGCGGTGGTGACGACACTTCTCGTCGTCACGCTCGCCGTGACGTCCGCATCCGCGCGCACGGCGGCGCTCTCCGCCATCGGGCACGGACTTGGCGAGACCAACGCACGAATCGTCGAGCAGCTGCAGGCACGGCAGACGGCGCTCGCGGGGAAGCTCTCGGTGTTCTCGCAGAACCGCGACGCCGTACTCGTGATCTCGCGCGACACCATCGGCAGCGACGCACTCGATCAGTCGCAGGTGATCGTCGACGCGAGCGGCGCGCGCTGGGTGCAGATCATCGACGCGAAAGGCGTACGTCTCGCGCGCAGCGACCAGCCAGCCGCACCGCGCGACACACTCTCGGGCTCACCGCTCGTGCGCGGCGCTCTCGAAGGACGCACAATGACGGGCTTCGGCGTGACGGGTGACAGTGCGCTCATCCAGCTCGTCGCTGTACCGCTGCTGAGAGACCTCAACGACCCACAGAGCGTCGTCGGCGTGATCATGGCCGCGCAGGAGGTTGGCGACTCGCTCGCGCGCGCCATCGGCGAAGCCACCGGAAGCCAGGTCGCCTTCTACGCGCTCGACAGGAACGGCAAGCCGCGCATCGCCGGCGCGACAATTTCATCCGCCGACCGCGCGCCGCTCCAGAGCGCGATCGCCGAGCGAATGATCGTGAACAATTCGGCGATGGCACCGACGGCGGGAAAGGGCGCAGACTCGACGAGGAAGGCCGCTTCCGTCATGGGCGCGACCAGCGAGCGCACTGACATCTCATTCGGCGGACAGGCGTACGTCGGTCAGGGAACACCGCTGTTGAGCGTCGCCGGCGCACCAGTGGGTGGATTCCTTTCGCTTCGCTCGCTCGACGCGGAGCTCGCAGGCTTTCATTCGTTGCGCCGCACGCTGCTCATCACCGGCGCGCTCGGTCTCGTCGTCGCCTTTCTCGTCTCCGGCGCGATCACGCGGCAGATCGTGCGCCCGGTGAAGGCACTCGTCAGCGCAACACGCCGCGCCGCGGACGGTGATTACGCAGCGGAAATTCCTGCGCACGGCGACGACGAGATCGGCACACTGGCCGAAGCCGTTCGTCGCCTGCTCGGCGACTTGCGCGACAAGCAGGCGCTCGTGGATTTCCTCGGTGGCGGTCGCGCGATGACGACGGCGCCCGGCGCGCACAGCGCCAGCACTCTCGATGAAGATGCTACCACGCTGATGCCTGGCGCAGAGCGCGCGCAAAGCGGATCGTTGCAGCCCGGGCAATCCCTTGGCGTGCGCTACGACATCAAGGCGCTGCTCGGTGCGGGCGGAATGGGCGTGGTGTATCGCGCGGTCGATCGCGAGCTGGGGGAGGTCATCGCGATCAAGACGCTCAAGCCGGAGCTCATCGCCGCCGACGACACAGCGCTCGAGCGATTCAAGAGTGAAATCCGTCTCGCGCGAAAGATCTCGCATCGCAACGTGGTGCGCACGCACGATCTCGGCGAAGCGCGCGGGTTGTACTTCATCACGATGGAGTTCGTCGAAGGCCCCTCGCTCAAGGATCTCATTCGTGCGCGCGGGCGTCTGCCGATGCAGGTCGTGCTGCCGATCGCGAAGCAGTTGTGCCGCGCACTCGAGGTGGCGCATGAGGCGGGCGTGATTCATCGCGACATCAAGCCGCACAACATGGTCGTCGAAGCCGACGGTACGCTCAAGGTGATGGACTTCGGCATCGCGCGTCTCGCGACACGTTCGCCGAAGCAGGGACTCACTCAGGCAGGCATGGCGATCGGCACACCGGAGTACATGTCGCCCGAACAACTCCTCGGCGACGAGCTCGATGCGCGTGCGGACATCTACTCCGCTGGTGTGGTGCTCTACGAATGCATTACAGGACAACTGCCGTTCGACGCACCGTCGCCGATCGCGCTGATTGCGCGTGTTCTCGAGGAAACGCCGGTTGCACCGCACACCATGCATCCCGATATTCCGCCGGCGGTCAGCGCTCTTGTGATGCGTGCGATGTCGCGCGATCGTGATGGGAGGCCGGAGAGCGCTGAGGTGCTTCACGACGCGCTGGAACAGCTTGGTTGAATCCCGTGACCACAGTCACAGTCAAACCATAGTTGACCATGCGGGGTATATTCAGGAATGCGATTGCTTTGTATTGGGCGTCATCAGTTTTTGAGCGAACATCTCTGCAGACTCTTCCGCGACGTCGGCGCGGTCTGTGAACCGGCCGTTGGAGTCGCGCAGGGACTCGTCGTTGCGCGGGCCTTTGAGCCACACCTCATTGTCGTCGAGGCCGATCTGCTCAACTCGTCGGTGCTGGACACGTGGTCGCAGGAGAGCGTACTGGCGGGCGCTCCCGTGCTTGCCGTGAGTCTTACACGCCGGCCGGAAGAGAGCGTCGCCGTCGACCTGTGCGGCCTCGCCGGCGTGGTCTACCTTCCATCTCTGAATCGTGCGGGCGTACTTGCGTTGCTCGAGAGCGCGCGCAAGCCGCGCGGAGTGGATGTTCCGCCGAACATACTGATTTCTCCGCCGCGACAGTCTGCGGCGCTGCACTGATGAACAGCAACACAGCGTGTGAGCGTGCGTCCCAGTAGCATCAACGCAACCAGTCGGGAGACTCCGTCGCGCGGCGTGGCCGCGACGCCTCAGCCGATCGAACGCGACGCCGCCCATCTTCTCGAAGCGCTGGAAGCGGGTGTGCTGATCCTCTCCGGCGATCTCCGCGTGGAGTATGCGAACGCGCGATGGACGACGTGGCTCGAGACGCCGATTGTCGCGGGGATGTCGTTCGCGTCGCTGCTCGACGAGAACGCTGCGTTCGTGCAGGACGAGCTCCGCGCCACGTTGAAGGACCGCGAGACCCGCACACTGCAGTTGTGTCTGCGCGGACGTCGGACCGACAGCATGTTGCGACGCGTCGGCTGCTGCGTTCGCGCAGCCGGTGATGGCCTGGTGCTCGAGGCGCACGCCGATACGGACGACGAGCGTGGCGCGATGCACGACATTGCCCGCCGCCTCGCGGAAGTCACCGACATGGCGGAAGTGCTTCGCACGCTGTGCGACATCGCGATCCGTCAGTGTGGCGCAAGCGGCGCGGCCGTGCTTCGCGTCGTCAATCACCTCGGCGAAGTCGTGGCGGCGGCAGGAGATCTGCTTCCCGCACAGGGACGCTGCTTCGATCTCCAGGGGTCGCTGCTCGAGAAGGCCGTGTCCGAGCAGGTGATCGTGAGCGAGATGCACTTTCGCGATTCGGGTCGTCCCCTGATGCGCGCGGTGCCCGAGCTCGCACTGGGCCCCGTGATCGTCGCGCCACTGCATGCACATGGTGAGACGCTCGGCGTCCTCGCCGTCGCTCGTGGTGTCGGTGGACGGCCCTTCCGTGCGCGCGAATTCGATCGCCTGCGCATGCTCGCGGACCACGCGGCGCTCGCCGTGCACAAATCGCTGCTGCTCATGCAGGCGCAGAGTGCCGACAAAGCCAAGGGACGCTTCCTGGCGACGATGAGCCACGAGCTGCGCACGCCGCTCACCGCGCTCGCGGGCTACAACGAGCTGCTGTGCGATCAGGTGATCGGACCGATGAGCGATCCACAGCTCGACATCCTCGAGCGCATGCGGTCAGTGACGATGCACCTCTCGGCGATGATCGAGGAGATTCTCGCGTTCACGAGTCTCGAGGAAGGACGCGAGATGGTGCGCTCGACCGAATTCCTTCTGGCGGATCTCGTGCGTTCCGCGCTTACCGTCGTTCGGCCGCTCGCCGACCAGAAGAAGCTCAAGGTCGAAGTCTCACTGCCGAAAACTCCGCTGCGCATGACGAGCGACATCGACAAGTCACGACAGATTCTCGTCAATCTGCTTGGTAATGCACTGAAGTTCACCGACAAGGGTCGGGTGAAGATTCAGGTGACGCACACGAATGCCGCGGTGCGGATCGCAGTGAGCGACACCGGGATCGGAATCGCCGATGACGAGATGCCGCGACTGTTCCGACCGTTTGCGCAGGTCGATACCGGACTCACGAGGCGGCATGGCGGCACTGGTCTCGGGCTCTACATCTCGCGTCGTCTGGCGACGTTGCTCGGTGGGCATCTCGAGGTGGACAGCAAGGTCGGGGAGGGGTCCACATTCAGCGTCGTTCTGCCGTTGGTCTATCTAGGCGGGTGAGTTCACTCGAGTTGCCTGATATCGGATCTCAGAAGTCAGATCTCTGAAGTCAGCGGCCACGCTGAGCCCTGCGCGCCCAAGCCAGCGGCGGCGGCGATGGGAAATCAGAAGCGGACGGCGGACATGTGACATCAGCGGATGTCCGAGCTTGGCCGTTTCGGCATTGTTCCGGAAGCTGCCGTCTGCCTCTGATTTCCCTTGGTGATTCTCGCGATTCGGCGCCGCGATC
>JBDUCR010000082.1:0-2489 GCA_040003345.1 bacterium
AAGAAGGTCGCGCTGCTGGAGCACGACTTCTCCATCGAGCGCGGCGAGCTCACGCCGACGCTCAAAGTAAAGCGTCGTGTGATCGACAAGACGTACAAGGACACCATCGACAAGCTGTACGCGAATGAGCGTGACAGCGTGGCTATCGGTTAGCGCACTAGCGTCGTCGCACGTGCAGGGACACGAGCGGCGACGCGAGAGCAGCACGCTCGCCGACCCACATCGCGTCGTCGCGCGCCAGCTCCTGTACCTCGGCGGGCACCTCCACGTCCACTGGCGCCACGACTCGCCCCTTCACTCGGGTTGCGCGCACCGCCGAGGCGACGCGAGCAGCGTCGTCGGTGTCGATCGCCATCGCACGCGCAGAGCCAACGGCCAGTGGTAACTCGCCATCGCTGCGCAACACTGAAATCCCCGGCGTACCGCTGACGTCCGATGGTGGATCGATCAGCACCAGTGGAAGCTCGATGATCGATGCGAGCTCCTGCGCATGCGTCCCCCAGGCTCCGAGCAGCACGGCGAAGCCCTGCGTGTCGGCGAGATTGAGCAGCGCGGCGAGCCGCATCGCAATCTCGGGATCACCCACTCCAGCAGTCGGTGCTTCCATCGCAGGCTGTCGTCGAAAATCAACGACACCATTCCGAATGGGATATTCCGCCTTGCATACGGGACAGCCGAGCGTGCCTTCGACGATATGGCGCGCGTCCATTCGGTCGGCTGCGGCAACGAGCCAGCTTTCTTCGTGCGCAACGGGACAGCGGAGCGCGTCTACGAGCTCGATGAACATTTGTGAAGTTGTGTCAGGTGTCGCGGCTGTGCGCGGTCAGCTGCGCGACACGCGCATCTCGTCGACGTTGAGGTCAGCGGGCGCAGTGATCACGTAGTGCACAGCGTCAGCGACGGCATCGGCGGAGAGCATGTTTGCGCGGGCCGTAAAGCCCGGCTGATTGTCAGGGTCAATTGGATTCCAGAGATCGGTGTCGACCGGCCCTGGCGACACCAGACTCGTACGAATGCCACTACCGCGAAGCTCGGCGCGCAATACCTCGTGCATCGCGCGAAGCCCGTGTTTGCTCGCGGCATACGCGGCGTTGCCGGGGAATGTCGTGCGATCGGCAATCGATCCGATATTGACGATGTGTCCCACTCCCGTGGCGCGCATTGCAGGAAGCAGCGCGTGCACCACCGCGAACGGCGCCGTGAGATTCACTGCGAGCGTCGCGCTGAATTCAACGACGGACGTGCTCTCTGCCTGCGCGATGAGGAAGGCACCGGCGTTATTCACCACGACATCAGGTGGAGCGCCAAGCAGATCAGACAGCCGTTCGATCGAGCGGGCGAGCGCGTCCGTGTCGTTGACGTCGCACACGACGCTCACCGCACCGCCACCGATCTCTCTTGCGAGCGAGTGTAAAGCCGACTCGCTGCGCGCCAGCAGCGCGACGCGCGCGCCCGAGGCAGCAAGACGTCGCGCCACGGCAGCGCCGATGCCGCGCGACGCACCAGTCACGAGCGCTCGGCGTCCCTCGAGCGGCGGCGTCACCGCCATGGTCATCGAGATGATGCGTACGCGAGGCGGAGGAACTCGTCGCGCGTCTTGCCGTCTTCGCGAAACACGCCGCGCAGCGCCGAGGTGATCGTGCGAGAATTCTGTTTCTCGACGCCGCGCATCATCATGCACATGTGGAACGCCTCGATGACGACGCCGACACCGCGTGGCTCGAGTACTTCCTCGATGGCCTTTGCGACCTGCTCCGTGAGACGCTCCTGCACCTGCAGGCGTCGCGCGAACATCTCGACGATGCGTGGCAGCTTCGAGAGTCCGACGATGCGCTTGCTGGGGATGTACGCCACGTGCGCCTTACCGAAGAAGGGCAGCAGGTGATGTTCGCACAACGAGTAGAGCTCGATGTCGCGCACCATCACCATGTTCTCGTGCTCCTCTTCGAACAGTGCGTCACCGACGACGTCGGCGAGCGACATTCCGTAGCCCTGCGTGAGAAAGCCCATCGCCTTCGCGACCCGCTCGGGTGTCTTGACGAGTCCTTCGCGATCGGGGTCTTCGCCGAGTAGCGCAAGTTGTTCGCGAACGAGCCTCGCGTATTCCGCCGTGACAGGTGCAAGGTCGTGCAGCGGCAGTACGACCGCGGCCGTTGCGTGCGCGTGTGATCCGTCCGTTCTAGTCACCGGTGTACTCGACGTAGTTGTTGGTCGTCTCCCAGAGCACGAGCCGAACGAGCTTGGCGGGCTGAATCGCCGGCTCGAGCTCGCGCCAGATGGCGACGATGATGTTCTCTGACGTCGGATTGACTCCGTGCATGAAGTCCACGTCGAGATTGAAATTCTTGTGATCGATCTTGTTGACGGCCTTTTCTTCGACGAGTTGCTTCAGCGCACCAAGGTCGAACACGTAGCCCGTGCGGTCGTCGATCGTGCCGCGCACGGACACGTCGAGCGTGTAGTTGTGTCCGTGCCAGTTGGGGTTGTTG
>JBDUCR010000487.1:0-2483 GCA_040003345.1 bacterium
CGCACGATGTTCTCGCGCACCACGATCGCGTCGTCGATCAGGATGCCGATCGCGAGACTCAGGCCGAGCAGCGACATCGTGTTCAGCGTAAAGCCGAAGATCCAGAGCGGCACGAACGAAGCGAGTACCGACACCGGCAATGCAAGACCGGTGATGACGGTGGAGCGCCATGAGTTGAGGAACAGGAAGACCACGAGCACCGTGAGCAACGCGCCTTCCACGAGCGCTTCCTGAACGTTCCGCACCGAGTTGCGCACGCGCGTTCCCGCATCACGCACGATCTCGATGGTCGTTCCCTGCGGAAGATTCGCTCGCAGCGCCGGCAGCCGCTTCTTGATCCCGTCGCTGACGGTCGTGGTGCTGTAGCCTTTCGACTTCACGATGTCGAGACCGATCGCCTCGCGCCCATTGTACAACGCCGCCGAGCGACGCTCGGCAGCTCCCGCCTCGACGGTGGCGACGTCGCCGAGCCGAATCGATGTGCCGTTGCGCGTGGCGACCGTGAGCTGCGCGAAATCCTCCGGACGCTCGAGACGTCCTTCGATGCGGATGGCGCGCTCGCTCACTGCGCTCGTCACCTGGCCCACCGGCGCCGCGAGGTTCTGCGCGCGCACCGCGCCGACGACCTGATCGATGCCAACTCCCGCCGCTGTGAGGCGCGCAGGATCGAGAATGACGTTCAGCGTCGCACTGTCCGCGCCGGCAACGTTCACCTGTGCGACGCCCGCGATTGCGCGAAGGTCGCCGCCGATCGTCTGGTCGGCGATCTGCGTCAGCTGCGCCGGCGTGAGCGAGACCGACGTGAGCGCGAGTGAAACGATCGGCTGCGCCGATGGATCGAAACGTTGAATGATGGGCTCGACGATTTCCGTTGGCAGCTGCGCGCGGACGGCAGAGATCGCGTCGCGAACGTCCTGCGTCGCCTGATCGGTCGGCTTGTCGAACTTGAACTGCACGATGATCTGCGCGAAGCCATCGGTGGACGTCGAGCGCAGGATATCGAGCCCCGAGATACCGGCGATCCGATCCTCGATGCGGTCAACGACTTCGCGCTCGACCTGATCGGGTGACGCGCCCGGATAGACGATGCCGATGAAGACGATTGGCGCGTCGATGTCGGGGAATTCGTCGGTCTGGAGGCGCGAGAGTGCCGCAATACCGAACACTACCAGCGCAATCATCGTTACGACGGTAATTATGGGACGACGGATTGCAAAATCGGAAATGAACATGCGCTGTCTGTCGGGGAGCTGTAGTGCGTTGGCAACGAGCGTACCGTCGTTGCTTGGTGGACACGCGCCATGGATGATTGAACACGACGTGTGGCGGAGAGAGGTTACGACCTGAACGAGCCTCTGCCCGATGCGCTCGTAGAGCTCGCCACAACGAGATGACGACCTGTCCGGCAATGGTTCAGGGGACTACCTTTGACTCGACCCTGACATACCCTCGTTTACATTCGCGGCGCGTGCGAGCGGACGAGAGCAGGGAAACTCTCTAAGAGGGCGGACGATGCGAATCTACCGAAGCTGGGAACTGGCAATGTTATGCGCAGGAATTGTCGCCGTTGCGGCCTGTAGCGTCGATTCACCCTTAACGCCGAAATCTCCCATCACTCCATCCGCGCGCACCAATACGTACTATGGTTCGCAGCACTTTACAGTGCAGGGTATGACGACCAGTGGCTCGCAGTTTACCGGTACCTGCCCGTTCGTAAATGGCACATATAGTCAATACGGCGTAACATGGAGCCACGATACCATGGTCGTACTAACGAGCAACGCGAACGCGCTGACTCCGTGCGACAGCCATAATTTCAACGGTGGCTGGATCAACGTCTACGCGAACACCACGGGAGGTCAGGTGTATCTCGGGCAGGTACAGGCAGACTTGAATACTTTGGACTTCGACAACGTGCCGAACGCCGCGTCGGTGACGCTCTATGCGTTTCCCGACAACATCAAGCGATGCACCTTTGACTCTTTTGAAGGGAACGCTCCGGGCGGGCCAACGTCTCTAACGACGTCAGCCTCTGGTGCGCTTCCAACGGCGTTCTTTCAGTGTCCTTAATCTTGCTTTGAGGCAATCATCGGTGGACTGAAGTTGACCCGATTTCGTGGACGCCTTACTCGCTCTAACTTCAGAGCGGAGGTGGTTCATGACAGCAGGCAAGACGGGAGCAGCACCGCGGACGCGACGCGCGTTTAGCGCGGAGTTTAAGGCGGTAGCGGTGCGGCTGGTGGCCCGACCGACGCGCGCACGGCATCACGCTCGCCCAGGTCGGCCGTGAGCTGGGAGTCCGGCCGGAGCAGCTGCGCCTCTGGGACCAGCAGCAGGCGGGCGCCGAAGGCCACAGCGCCGCGAGACCGGGCGAGTCCGCCGAGCAGGAACTGCGCCGGCTGCGTCGCGAGAATGCGGTCCTGCGCCAGGAGCAGGCGTTCGCAAAAAAAGTGGCGGTGTACTTCGCGAAAGAGTCGCGTTGA
>JBDUCR010000490.1:0-8251 GCA_040003345.1 bacterium
ATGTCGACAAGCAGGTCTTCCGCGACGAGAACGATCGGATGAAGAAGCGGAAGGAGGCGCCCTCCACTGCAGAGCCGCTGCTGCTCGGCATCACGAAGGCGTCGCTCACCACGCAGTCGTTCATCTCTGCGGCGTCGTTCCAGGAGACCACGCGCGTTCTTACAGACGCGTCGATTCGCGGTGCGAAGGATGATCTCCTTGGACTCAAGGAGAACATCATCATCGGTCACCTCATCCCGGCGGGCACTGGTATGTATCGCTACCAGGACGTCGAGCTCGAGGGCCTGGAAGTTCCGGCAGAGGAGCTCACGCCACTGCCGGACGCGTTGCCGAATGTGTTCTCCATGGCCGAGGACGATGAGTTCCCGGCCGGCGCGAGAGCGGGAGTGCAGAAGGGACTGTAGCAGCAGGATGATGGAAGGGTAGGAAGACAGGAAAATCTGAAAGGCACACCGGACTTGGTCTGGTGTGCCTTTCTGCTTCCTATCCTCCTATCGTCCTATCCTCCTGTCATCCAGTTTTCTTCGTATGCCTGGCCCATTCGAACGTCTCGTTGCGCGCGCACCGATCCAGACACGCTCGCGTATCGACCGGTTCAAGCTCGCGAGTCGCAAGCACGTGCGCGAACGCCTCATGCACGATGAAGTAATCGCCGAGGCGGTGTTGCGTCATGCGGAGGAGAACGGGACGCCGCAGCACGACGCGTGGCGTCGCGTCGATGAGTACATCCGCGAGATCGTGCCGTTCTTCAACGTCGTCGCGTACTACCAGATCGGCTATCGCGCCGCTGGCTGGCTACTCCATCTCTTCTACAAGACGTCAGTCGATTTCGAGGACGAGCGCGCGAAGGAGCGCCTGCCACGCGACGCCGTGCTCGTGTATGTGATGAATCACCGCTCGAATGCGGACTACATCCTGGTCAGCTACGCGCTCGCTGGGCAGGTCGCGATTTCGTATGCCGTCGGCGAGTGGGCGCGCGCATTTCCACTCGAGCTCGCGTTCAAGGCGTTCGGCTCGTACTTCATTCGTCGCCGCTATCGCGAGCCGTTGTATCACACGGTGCTCGAGCGCTATGTGCAGCTCATCACGCGCGAAGGAGTGACGCAGGGCATTTTCGTCGAAGGCGGTCTTACGCGCGACGGAAAATTGCGCGCGCCAAAGATCGGTTTGCTCGACTACGTGCTCGGCATCGGGCGGGATCCGGAGTACGCGGCGCGGTTGCACGTTGTGCCCGTTGCAGTGAATTACGATCGCGTGCTCGAAGATCGTTCGCTGTTGAGAGAGCTCGATGCGAAGAGCGGCGGCCGACGTCCTTCACGCGTTACGCAGTTCCATGAAGTGGCACGCTATGTCGGATGGAATGTTGTGCGATTACTATCAAGGCGCTGGAAGAAATACGGACGCGCTGCAGTCGTCGTTGGTGCGCCCGTATCACTCGCTCCATGGTTCGCTGCGCACGCTGATCTTTTCACACTGGAGAAGCCCGAGCGACTGAGTCAGGTGCAGGCGCTTTGTGATGAAGTGCTCGTGCACGTCGGTCAGCTCATTCCAGTGACGCCCGTGCCGCTCGTGTGTGCGGCGATTCAGACGTTCGACTCGGAGTTCATTGCGCGTTCGGATCTTCTCGCGCGCATCGATGAGATGCGTGCCGCACTGCACGAGCTCAACGCACGCGTGTTGAGCGGTGACAACGGCGCCGAGGAAATCATGGCGCGCGCGTGGAGGATGCTTCGCATGCGTCGCGTGTTGTCGCGCGTGGGATCGGGGTATGTGGTGTTGCCGCGTGGTCGTCCGCTCATCAGCTACTACGCGAACAGCGTCGCACATCTGCTCGGTACTTTTGCTGACGCGGTGCGGAAACGTGATGCACTTCCGATGTCGTGGGGATCAGATACCGACGGAAGTACGTTGGTGTTTAGATGACTTGAAGATTAGGGTTGCTGGAATACATACGTCACGATAGGATAGTCGCACTCGTGACAAGACTTTTACGCAACTTCGTTCCCTCCCGTCCGAGCCGTGCGCGAATCAGGAGTCATCGCACCATGATCACTCCAGTGACATAGGGATAGTTCCATCCCGAGAATTCCCTCGACAGTTACGAGTGGACCCGCGAACGAGCAGCGTCACGCACGTCCAGGCGCAACGCGCCGATCGGTTTCATCACGCACGACGTCTACAACTCCATTTCAAAAACGAGGGCGCAATGCCTTCGACAACGTCAGTCCGTACGAGCGAGCAGCAGGAGCACAACGCAGCGCCACCCAAAGCCCGGTACACGCAGATATGAAAACAAGAATACTCATGGTGTTGATGGGGCTATTCTTTGTTGCCACTCACGCATTTGCACAACAGGTGACGGTCACCGGCAAGATCACTGACGAGCAGGGCGCACCGCTGACTGGTGTGTCTGTCATCGTCAGAGGCACGACAACAGGGACCGTGAGTGGAAGCACGGGAAATTATTCCATCCGCGCGAACACCGGTCAGGTGCTGCAGTATCGCTACATCGGCACTGTTCCCGTCGAGCGAACGATTGGCGCTGACAACGTGATCAACGTGCAGCTTCGTCGAACGCCAACGTCGCTCGATGCCGTTGTCGTCACGGCACTGGGCCAGACAACGCAGCAGCGGGCCATCGGTACGTCCCAGCAGCAAGTGCAGGGCGCAGACATCGCGCAGACACAGCGCGAGAATTTCGTCAATGCGCTTCAAGGTCGCGTGGCAGGTGTGGACGTCACGACCACGACAGGATTGCCTGGCTCATCGTCCTCGATCACCATTCGCGGTATCAGCTCGATCTCGAGCAGCAATCAGCCGCTCATGATCATCGACGGGCTTCCCGTCGACAACAAGACGATGACGTCGAACGTGTTGGCGTCAGGCGCGCCAGGGTCGGCGACTGACTTCGCCAATCGCTCGGTCGACTTCACGAGTCGCTCGCAGGACATCAACCCGGAAGACATCGAGAGCCTGGTGGTATTGAAGGGTCCGGAGGCTGCCGCGCTCTACGGCATCGATGCCGCGAACGGCGCGATCATCATCACAACGAAACGCGGCAAGCCAGGAACGAGCGGCCTCACCTACTCCAATTCGTTCCGACTTGAAAACGTACGCGCGCAACCCGAGCTCCAGCGGACCTTCGGACCTACAACGTTTGCAGGAACTACGCTCGGCTCCTTCAGCTACTTCGGCAGCCCGTACGCCTCCGGCACCACCTTCTACGACAACATCAACGGCTTCTTTCGCACCGGCGCCACGCAGAAGCACAACCTCGACTTCAGCGGTGCCACGCAGGACGGCCGCATCAACTACCGCGTAGCGACGGCCCTCACGAAACAGAAGGGAGTGGTGCCGAGCTCCGGTTATGACCGCATCAACCTCACCGGTTCATCCGGCGCTCAGGTAACGTCCTGGCTGAAGTCAGATCTGTCGATGCAGTACAGCTACTCCAACACGGACAAGGTGTACAAGGGCGACGGCGGTCCCTTCATCGGACTCGTGCTCTGGCCGCAGACGGACAATGCCCAGGACTATCTCTCCGCGGCGGGTGTCCGGCGTCGCGTCACGAACCTCACCGCGGGCTCCGAGGTCGACAATCCGTACTTCAACATCAACAAGAATCCGTTCAACGAGAAGAACAACCGCATCTATGCGAACGGCGCGCTGACGCTTACCAAATGGTCGTGGGCCGAATTTGGCAGCCGGCTCAGCATCGACGCGTATACAGATCAGAACCTCGTTCTCCGTCACCCGGAGAGTGCGCTCGGATTCTCCAACTCGGGCATCATCGACCAGGCAGATGACGTCACGCGAATCATCAATTCGCAGACGCTGCTGAACATCAAGCCACACACTCTTACCAGCTCGCTGTCGGTGTACGGCACGCTCGGCAACGCGGTCCAGGACAAGAAATCCACGGTTGACGGTTTGTACGGCGTGAATTTTCTCGATCCGAACTTCGTCTCGGTCAACAACGCGCAGTTGAAGTCCAGTCGGCAGGTGGTCGCTCAGCGGCGACTGTTCAGCTACTTCGGCTCAGCGACGTTCGATTGGCGCAACTATCTCTACCTGACGGTGACAGGACGGAACGATTGGACGTCGACGATTCCACGAGTGGCCAATCGCTTTTTCTATCCCGGCGTCAACACGAGCCTGATCCTCACCGATGCCGTGCCGTCACTGCGCCGATTCATGACGAGCGCCAAGCTTCGCGCAGGGTATGCTGAAGTCGGACGTGACGCAGATCCGTATTCCGATCGCGCATCACTCGAAGGCAAGACCACGTCGTTCACCGGTTACGGGTATGGCTTCACCGGTCCGAACGTCAATCTTCGTCCCGAGTTTGCGCGGTCGTATGAAGTCGGATTCGAAACCAGCTTTCTGGACGACCGCTTGGGCGTCGATGCGACCGTCTATCGCAAGCAGACGAAGGATCAGATTGTCCAGAACCTTCGTGGCAGCTACGCCACCGGCTTCGTGCTCTTCAATCTGAACGGCGCAGAGACGCGCAATCAGGGGCTCGAGCTTACGGTTCGTGCCACGCCTATCCGGTCTCGGCTCTCGTGGGACGTCGTGGCGAACTTCGCGAGCTCGCGCGGCAAGACGCTCGCACTGCCGAACAACCTTCCAGAGGCGTACGTCTCGGACACCTGGCTCTATGGCAATGTCCGCAACGGTACCGCGCCAGGCTTATCGACGATGTCCCTCACGGGATTCTTCTATCAGCGCAACAAGGACGGAGCGGTCCTCATCGATCCGACGACCGGACTGCCGCTCCGAAGCTCCACGTTCATCGATGGCGGCTACGATCGGCAGCCCAGATGGACGATGGGCCTGAGCAACACGTTCACGATGGGCCGCTTCTCGCTCGACGGACTGCTCGACTTCCGACGTGGCGGCGACGTGTTCAACGCCACCGAGCACTTCCTGACGACGCGTGGACTGGCACCAAGTACGCTCGATCGCGAGACGCCGCGCGTCATCAAGGGCGTGATCCGCGATGGCCGCGAGAACTCGGCCAATCCTACGATCAATACGATTGTCGTGATTCCGTCGAATCAGCCCTCGTACTACACGAACATGAGCGAGGAGCTCTTCATCGAGAAAAATATCAACTGGGTCCGACTCCGCGACGTGACCGTGCGGATGCAGATACCAGAGCGGTTCGGTCACAATTCAAGCGTGTTCGTGACTGGTACTGACTTGTTCCTCTTCACCAACTACACGGGCCTCGATCCGATCTCGAATGGCACGTCGGCTTCGGTCGGTGGCTCCGGAGGTGTTGGCATTGACTACGGCAACTTCCCGGTCCCGCGTGGCCTCAACTTCGGCATTCGGACGAGCTTCTGACCATGACGCCATTTCTTAGACGCCGTGAAGCCTCCCGGCCAACCATGCAATCCCCGATAGCAGCGAAAACGCGACGCATCGCGCTGCTCGTGTGCACCCTCAGCTTCCTCGGAGCGTGCAACGTCAAGGACTTCGTCGACGTCAACACAAACCCGAACGCTCCGCAATCGGTATCAGCCAACCTGTATCTCCCACCGCTGCTCCACTGGATGGCGACGGCGCCACAGTACGACGCGCGCTATGTCGGACGGTATACGCAGGAGTGGACGTTGGTCAGCACCGTTTTGGGTACGTGGGATCGTATGGGTTACGACCCTGGCAGCGACAACGGCGCCGAGCAGTGGCGCGATGTGTATTGGTCGTTCGGGCAGAACCTCATCGACATGATGACGAAGGCCGAAGCGGAGCAGCGGTGGGATCTGCTTGGCGTCGGCTACGTTCTCAAGGCGTGGGGCTGGCAGGTGCTGACCGATCTGCATGGAGAAATCGTCATCAAGGAAGCATTCAATCAGGGCACCTCATTCAGCTTCAATTACGACACGCAGGAGTTCGCGTACACTGAAGTGCAACGCCTTCTCGGTGAGGCGATCAAGAATCTTCAGCGTACGGATGGGGCGGTCGATGTCGCCTATCTCGCCAAGGGTGATCACATCTACAATGGTGACCGCACCAAGTGGCTCAAGCTGGCTTACGCGCTCCTCGCGATCAATCAGAACCACTATTCCAACAAGGCGTCTTACAAACCGGCGGACGTCATCGCCAATGTCGACAACTCGTTCGCGGCCAATGCCGACGACGCGCTCATGCCCTATCCCGGTGCGAGCCCCGACAACGCCGATCGAAATTTTCTCGGGGCCACGCGCGGGAATTTCAACTCGTACCGTCAGACTCGCTTCGTGGTGGGACTGATGGACGGTACGGTATTCGGTGGTACGGTGGATCCGCGCATGTCGCGCATGCTCGCCGCCGCTCCCGACGGCGTGTATCGCGGGCTCGACATCAATACGGTTGGTTTCGGTGCGCTCGCCGCACCGCAGCAACCGAACGATTTCTGGGGCTATCCCAGTGGCGCCGGCGCCGGTCTTCCAGGCCGATACCTGTTTTCGGACAAGGTAAAGTTCCCGATCGCCACGTACGCACAGCTCCAGTTCATCAAAGCGGAAGCAGCGTACCGGAGCGGCGACAAAGCCACTGCGCTCGTGGCCTACAAGAACGGCATCGCCGCGCATCTGGATTTTGTGAATGCGCGCAATGCCGAGGACGGCCAAACTCCAGCGCCGATCAGTGCGGCGGAGAAGACGGCGTTCCTCGCCGATCCGAACATTGTTCCGCTAACTGGGATCACGCTCACGCACATCATGTCGCAGAAATACATCGCGCAGTTTGGGTGGGGCCATAACGAGATGTGGATGGATCTTCGCCGCTACCACTACACGGATATGGACCCGGCGAGTGGCAAGCAGGTGTTCCCCAATTTCGCCCCGCCAGTGAACCTGTATCCGGACAATTCGAATAAAATCGTGCAGCGCATTCGTCCGCGATACAACTCGGAATACGTGTGGAACATTCCCGGCCTTACTGCCATTGGCGGAATCGCGCTGGATTATCACACGAAGCCGCTCTGGATCACTCAACCATGAAGATGCCTCCCATGACCAGCATTCGAGCGCTCGCGGCGATTCTCTGTGTCACGGCCATTGCGGCGTGCGAGAAGAACGCGGTGCAGAGCATAGCGGCGCCGGCCTCTGGAGCGTTCATCCGCTTCCAGAACTATGGCGTCAACGTTCCCGGCGTGAACTTCTACGCCAACGAGCAGAAGCTCACGGCGATCAGCACCGCGAACTGCACGCCGCCCACGGCCGCGGCGTGTACGAGCACGGGCATCGAGTCGACGACGGGCGTCGCATACGGTGTTTCCGCGAACGCGGGCAACTACTCGATGGTGACGCCGGGCCAGTACAAGCTGACCGGACGCCTGGCCGCGCTCACGGACAACGGGCTCGCCGTCGCGTCCGTCGATGCGAGCCTCGCCGATGGCAAGTATTACTCCTACTACGTGAGCGGCATTTACAACGCGAGCACCAAGAGCTCCGATGCCTTTCTCGTGGAGGACGCGTTGCCAACCACCTTCGACTACACGAAGGCGTATCTCAGGATCATCAACGCGAGTCCGAACGCGCCGGCGATCTCTGTGGCGATAGCATTACCGGGGGCGACGACGCCCATTTCAGTCGCTTCCGGCCTGGCGTACAAGTCAGCGAGTCCCATTGTGACGGCGGCGCCCGGTACCTATGACATCGCCATCGGCTTCAACAACGGTGGCTTAACCACGTTCACCGGCTTTCCCATGATCGGTGGACATGTACTCACGGTCACCCTCCGCGGCGACGCAACATCGACCTCGGCGACAACTGGGCTCGCGCTCAGCGTTTCGTACAACCGATAGGCTGACTCGCATACTTACGCGTTCCGCCGCCCCGTGCGAGGGACGGCGGTCCGCTCGGGGAGTGGCTGCACACGGGGACTGGCAGCGCTTGACCTGACCCCGCGACTGGGCTTAGCTTGCGAGTCTGTTCCGTGCCGCCTCAGTCGAGGCGATCCACGTATGAAGCAGATCGACGAACACCATCAGGTTGAATGCCGACGATTAACCAGCTGGTCCGGCAGTCCCGCCGCGACCTCGCCAAGAAGGAAAAGGCGCCGGCGCTGAAGGCCAACCCCCAGAAGCGGGGCGTCTGCACGCGCGTCTACACCACCACCCCCAAGAAGCCGAACTCCGCCCTCCGCAAGGTTGCGCGTGTCCGCCTCACCAACGGCTTCGAAGTCACCGCCTACATCCCCGGTGAAGGACACAACCTCCAGGAGCACTCCATCGTGCTCATCCGCGGCGGTCGTGTGA
>JBDUCR010000083.1:0-8190 GCA_040003345.1 bacterium
GTGCAATCGCGCACAATGCCAGACACCGAGCGCCAGCCGGAGCATGTTCGCAACGACTCCGACGCTCCACACGAGTGCCAGGATCGCAATGCCGTCGAACGATCGATCGAACATCGTCGTGATTGGACGCAGCGCTCCGACTGTCTCTGCGAGCACCGCGCCGTCGGCGCCGAGTCGCGCATTCTCGAGCAGTGCGAAGTGGGTTGTCATGCCGTTGATGATGAACGCCGCTGCCAGCACAACGACACACGAGACGGCAGCTCGATATCGCATGCTCGGCGACGGTCGCATCGTGCGCTGCCACCATGAGAATGCAGCGACGACGAGCGCGCCCTGCCACACGAGATGCAATGCGGACCACAGCAGGAGCGCCGAGACGTACGCTGTGAGGCTCACGGCCCGCTACCGTTGCGCTCGAGCTGGCGAATGAGGCGCTTGAGCTCCGCGAGCTCGGCGCGAGAGGCAGAGCCGTCACCAAGTGCACGCAGTGCGAGTGCGCCGGCCGACCCTTCGAAAATGTGATCGACGAATCGGGTGACGAGCCCGTCGAGCGTGCGATGCTCGTCGACGAGCGCTTCGTAGATGTGTTGTCGTCGCGCGTCGTCCCGCTTCACGAGACGCTTCGCGTGCATCATCTGGAGCAGCTTGAGCGTGGTGGTGTAGCTGGTCCCGCCGCCAATGAGGTCGTGCACGTCGCGCACGGAGCTGGGTCCCTTTGCCCACAGCACGCGAAGGATCTCGAGCTCGGCGGCAGTGGGCAGGGTTGGGGCTGAGGCCATCGATAGGTGCGGAGATGAAGGAGCTTGACGATGTACGATAACCGTCGTACTGTCAATATACGACAACCATCGTACTTTGAGAGGACTGCCATGCTTCGACGAATTCGACTCATGATCCGTGTGGTTCTGCTGACGTGCGGCATTGCGTCACCGAGCCTGGTTCGTGGCCAGGCTATGGATACTGCCACGGCGCTCACCGCGCTGCGTGAGGCGCGCAACGCGTGCACCCAGGATGCTGGACGACTCTGGGCGCACTCGATGTGCGGGCCGATCGCGCTCGTCGATCGGAAGACGCGGTTGGCGCTCGCCAACGACACTGTGAGATCACGACCATTTCTTCCGTACGCTGACGCATTCATCACGGGCGCGCCTCCAGGCGTCGGATTCGCGAACATGTCCTTCACGTGGGGTGATCGGCCGTGGGCGATGATCATGCTTCCACTTCCACGCGATCGCTTCGAACGTATCGCGCTCGTGATGCACGAAGTCTTTCATCGGGAACAGGCAGCGCTCGGCCTCCTCGGCACCGATCCGCCGAACAATCAGCTCGACCAACGCGACGGGCGTCGCTGGTTCCGGCTGGAGCTTCGCGCGCTCGCCGCGGCGCTCGATGCGCTCGTGTCCGACGAACAGCGTGCGCGCTCACACACCGAAGATGCACTGCTCTTTCGCGCGCGACGCCGCATGCTCTATCCGCTCGCCGACTCACTCGAGCCCGCGCTCGAGATGCAGGAGGGACTCCCAGCGTATACGGGCGACCGTCTGGCAATGACGTTGACGGGTGAGACGTCAGCGCGCGTCGCGCGCCGCGTGCGCGAGTTTCAGTCGAATCCGGCGTACGTCAGATCGTTCGCCTACGCAACGGGACCTGCCCTTGGCCTGCTGCTCGATCGGTTCGCAGCAGGCTGGCGCGCGGAGTTGCGCGCAACACCGGATCCAGCGCGCATTCTTGCCCGGCACATGCATCTCGACATTCCGAAGGATCTCGCGCGCGATGCGGAGAGGCGCGCACAACGATACGACGTCGCCGCGCTCGACCGGGAGGAGGACGCACGCGACTCGCTGCGACGGGGAGCAATGGCCGCCTACAAGGCGCGTCTTGTCGCTGGCCCGGTGCTCACACTCATGCAATCCGATCTCGACCGCAACTTCGATCCGCTAACGCTTATCGGTTTCGACATGATGAACACCGTCTATCCAACGGGGAGCTTCAGTGCTGAGTGGGGATCGCTCGACGTGACTGCGGGTGGAGCACTCGTGTCGAACGACATGGCTCGCGTGCAGGTTGGTGCGCCATCACGCGCTCCCACGGCGGACGATCGCGTGGTGCGCGGTGATGGCTGGGTGCTCACACTCAAGCCTGGCTGGAGCTTGGTGCCTGCTCCGGCCCGAGCCGGGAGCTACGTCGTCCGGAACGTCACCTCTAAGGAATGAGCCGCGCGAGCGAGTGTCGGGCCAATGATCTTCTGTGCACATTTCGGCAATGAAAGCCGTGATCATTGCCATCGGGCTTGCCACTGCGCTCATGCCGCCAGTGCATGCACAGGTTCCTCCACCGCGCACGATCCTCGCCATCGGCGCACATGCCGGCGACATGGAGCTTACAACGGGCGCCGTGCTTCTCGCCGCGCATCAGCGTGGCGATCGCGTCGTCCTTTTGCACCTTACGCTCGGCGAAGGCGGGAACCCAAAGCTCTCGCCCGCCGAATACGGCGCGCAGAAGAAGCGCGAGGCACTGGCAGTCGCGCAGTCACTCGGTGCCGAGGTGATCTTCGGGCCGTATCACGATGGTGAGCTGCCAAACGATGACGCGACGCGGCGCTATGTTGCCGACGTCATTCGACAGGTAAAGCCGACGCTCGTGTTCACGCACTGGCACGAGAGCATTCACAAGGATCATTCGACGACGAGCGCGGTTGTGCAGGACGCCGTGTTGCTTGCATCGCTTGCGGGCGTCGTCACAGCGCATCTCGCGCATCGCGGCGTGCGTGCCGTCTGGTACGCCGACAACTGGGAAGACGCGACGGGATTCTCTCCGTACGTCTTCGTGAAAGTTGCCGGAGTCGTTCCTGCGTGGAAGACGGCAGTGGAGCAGTACGAGTTCGCGCGTGGCGCTACGTCGGGCTTTCCGTATATCGACTACTACACGGCGCTCGCCACGGTGCGTGGCGCAATCGCGCGAAAGGGTGAGGCGGTTGCGTTCGCCGTTGATCCTGGAAGTCAGCGACGCGTGCTCGATTCGCTTCCGTAGTAGTCGTGTTGAGCTGCAACGTCAGTGAGACGACGACACCAGACGCTCCGCAATCCGATCGGCGATTCCGCGCGCGTCCGCATCGTCGCGATCCGTGAGGATGATGATCGTCGCCCTGCGCTCGGGAATGCGCACGAACGCATTCCGCTTTCCGTTTGGAGCGCCGTACGCGCTCAGCCGCGCCACTCCGCGAAATGTGTCTGCGCTCCAACCCATCGAGTAATCGGTTTTCGTACCCGCCTGACTCGTATCGCTGGCGAATGTCCTGTTATTCTCGAGACCAAGCGCGAGCCGGTACAGCTCGTCCACGTTGGATGAGACCATCCTGTTGCTGTCGGCCACCGTCTTGTGCCACCCCACCGGCGTACCGATGAAGCGGTTGATGCGCTGCGCGTAGCCCTGCTTGTCTGTCGGTGGCGCAAGCTGCGTGACGAGCGCTTCGATCGGCGCGCTCAATGCACCGAGTATGAAATTCGGAACGGTGGTTGCCGGCATGTAGCGCGCGTTGTCCGGGATGCCGTACGCCTGGTCGATGAAGACCTTGCCGCCCTGCGCGACGAGCACCGTCGCCTTTCCGCTCACGCCCGCGAAGAGCGAATCGACGAAGGCGCGACTCACCGGCGAGTCGTCGGTCGCACGATGAACGACGCGACGTGCGCTCATGTCGTAGCGATCGCCAGGATAGAGCGTGAGAAAGGGCTTTCGTGCGTCCGTCGCATCCTTGCCACCGTACACGAACGCCTTGTTGCGACCAACTATCTCGGCGACGTCACCACGAATGACCCATGCGGTGCCTTCGTCTTCGGAGATGCCGAGCAGATCGGGGCGTCGCGGCATGAGTGAGTCGGCGAGGTCAGCGAGCCGCTCGCGCGCGATGACGTGCTGGTCGATCGCGACGCCACGCAGGAAACCGAAGCCTTCTTCGTAGCCCGGCGCCATCACGATCTCGTTGCCACTGCGCGCGCCTCGCAGCATGTAGCTCGAGAGGATCGATGCTCCCGCCGATGATCCGCCCACGACGCCTCCGCGCGCGAGCACATCGTGGAAGCCGTGCTCTGTCTTCGTGCCGGCATAGCTGTCGACGAGATGCCATTGTCGCCCTCCCTCGAACCAGACACCACCGGCATGCGCGAGCAGCTTGGCGAATTGGTCGCTATCTGCTACTTTCTTATCCGTGGTGTGCAGAACACGCACGTTGCGGGCGCCGCCCGCTTTGAGAAAGTTCGTCCCGCGCCAGTTGGCGGCGTACGTTGAATCGCCACCGGCGGTCGGCACGTCGATGATGAGTGCGTCTGGCCCGCCAGCCAGCTCGATGAATCTGGCGACGATCTCTGGCCCAACGGAGCCGCCACCGACGACGATCACGGATCCTGAGGGCGGGCCGACCTTGGGGGTCGAGCTGGTGGCGGAGCCCCGTGTCGCGCTGGGCGCGCAAGCGGACGAGCTCGCGAGCAGCATGGTGACCACAGCTAACGTCAGAAGTCGAGTGCAAGGCGGCGTCATCGGTGCGTAATTGGAGGTCGAGCCTGAACGAACGTGCGCAATCGCTGCGGTTCTCACTACACTTACGTTCATCGTCCTTCAATCGCTCGAACGCTCATGACACATCTCGCACTGCCTGAAATCGTTCCCGGCGTGGTCGCGCGCATCGACACGCAGCTGCTTCGCTCCACCGGTGGAAGCGAAACGAACGCCGCCACCACGGACACCGAAGACCGCGCCGTGACGGACGAACGTGACTTTCTCGTCGTTGCCGTGAACAGCAATGCAGGCACCTGCACAGCGATCCCGCTCTTTCCCAAGTCATCGCCAGGAAGTGCGCCGCTCGATCCGTCGCAACGTCAGGGCGACGTCGGCAGCTGGTTGATCGACGACGTGCACTATTCACGCTGGCAGCATTGGCGCGTTCCGATCAGCGCATTCTCCATCGCCTCCACCAACGATCCCGGCGACGTCGGCGCTCGTCGCTCCTACGCACTCGGCGACGCGGATACGCTGCAGGATCTCGCCAACTGGGCAACGCGAAATCGTTGTGCGTTCCGCAACGTGTGACTGGCTGCCCCGCTTGACTTAGCGCCAGTCCCGGCAATATTCGCCCGCTGACAGTCGATCGAGCGGAGGAGTTTGCCGATGTTTGGGTCCGAAATTCTTGACGTCGCCATTGGGGTCGCGCTCGTCTTTCTCATGATGAGCTTTCTCGCGACCGCCATTCGCGAGGCCATCGAGTCAGTCGTCAAGGCGCGTGCGGTGCACCTGGAGCGCGGCATCAAGCAGCTCCTCGATGATCCCGATGGAACGGGGATCACACGCGCCTTCTACGAGCATCCGCTGATCTTTTCGCTCTTCAAGGGCGACTACGATCCGAAAGACCGGCGCTTCCTTGGCCGATCGCTTCCGTCGTACGTACCGGCGCGCAACTTTGCCGATGCTCTCATCGATCTCGCCATTCGTGGCCCGGTGAAAAGCGAATACGCGATCATGCAGGAGGTGACCCCATCGGTCGCCGCACTGCGCGCGAACGTGGGACGGCTCAAGAGTCCGCAGCTCATTCGCGCCGTGCTGACCGCGATGGATCACGCTGGCAATGACCTCGACGTCGTGCGCAAGAACCTGCAGAACTGGTTCGACAGCGGGATGGACCGCGTGTCAGGCGTCTACAAGCGATACACGCACTTCTGGCTCTTCATCATTGGCGTCGTGCTCGCGGCGGGACTCAACGTCAACGCGATCACCATCACGAATCATCTCGCGCGCAACAAGGCGCTGCGTGAGTCGCTCGTGACGCGCGCGGGCGCGATCGTTCACGACACGACGTATCTGCGGCGCCTCACCGATACGACCTTCAGGCTTGCCGACACCCGACAGGTGCAGAGCGAGCTCAACTCGCTCGATCTCCCCATCGGTCTCGAGAACTACACCACGCCACACTCGGCGGCAGACTGGGTGCGCCTCTTCGGCGGCATCCTCATCACGGCATTCGCCGTCACACTCGGCGCGCCGTTCTGGTTCGACGCGCTCAACAAGATGATGGTGATCCGCTCGACGGTGAAGCCGCATGAGAAGAGCGGTGAAGAAGCGTCGGAAGACAAGACGACGTCGAAGGGCAAGACAGTGAGTAGCGAGCCACCGCCCGACGCGCCTGCGCTGCCGACCGCAACCGCGTCGCCGGAGCCGACACCTGCGACGCCTTCATCGCCCCCATCGCCTCCATCAATCACCGTCACAACGCCAGCAGGCGCATCGAACGAGTGGGCAAGCGGCGCGCCTGACGAGGGACTTCTATGAGCGCCGGACTTCCGCTGTCGTCATACACACTCGCGAAACCGACGAACAAGCTCGAGTACCTCGCACCATTCTTTCGCGACGCTGTCGAGAGCGCAATCGCCGAGTGCAACGACACGACGAATGCACTCGATGCGTTCGTGTATGAGACGTATCGCTCGAACGAGCTCGCCGCGGTCTATTTCTCTCGCGGCCGCACGGTGAAGCCGCCAACCACGCCCGTGACCAACGCATCGACGAATCTGTTCAGCTGGCACGGCTACGGTTTAGCCGTCGACGTCATTCACAAGACGAAGGAGTGGGACGTCCCGAACGAATGGTTCGCGAAGGTCGCCGAAGTATTTGCGCGTCACGGCTGCAAATGGGGCGGCGACTGGAAGAGTCCCGATCGCCCGCATTTTCAATGGGGCAAGTGCAAGCCGAGTCCGTCGGACATGGCGCGCGAGCTCATTCGCACGAAGGGTGTGGAAGCCGTGTGGGAAGCCGTCGGCGCGTCGGTGCCAACGGTGATCACGGGTTGACGATCACCGTCGGCGCGTCGCCAGTGCCTGAATCTCCACCATCCGGTGTAGCGACCTTGCTGTCGTCCTGACCAGCGTCGGCGCGCTTCTCATCGCGCACATTCGAGAGCGTGTCTCGACTGATCCATCCCTGCTCCGCCGCGTGCGTCGCTGCGCCGAGTGTGTCTTCGGAGAGCACGAGCGTCGAGTGTGCGGCCAGCAGCTCGTCGGCGAGCGTCCTGATTGACGACGAGCGCTCCGCGTTGCGCGACACATCGCGAATGTAGATCGCCTTCACGCGATTCGGAAATTCGCTCACGATCTGTCTGTAGATCTCGGGATCGTGCTGACTCGAATCGCCGATGAGAATGAAGGACAGCTCGGGATACGTTCGCATGATGTTGCGAATGGCGATGCCCTTGTGATCGAAGTGGCGCGTTGACGACAGTGCGCCGAAGCCGATGTCCCAGTCGCGCAGCAGAATCGGACCGCGCGGAATCTTCTGCAGCTCCATGAACTCGGCGATGACGTCGTAGAGGTTCCACGGACTGCTCGAGACATAGAAGATGGGATTCTTCTCGTCGCCGCTCACCCCGTTGCGCAGCGCCTCGTAGAAGCCGGCCACGCCCGGAAACGGCAATCGAGTGCGCGCGTTGCCGAGCATCACCGTGCGTGCCGCCTGAAGAAAGTTCGAGACGCGCGACTGAATGACCGTGTCATCGATGTCGCTGATGACGCCGAATCGCGCCGATGCGGCAGGAACGAGAACGTCGCCGGTGACCCGCGCGCGATCGACACCTGGCCGCGCCGGCTCCATGAGATCGACGCGATACGAACGCCATTCGGATCCGTTCTCCAGAGGTGCGGGAAGATCGACGCGTCCGCTGAAGAAGCCTTCGTCGTCTGCCTTGAACGCGCAGGTGGCGTTCTCGTACTCGACGACGAGCTGCGCGAATGGCAGTGGATGGCTGTCGGCGCGACGGTACGTATTGAGCAGATTCCTGAGCGTGGAATCCGAATCGCCGCTCGGCTCGACGCCGCGATTCTCTTGCGCGCGGCCGTGAATGAACGCCGAGTGCGCGTTGCCGTAGCCGCGATAGGCGAGCACCTGGAACGGCCCATCGTCGAACGTCGAGCGCACGGCGCGAACTGCGCCCCGAACGTTGCGATCAATTTCTCCGAGTAAAGAGTCGAGCTCGGTAATCCACTTTCGCATGGCGGTGCCCGTCGCGATTGAAAGGCGTAGACTGTCATCCCGCAGGAGCGAGCAACGCGAGCGAGTGTCGGGATCTACTGTGTGCCGCACCAATGCAAAGTACTATCGCCACGAAGGTAGATCCCGACACTCGCTTCGCTCCTGCGGGATGACAGTGTCGCA
>JBDUCR010000276.1:0-26511 GCA_040003345.1 bacterium
TCATCACTGACGGATACACCGCGGCGTCGAACGACGATGGCGCCTCGGACCAGTCTTCGATGAACCGCAGCTGCGTACGCGTCGACAAGAGCTTTCTGACTCCACCGCCCGCGAGCGACCGCCACAATTTCGCAGGCAGCAGCAGCGCGACGCATCCGCGTGTCGAGGCGAGACCAACACTTCGTTCGACGAACAGCGCAGCGAGATCAACTTGCGCCGAAAAACCCCGCGTCGCGCGCGCGCCGAGTGCGCCGAACTCCCACGCGGCGTCGCGATACACGATGTACCGTGCGCGAAGAGCGCCACGCGCTGCTGGTGGAATGTTGTGTATGCGAACCCACGGTGGATTGCCGATGACGAGATCGAATCCGCCGCGACTGTGCGCCGCACCGAAGTGCGACGGGAAGGAAAACGGCAGCGCGCCGCCGTCCGCAATACGTCGTCGCTCGCGACGCAACGCTGCAGCACGCAGTCGCTCTCCTCGCATCTCGGCGCGTTCGTGTGCGCCCGGTGGCCGATTGTCGCCGAACAGATCGGCCATCTTGTGAGAGAACAGCCTCTCTCGGCGCCGAGCAACAAGTGCCTCGAGCTGTCGGTCGATGGCGTCCAAAGCGCGCCGACGTTCCTCGCGCGCGAGAGCCTTCCGAAGCGGCGCCTTCGCGGGACCCGCAGCACGCACATAGCGGTCGCGCAGGCGCGCGAGCGCCAACGACGGACCAACAAGCGATGGGGGCTCGGTGAACGCCTCGCCGGAGAGAGTGTCGCCGACGCGAACATTGCAGTCGAGGTTTGGCAGCGGCGGCACGGCGGCCATGCGCGTCTCGTCACTCTCGATTACAACGGACAGCCAGAGACGCAGCTCGCAAAGCCAGACCGCAGTAGGGTTGATGTCCACTCCATGAATTGATCGGGCGAGGACGTCACGCCGAATGGACGCAATGCTTCGCATGTCTCCGGCGGCGCGATGCAGATCGGCGAGTCGCTCGAGCGCGTGCACCAGAAATGCACCTGAACCGCATGCGGGATCCAGCAGCGTGAATTCGCGCAAGCGTGACCGCAGCTCCTCGGCCGCGCGCGGCACGAGTGCCTCGCCGCCGAGTGCCGCTCGAACCTGATCTTCATTCATCATGTCATTGCTGAGCGCGACAATGAGCGCCCGATCGGACACATGTGACACAAGCGCCTGCGGTGTGTAGAACGCGCCGCTCAACTGGCGCTCGCGCGCCGCCATCAACGATTCGAACGCACGGCCGAGCATCTCGGGATCGATGGCCGTTTCCGACCAATCGTCACGCCCTTCTCGCGCCGTGAACCGATACGCGCCGAGCAACTCACCGAAGAGCGCTCCAAACGCGAGGTCGGGAAAGCGGTGATGAGCGTATCGTCGCTCCAGCGCACTCTTTGTGAACAGCCCGCCGTTGAGGAATGGGATGGCCCCGAATCGACGCGCGAGCGCGGCACGATGGCGGAATGGTGTATTGAGCGTACCGAAGAAGAGCGGAAGCAGAACCTTGCGATGAAACCCACCGCCGTCCGCCATGCACGCGTCGAAGTGGTGGGACAGGAAAGCATGATCGCCGCCCAGCCATCCCTTGGTTTCGAGAAACGACAGAAAGAGCAGACGAGAGACATACAGCAACGCGAGCTCGGCGCGATCGGTTGCGTTTGCGCCGGTAAGCGACTCGCCGAGCGCGCGCACGCGCTGCTCGAGCGTGCGGTAAAATCGACGCGAGAGCGCTTCGCGGCCGAGGAGGTCACACCACCGCATGAAGACGAGCAGGTCATCGCCCTCGCTCGTCGCCGCGAGCGAACATAGTGTTTCGGCGTCGCTGGCGACGACATGTTCGCGGCGCGTGATCATCGCGGCAATGCGCGGCCCCTTGGCACTCGGCGACCAGCACGCGATACCAATTTCGTTGCCCGATGCTGCAGAGCCGATCACGAGCCACAGCACGTGCGAGGTACGCGTGGTCAGCCCAGCAGCGACGCGCGCAATGAGTGATCGAAGCGACGGCTCTGTTGGCGCGTCGATGAGTAGCGCACGCAAAGCACCACGTCCTCGGACGATCTGTGCGGCGGTGATGTCGATAGGGAGCCCGAGCCGGCGTGCTGACTCATCGTCGACGGGAAGGGCGACTGCATCGAAGCCGAGCGATGTCGCGATGGCGAGGCGGCCGGCGGCTGTGTTGGCGGCAGCGAGGTGCTCCGCAGAATGACGTAGGGTGCGCACGCGTGCACCCTAGTGTTCCTCGCGATGCTGACCGTCATCGTGCTGTCCCGCGCGACAGCAGTCTATTCCGTGCGGGTGTGTCCGTCGACGATTGAGCGCGTGAGACCTGTCGGCACTCCGCCGGAATGTCCGTGCGCGACGCCATGGTCGGCAGCGGCGTGCGGCATGAGCGAAACCACCGCGGCAAGCAGGATCCGCACGATGTAATCACGCTGTTTCCAGCTCACTCGCTTGCCACGCACGATCGACCGCGCCGAGATGTAGAGCAGCATCGCTGCGCCGAGTGGATGCAGGAGGGCATAGAGCGGCGACAATCCCAGAAACGCGTACACGATTATCCACCAGATCAGGTTCGCGCCCGTTACGATCGCGGACCAGAGTAACACTTCACTGCCGAACACGCCGGCGAGTGCGAATGCGAGAAGTAATGGTGGTACCAATCCCGAGAGCGACGGAATAAGAAGCATGAGTGGATACGCGAGCCGGCCCGCCGCGCCGAACGGCGCCGTGTCGCGACCACCGGCAAAGAGATTCTTTCCCCAGCCGTCGATCAGCTCGCGCAGCGACGTGTACATCCGCGTGCACAGCTGTTCGAGTCCGAGCACGACGAACGCACGTCGGCCGGTGGTGAAGTACACCTGCGCGAGTGCGAGATCCTCCGCCACTCTGTGGCGCACCACGCCATGACCGCCGACTGCCTCATATTCGCTGCGCGTCACGAAGATGCATTGGCCGTTGGCGATCTTGTCGGTCGCTCGGCGCGAGTTGTTGATGATCTCGGTGCCGCCATAACGCACGAGCATGATGTGAAATACCTGGGGCTGAACGAGCCGCTCCCAGAAGCTGCCGAACTCCTGTGAGCCGGCGACGGTGAGCAGGTCCGCGCGTCGCGAACGCATCGCGTTCACAGCGCGCGGAATCAGATCGGCCGTCTGCCATGTGTCAGCATCGAAGAAGGCGATGATCTCACCGGTGCTCGCCACGGCGCCGGAGTGACAGGCCCATTGCTTACCGAACCAGTCATCCGGCAACGGCGGCGGTTCGACAATGCGGAGTCGCGCATCCTGCGTCGCAATCGCGCGGAGAATCGTGCCCGTACCGTCGAGCGAGTGATCGTTCACCGCAATGACGTCGAGTCGCGGATAGCTCGACGCAAGCACCGAGCGCACGCATCGTTCGATGCTGCGTTCCTCATTGCGCGCCGGAATGACAACCGACACACTCGGCGCATCGGCATGTGTGTCGGCAGAGTCTTCGTCGAGTGATCGCGAGTGCCGAACACGCCAAAGCGCTATGATCGGTACGATGATCCACGGCGACGCGAGCGTGATGATGAGCAGGGAAGTCACAGCGCTAAGATGCCGTATCCGCTGCACATTGCGCGAGCGCGCGGGCAGACGCACGAAGGGCGCCTCAGTTCGGAGGCGCCCTTCGAGTTTGCCGCTAGCTGTTCGAGCGTCCCGAACCCTGCGACGATCCTCCTGAGTTCCCGCCCTTCGATCCACCCGAGCTCGATCCGCCTGCGCTTGACGATGACCCGGATGATGCGCTCTTATCCGAGTCCGAGCCGGACGTCGACCCGGACGTTCCGCTCTTACCGGAACCCGAGTTGGACGTCGAACCGGACGATGCGCTCTTTCCCGAGCTCGCCGCGCCATCTCCCTGCGCGGAACTGTCGAGGTCGCGATCGGAAGCGTTCTTTGACGAATCGCTCATGCCGCCGCGGTCACTGCTGCTGGATTTGGAGCTGTTGTCCCGTTCTCCCATAGTGTGCCTCCGGATACCGTGAAGTTTGCCGAAGCTCAGCTCGCAGCGCATCTTCGCGCCGCGTCTGCGAGCTCGTATTTGGGCATAACGAATGCCATTCGTGCCTGCGACGAACACATCCATCTTCGCGTTCGTGGGCCGTCACTTTCGCTGCCATTGCAACACGGCGGAGCGCTCTCTACGTTGCCCGCGATGCGACTTCCTCCACCACTCACCGCCGGCGCGCGCGTCGCACTCGTCGCACCAGCCGGACCGCTGCGCTCACGCGATGAGTTGGACGTCGCCACGGCACAGGCGCGCGCATTTGGATGGGAACCCGTCATCGCCGAGCACGCGCTCTCCAAGCACGGATATCTTGCCGGAAGCGATGCAGAGCGATTGCACGATCTCAACGCCGCGCTTACCGACAGGAACGTCGACGGCATCTGGTGTCTACGCGGCGGGTACGGCGCGATGCGCTTGCTCGAGGGCATCAACGTCGACGCAATGCGCAGCCGTCCGCGCGCACTCATCGGTTATTCGGACATCACCGCGCTGCACGCGGCGTTCGTCGACGCCGCTGACGTCGTCACGTATCACGGGCCCACGGCGCGTACGTACCTCTCGGACTTTGCACGCGACTCGCTCGAACGTGCTGTCGTGTTTCAGCGAGACCCGTGCGGCGCATCGCCGACGGCCAGCGTCGTGCGCGGCGGGCGAGCCGAGGGACGTCTCGTCGGTGGAAATCTCGCGCTGCTCGCGGCACTCTGTGGAACGCGCTTCGCACCGAACTATGCCGACGCCATCCTCATCATCGAGGACGTCGGCGAGGCAACCTATCGCGTCGATCGCATGCTGCGCCAACTCGCGTTGAGCGGCGCGCTGTCACGCCTTGCAGGCATCGTGTTCGGCCGCTTCACCGACGGCACCGATCCTACCGACGCAAGCTCCTGCGCGCTCGACGATGTCCTTCGCGAAGTCGCCGATCACGCTGGAGTGCCGACCATTTCCGGTGCACCGATCGGACACGTCGCGGATCAATGGACCATTCCACTCGGCGCAATGGCGGAGCTGGACGCGGACAATCAAACATTGCACGTCGCACTCGCTTGACCACCAGCTCGCTCATCGACCTTCGGAGCACGCAATGAAAAGTGGCACTGACCTGATCAACGAATCCAAGACACGCATCCGCCAGGTCGACGCGGCGGACGCGCTGGCGATTCACTCGCGCGGCGGCGCCACCTTTCTCGACGTACGCGACCAGCAGGAAGTGAATCTCGGCAGGATTCCGAACGCGGTGCACATCTCGCGCGGCAATCTCGAGACGAAGATCGAGGCAGTCGTTCCTCGCGATGCCGAAGTCGTCATCTATTGCGCCAGCGGAAATCGTTCGGCGCTCGCCGCCGATACGATGCAGCAGATGGGCTACACCAACGTGTGCTCGCTCGCAGGCGGCTTTCGCGGATGGGCCGAGGCTGGAGGAGAGATCGACTGATGGCGTCGGTGAATGGTGACCGCGCGAAAGTGCACCTCGAACGATTCGACGTCCCAGGGGCGGGAGGTCGCGTCATACGAGGCGAGGCGCGTGTGGTGGATGGGGCAACGTCGAGTGTCGTGTTGCTGCACGGCTTCAAGGGCTTCGCGCGCTTCTCGTTCTTTCCGCTGCTTGCCGACCGGTTGTCGCGCGCCGGGATAACAGCCATCGCGTTCAATTTTTCCGGCAGCGGCATCGGTGAAGACATGGAACGGTTCACGGATCCCGATGCGTTCGAGCAGAACAGTTTCGGCCGGGAGCTGTACGATCTCGTCGCGGTGAACAGGGAAGCAGAACGGCGCGGCTGGCTTGGGGCGACGCGCGGGCTGTTCGGCCACTCACGTGGCGGGGGAATTGCCATTCTTCACGCGGCGCGCGACGAGCGCGTTGCGGCGCTCACAACCTGGTCAGCGATCTCCACGGTGAAGCGCTGGTCGGAAACTGAAATGAGTGCGTGGCGCGAGCGCGGCTACGCCGACATCACGAACAGTCGCACCGGTCAGATCATGCGTGTCGGTACGAATGTGCTGGATGAGGCCGTGAAGCACGGGAGCGGCCGACTGGACATCGAGCGTGCAGCATCCGTGGTCCGCTGTCCATGGCTCATCGTGCATGGCGACGCCGACGAGTCCGTGCCGGTGCTCGAGGGCGAGCGACTGCACGCTGCCACACACGGCCGCGCGCAATTCCTGCGCGTGCCGACCGCTACACATGGCTTCAATGTGGTGCACGGTGCATCGGCGCAGTCGGCGGAACTGCAGCTGGTCACCGAGCGCACGGTGTCGTTCTTCGCCGGGAGCCTGCACTCCGCATCATGAAGAACGCGGAGCTCGACCGACTCGCCGCGCACCCGCTCATTGCGCGATTCGTGCGCACGATCGCCGAGCATCCGGGGCGCGAGATTGTGGCGGAGAGTCCGACGCGCCTTGCCGCAATTCTGCTGGTGCTTCGCGCGCGCGCGGACGGCGAGCCCGAATTGCTCATGATCAAGCGCGCGGAGCACGAAGGCGATCCGTGGAGCGGCCACATCGCGTGTCCGGGAGGTCGCATGGAGCCAACCGATCGCGATCTCTCGGTCACGGCCGTTCGTGAAACGTGGGAAGAAACCGGTATCGACATCGAGCGCGACGGCCGCCTGCTCGGTCACCTCGACGATCTGCGTCCGCGCTCGCCGCTGTTGCCGCCGATCATCATCCGTCCCTACGTCGCGCTCGTTCGTGCCGATGTGAAGATCGTGCCGTCGCGTGAAGTTGCGAGCGCATTCTGGGTTCCTGTCTCCGCGCTGCGCGAGCAGGGCGCATGGGGCATGGGCCTGGTGAGCGCCCGCGGTGGGAGTCGCAATGTGAGCATCTTCCAGCATGGAGAGCATACCGTGTGGGGCCTGACGGAGCGGGTGCTGCGTCAGTTTCTCAACTACCTCGGTGCGCCCGTTGAAGGTGAATCGCGCGATGATCTCGACCGGGAATTGTAGATGGCCTGCAATTCAGGCCGTTCCCTTTGCGCGCTCGCACATGAGCGCGAGTGAATTTCCATCCGGATCGCGGAAGTCGACGAGCCACAGATCGTGATCAGGCATTGGTGCGATGAAGTGTGGCTCGGAACCGAACTGCACTCCGCGCGATGCGAGGAGTTGATGCGCTGCCATGATGTCCGCAACCATGAAGTAGAGCACCGAGCTGAGGCCGGGCTTGAACTCACCTTCAGGAGCGCTCAGCATGAGTCGCACGCCGCCGACGTCGAGGAACGCGAGGTTTGGTCCGGCCGAGAAGAGGAAGGTGAGCCCAAGGGCGTCGCGATAGAATTCGGTGGCGCGGGCGACGTCCGATACGGTGAGCGCGATCTGGCGAATCGCGGTGATCCGGGAACCGGCGGTTGGTGTGGGCATGGTGACTCCAGCGGCAGGGTGCACGGTACAAATAGTTAGCTTTGCTAACTAACATAGGGGATCATGGCATCTCGTCAAGTCTCATCCAGGGCGCCGCGGGCCGGCTCGGCCGACGATGTCGCCGACCGGCTGCATTCTGCCGCCATTCATCTCCTGCGCCGCTTGCGACGCGAAGACGATGCATCGGGGCAGAGCGCGCCACGATTGTCCGCTCTGTCGGTGCTGGTGTTCGGCGGCCCGCAAACCATCGGCGCGCTGGCTGCCGCGGAACAGGTCCGCGTCCCCACGATGTCACGCGTCGTGTCTGCGCTCGAGGCCGATGGGCTGCTGCGGAGAGTGCCCGATCCCAGCGACCGCAGAGTCGTGCGCGTCGAGGCGACGGCGGCGGGACACACGCTGCTGCACGCCGGACGGCGCCGACGCGTGGCGACCCTATCTGCAGACGTCGCCCGGATGAGCGCGAAGGAACGTCGCATGATTCTCGATGCGATTCCGCTCCTGGAAAAGCTCGCGGGCCGGTAGAGTCTCAGCCAAAACAAACTCTTGCATTATGTCTGCCTCAGAATATATTTAGGCGATCCTAAAATAACTGACGCACGCACACTCGGACGTTCCCACGCCCGCGCAACGAGTCTATGACGGCAAAACGATCGGAAATCGAGGAGGTCCAGCCACCTGATGCAGATACCGGCTGGCGCCGCTCGCGTGTAGCGCCGAGCCTGGCTGAGGTCTACCGGAGTGTTCCGATTGGCGGGCGATCGAAGTGGCGGAAAATGCTCGCGTTTGCCGGCCCCGGGTATCTCGTCGCCGTCGGCTATATGGATCCCGGCAACTGGGCCACCGATCTCGCCGGCGGATCGAGGTTTGGATACACGCTGCTCAGCGTCATCCTGATCTCGAACCTCATGGCGGTGCTCCTTCAGGGACTGGCCTGCAAGCTCGGCATCGTCACGGGACGCGATCTCGCACAGGCGTGTCGCGACCACTACAGCAAACCTGTCGTCTGGGCGCTCTGGATTCTCTGTGAGATTGCTATCGCCGCGTGCGACCTCGCCGAGGTGATCGGGTCGGCGATTGCGCTCAATCTGTTGTTTGGCATCGCGCTGCCGGTGGGTGTCGCCATCACGGGACTCGACGTGTTGCTGCTGCTCTATCTGCAGAACAAGGGCGTGCGTGTCCTCGAGGCACTCGTCATCACGCTCGTCGCGACCGTCGGTGTGTGCTTCGCTTTCGAGCTCGTACTCGCGCGCCCCGACATGGCCGGCGTCGCGAAGGGATTTATCCCGACGCTCGACATCATCTCCAACCGCGACAAGCTCTACATCGCGATCGGCATTCTTGGCGCGACGGTGATGCCGCACAATCTCTATCTGCACTCGTCCATCGTGCAGACGCGACGCTACGAGCAGAACACCGAAGGCCGTCGCGAAGCGGTGCGCTACGCCTTTGTCGATTCGACCATCGCACTCTCCTTCGCGCTCTTCATCAATGCCGCCATTCTCATCGTTGCCGCGGCGAGCTTCCACACGACGGGCAATTCGGCCGTCGCAGAAATTCAGGACGCGTACAAGCTGCTGACACCGTTGCTCGGCGCCGGCGCGAGCGCTGTGTTCGCGCTCGCGCTCCTCGCGTCGGGCCAGAACTCCACGCTCACTGGCACGCTCGCGGGCCAGATCGTGATGGAAGGGTTCCTCAATATCCGGATTCGTCCGTGGCTGCGACGTCTCATCACACGGCTCATCGCCATCGTGCCAGCGGTAATCGTGGCGATCATTGGCGGAGAGTCCGGCACGGCGAAACTGCTCATTCTGAGCCAGGTCGTCCTGAGCCTCCAGCTATCGTTCGCGGTATTCCCGCTGGTAATGTTCACGTCGAACAAGTTGAAGATGGGCGAGTTCGTGAATCCGCGGTGGCTCAAGGTGCTCGCGTATCTCGTTGCATCGACGATCGCTGTGCTCAACGTATGGTTGCTGTTCCAGACAATGCGAGCGTGGCTCCCTTAGACTGTTCGCCGCCTGCTCATCACGAATTCCGCGAAACGGCAACCGACCTCTCATGTACAATCGCATTCTCGTTCCGCTCGAGCACTCGGACTACGACGACGCCATCGTCGCACATGTGCGCGAGCTTGCGTTGCTCTGCAAGTCGTCAGTGGTGTTCATCCATGTTGCCGACGGTTGGGCGGCGCGCAATCAGGCGCAGCTCGTGTTGCGCGAGAGCGACGAGATGAAACAGGACCGCGACTACATCGAGACGCAGGCCGATGGTCTCGAGGCAGCCGGCGTGCCCGTGGAGTGTGTGCTGGCAGGCGGAGATCCGGCAACGGAAATTGCCGCCGCGGCGGCGCGAGAGAAATGCGATCTCGTCGCGATGAGCACGCACGGCCACAAGGGCGTGCAGGATCTCATCCGCGGGAGCGTCGCGAACGAAGTACGCCATCTCACGACGATCCCCGTTCTTCTCGTCCGCGGCGTTCCGCGACGTCTGCGCCAGGTGTAATGACCAGTCCGATCACAGCGCCGCTTTCGGGGCCGGTCGAAGACTACCTCAAGGCGATCTACGACCTCGAGCGCGTCGGCGAGCCGGCGACGACCAACGACATTGCGGTGCGTCTTGCAATCTCGCCGGCATCGGTGAGCGGGATGGTAAAGCGTCTCGCCGATCAGGGACTCATCACACACGAGCCGTATCGCGGTGTGCGGCTGACCAGCGGAGGACGTCACGCGGCGCTGCGCACTCTTCGTCGCCACCGCATTCTCGAGTGCTATCTCACTGAAGTGCTCGGCTATCCGTGGGACCGGGTGCACGAAGAAGCCGAGCGACTCGAACATGCCGCGTCCGAAGAGCTCATCGAACGCATGGCGGGCGCGCTTGGTGATCCGGTGCAGGATCCGCACGGCGCACCGATCCCCACGCGGGACGGGCGCGTGGAGGAGAGCACGTTGCGCAGCATCGCCGAGATGGGGCAGGGCGATCGGTTGCGGGTGCGGAGAGTGCAGGACGAAGATGCCGACCGCCTCCGATATCTGGCCGAGCTCGGCATTCGGCCCGGCGCGCAGGTTCGCGTGCTCGACAAGGCTCCATTCGACGGGCCGATCACGTTGTGGGTCGACGACGCTGGCGGGGGCGCCACGCGTGCGATCGGCGTCGGGCTCGCGCAACAGGTATTCGTCGAGCCGATCGTCGAGTAAAAGAGACGCGAGCGGAGCGTGCGGTCACTCGCCATCGCGCGCCGGAATAGTCTTTGCCCTCTCACTGATCGTCAAGAAACCGAGGATCACGTGACTGCCCGTTCCATTGCCAGCGACCCCGACACCGGCGTACCGGATCTCATTCGCCGGCTCGCACAGGATTCCAAGCGACTCGTTGGAAACGAAGTGCGTCTCGCGAAGATCGAGGCAACGGAGAGCGTCCATCACGTGTCCCGCGGTGTGCTGTGGATGACGCTCGCGTTCGGCGCGGCGGTGATCATGTTCGTCGCGCTCACCCTTGTTGTCGCGACGTTCATCGGTCGTCTAGCCAACGGTCACATGTGGATTGGCGCGCTGGTGTCTGGCGTTATCGAGATCGCCATTGGCACGGCGCTCGTAAAGCGCGGGCTTTCCATCATGAAGACACCGTCGTACACGCTCGAGGAGAGTCGCGGCGCGCTCGGTGATACGGCGAGCTGGGTGGCATCGGCGCGGCGTCGGTAAGAGAGTCGCGCCTCGGGGATGACAGCATCCCTGCGCAGGTTGTTACTGTCCATCGCATGAACGTCGTCACCATCTCGCTCGCACTGCTCCTCGCGACATCCCAGGACAGCGCGCGCAGAATCGCCATCGACGAACGACTCGCTGCCGACGCCGGACTTCGCGTCGGGGATCGGGTGTCCCTGAGTGCCACGCCGGGCGACTCCGGCCGCATCGCAATCATCGGCGCAATTCTGCGCCGCAGTGCCGATCCCGCCGAGATCGCACGCGGAGAGTACAGGGTTCGTCTGCATCTCACGGAGCTGCAGTCGCTGCTCGGTTACGGCGACCGCGTTGATCGCTTCGCGGTCGGCACCACGAGCGCACAGGCAATCGGCGACGCGGCAACGCGCATCAATTCGGCCGCCTTCGGCTTTCACGCGCACCGCTCGCGCGACATCGCGGTGCAGACGTCGGCGACGTTTGCCGTCGTATCGCGCTTTCATCGCGCAATCGGCGTGATCACCATCGTCGCGAGCGCGATCTTTCTCCTCTGCATCATGCTGCTCAAAGTGGACGAGCGGCGTCGCGATGTCGCTGCGCTGCGACTCATGGGAATTTCAGGACGCACGATCGTGAAGGGCGTCGTGCTGGAGGCGACAGCAATCGCGGTGTTCGGCAGCATCGTTGGCGTCGCCTTCGGCGCACTGACGTCGTGGATCGTGAATGCCTACTACCAGAGTGTGTACCGCTCGCCCGTGCGGTTCTCCATCGTCACAGGCGACGTCGTTCTCCTCGCCGTGTCTCTCTCGCTGGTGCTTGGCATCGCGGCAGGCTGGCTTGCCGCCCGGCGACTCGTGCGAACGCCGCCGCTCATGCTCTTCGGTCGTTAGATGCTCCTCACACTCGCTGCGGCGTCGCTGCTCCGTCATCGCGCGCGAACAATACTCGCCGTACTTGGCGTTGCCGTGAGTGCGGCAATGCTCCTCGACATGGTCATGCTCTCGAGCGGCATGCGCGAATCGTTTCGCAGCCTCCTGCTGTCGCAAGGATTTCAACTGCGCATCTCGCCCAAGGGCACGATGCCCTTCGACACCGACGCGACAATTCGGGATGGTGATTCCATCGTCACAATCCTGCAAGGAATGAACGAAGTGAAGTCAGTGAGCCCGGTGCTCGGCGGTCAGCTTCACATTCCATCGGCGAGCGGTACCATCGCCAGCTCGGCATTGGGAATCATCCCGTCAGTGGAAGGCGACTACGAGCTCGTTGGCGGGCGTCAACCCAGTGCACCCGACGAGATAGTCGCGAACGACGCATTGCTTCGAGCGATTGGACGCAGCCTCAACGACACCGTGCATGCCGGCGCCGGTTACGATTCGCAACTTCGCTCGCTTACTGGCGAACGTGTGCTCCGCATTGTGGGCCGCGCACGCTTCGTCTACATGGCCAGCGAGCAGAAGGGTGTCGCGCTGCCGATCGCAACGCTGCGCGCGATGCAGGGTCACGCTGTGGACAAGCCGGTGTCGCTCATGATGGTGCGCCTCGCGCCAGATCAGGACATCGAGGTGATGCGTGCGAGACTCGAGAGGCAGTTTCGCAAGGTCAACGTGATCTCGACGGCCGAGGCGTTGAAACAGGTCGACGAACGCCTCAGCTACTTCCGTCAGCTCGCAGCGATTCTTGGCGCCGTGAGTCTCGTCGTCGGATTCCTGCTCGTGACGACTCTCGTTACGGTGTCGGTGAACGAGCGCATCGGTGAGATCGCGGTGATGCGTGCCATCGGTGTTCGACGGTGGCGAGTGGTTGCGCAGATCGTAACGGAAGCGAGCGCGATGATGCTCGCTGCATCACCACTTGGGCTCATGCTCGGCCTCGTCACGGCACGCTATCTCAACTCGATTCTCGCGCGATTTCCCGGCGTTCCCGAACGCATCGACTTCTTTCTCTTTCAGCCACGGTCGGCGTGGACTGCGCTTGGCCTTCTCGCAGTGAGCGGCGTGCTCGCTGCGGTCTATCCGTCATGGCGAAGCGCATCGCTTCCGATTGCGACGACGCTGCGTCAGGAGGCGGTTGGATGACTGCGCTCGTCGAGGTGCGCGATTTGGTGCGCCAATACCCGATGGGTGAAGAGCGCGTCGCGGCGTTGCGCGGTGTCACCTTCGACGTCGACGCCGGGGAGTACGCGGCGATCGTCGGACCTTCGGGGTGTGGCAAGAGCACGTTGCTCAATCTCATCGGCGTGATCGATCGTCCGACTTCCGGCTCGGTGTCCATTGGCGGAGCGCGCGTCGACCAACTCGCTGATTCGCGCGCGACGGAATTTCGTCTCCGCCGCATCGGTTTCGTCTTTCAGCGTTTTTACCTCATGCAGGCGCTGACGGCGCGCGAGAACGTCGAGCTTCCGCTCGCCGAGGCGGGGTTGAAGGGACCAGAGCGGCGGGAGAGAGCGCGAGCGTTACTCGACTACGTGGGACTCGCCGCCCGCGAGAAACATCGACCGTCGCAGTTGTCTGGCGGAGAGCAGCAGCGTGTCGCGATTGCGCGCGCACTGGCGAACCAGCCGAAGCTTCTGCTTGCCGACGAACCCACGGGCGAGCTCGACGCGCGCACTGGCACCGAGATGATCGCGCTGTTCGACCGGCTCAATGCCGATGGCACGACGATACTCGTCGTCACGCACGACGAAGATCTCGCGCGCGCAGCACGCAGAGTCATCCACATGCGCGACGGATCGATCGTCGGCGACGAGCGCAATCGATGATCAGGCTGCTGGCGGTTCGCAATCTTACGCTGAATCCGTGGCGCACACTGTTTCTGCTTTTCGGGTTCAGTGTGGGCGTCGCGACGATGATCGTGCTCCTCTCGGTTGGCGAGGCGTTGCTCGATCAGGCGAAAGACGAGAAGCTCGTCGGTGGCGGCTCGATCACCGTGTTGCCAGAAGGCGTTGACGTCGAAGTGATGAAGACCGGTGGACTCGGCGGAATGTTCTTCTCCATCGACCACGCACAGTTCATTTATCGCCAGCTGCTCGCGTCGCCTCGGCTCCGCGATGTCGTCACCGCAGTCGCACCGCAGATCGAAGGCAAGCTGCTGTACCTGCGCACTCCTGATGGACGCGAGATCGCCGTACGCGCCGGCGGGGACATTCCGTCGCTCACGAAGGCAGTGGGCGCGCCGCCGAATGTCGTGGCCGGCACATGGAGCGACGACACACTCGATCGCCAATGGCGCGCGCCGACCGCGGCGGAGTTGCGTCATGAGATCGACCACTTTCATCTGCCTCCGCCGCAAGTTGCCGGCGATCCGAGTTGGGCAGAGTGGCATTACTTCAACGTCATTTCCCCCGACCGGAAGCAGTGGGCGTTCGTGTCGTTCATCGTCGCCGGCGCGGTGGGTCGAGACAGCAGCAAATGGGGAGGGCAGGTCCTCGTCACGCTGCACGAGCAGGGACACCCTGCGCGTCGTTTCACTTCGTCCGCACCAGCGAATCAGGTCCGCTTCGCGACCGACGACGCCAATCTCCGCATTGGAGAATCGCATGTCGACGTTCTTCCGGACGGTCGCTACGCCGTGCATGCGCGGGCGCGAGCGGACGCGGGTGGTGCGCCGCTCACGCTCGATCTCGATGTGGCGCCAACGCCAGGTGCATACTTCCCCGGCGGTTCAGTCACTTCCGGCATCGTCAGCGGATACGTCGTGCCCGGGCTGCGCGCGAGTGCGCGCGGATCGATTTGCGTTCACGACGAATGTCGCACGTACGATGATGTGCAGGCCTATCACGATCACAACTGGGGCGTGTGGCGCGGTGTGTCGTGGGAGTGGGGCGCAACGCGCGCTGGACAGTACACGCTGCTGTACGGGCGCGTCGATCAACCCGACAGTACAAGTGCAGTGACGCCGCTCTTCGTGTATCTCGTCGACAGCTCCGGTTTTCTTGGCGTGTTTCGTCCGCGCGACATCCGCTATGTGGATGGGCGCAGTACACGCGTCGGCAGCGCAACCATCCGCACACCATCAACTGCGGAGCTCGTGGACATCCGCGGTGCAGACACGTTGCGGCTCACACTGCGGATTGAAGACGCTGCCGCAACCGATACGCGGAGCTCAACCATGGAACGCGGTGAAGGACTCGACGCTCGTACGCTCGCGCAGCCCTACTTCGTGCAGATGAAAGGCACCGCGACAATCACCGGTCGCATACGAGGAACCCCGCTCTCGGGAACGGGAGCGGGGTTCTTCGAGACCTACCGTTAGCGCGCTGCGGCGCCGTGGCTCAGCGGCTGTCGAGTCGACGCGCGGAGTCAGTTGAATCCGGTCCCGGCTTCGACGCCGGGTTCCCGTCGACGCGATCCTTCGTGTCGTCGATCATGTCGGCCGCCTTGTTTCCAATGCGACTCGCGGCATTCGCCGTGCCCGACGCAGCCGTGCCGAGTGTCGAGCGTCCACGCGAGAATCCTTCGCTCGCGTAGTTGTTCATCGTCGACCAGTCTCCAAACTTCTTCGCGTTGTCGGCCGTCCAGCCGCGCTGCAGGTCGGTCGAGACTTCGCGCCAATCCCTGTTCTTGTAATCCGGATTGTTCGCGGCAATGTGTCCCAGCTGATACGCGGGACGTACATCGTCGTACGAGCGATCGGCAAGACGATTTGGTGACGATTCGTAATGTCCGCGATAGTAGTCGTCATCGTCCGCCGAGAGATGGGAGGCGGCTTCGGTGACAGCGCGGCCACTCCACCACCCGCCGAGAGCGCCAGCGATCCCGCCGATTACCGTGCCCACTGGCCCGATGGTCGAACCAATCGCAGCGCCCGCGAGCACGCCACCGATTCCGCCGACCGCTTCGCCTGCTTCGTCGACATGGCTCGGATGGCTGTCGTGTTTGCCAAGCGCGGAGTCCTTCGCGCGCTCGATACGTCCGTCCGTCGAATCGTTGAGGTTGTCGCGATTGTCCATTCCTTCCTCCAGTGATGTTGGGTGAGTCTGCCGGGAAGAAGGCAAAATCGGGACCTATGCGTTGCGACGTCTGCTCAAGCCCACCGCCGCGATCGCTGTCAGCCCCGTCGCGAAGAGTGCGAGCGATGCTGGCTCTGGTGTCGCTACGACGAGCGCCCGAATCTCTCCGCCGGGATACATCGCGTTATGGATGTTGGAATACGCATTCCCCGCGTCGAGCCCCGCGATTAACGCTGCTTCGGCGCCCGCGGCCGAATTCGGGGCGCAGAATATGAGAAAGCCATGTGCATCGTGCAAGCAGAACGCACCATCGTGTCACGACTAAAACGTGAGCATCTTCTAACACTTCATCGCCCATAGCCTTGACATCGCTCTGAGCAGGCCGCCGATTGAAATAATGTCCGCCGACATTCGCCTCGGAACACAGGGATGGAACTACGAAGCCTGGCTCGGTGCCTTCTATCCGAGCCGGACTCGACCCGCAGATTTTCTCACGGTCTACGCGCGCGCGTTCGACACGGTGGAAGTCGACTCGACGTTCTATGCCATTCCGCCGGCTAAGACGATCAGGTCCTGGCGCGATCGCGTTCCCGACCGCTTTACCTTCGCGCTCAAGTTGCCGCAGGAAGTCACTCACGAGCGAAAGCTGCGCGACTGTGCTGACATCATGGACCTCTTCTTCGATCGCGCGCGCGAGCTCGGCGATAAGCTCGGTCCCGTGCTGATCCAGCTCGGACCCGACTTCGGTCCTGTGGAACTTCCCGCACTCGCCAACATGCTGCCCACCCTGCCGCGCGACATCAAATTCGCCATCGAGTTTCGACAGCGCGGCTGGATCAACGATGGTGTACTCGCGCTACTCGCCGAGTACGGCGTGGCGCTCGCGATCACCGACGCGCGCTGGATTCCCCGCAAGCAGATGCTCGCGCTCGCAAAGCGTCCCACCGCAAGCTTCAGCTATTTCCGCTGGATGGGCGGCAATCGCGAGATCGTGGACTACTCGCGCATTCAGATCGACCGCTCGCGCGAGCTCGAGCTGTGGTCCGAAATCCTCGCGACGCTCGCCAAGGTCCGGGTGAAGGTCTACGGCTACGTAAACAACCACTACGCCGGCCACTCGCCACAAACCGTTCGCGAGCTGCAGTTTCTCCTCGGCCAGGCGCCCGTAGATCCTGAATCGCTCGGCGAGCAGATGTCGTTGTTCTAGGGCGTGTTACCGTCCCGACTGCCTTATGCGAACCCGAAGCGCGGCAACGTGGCGCGGGAACGCTAGAACGCGGGCAGCTGCAGTCTGAAGGTCGAGCCGCGCTCGATGTCACTCTCCGCCAGCAGATCGCCTCCCATGCCGCGGGCGAGCGTTCGGCTGATGGAGAGCCCGAGGCCCACGCCGTCGCGGTTGCGAGCGGTACCGCCGCCGATCTGCACGAACGGCTCGAAGATGGCGTCGAGCTTTTCGGCCGGGACGCCGACACCGGTATCGCATACCTCGATCTCGATCAGCGACGCAGAGCCCTTACACGGGCCCGCACGCACGACGATCCGTCCGCCGGCCGGCGTGAACTTGATCGCGTTGCCAAAGAGGTTCAACAGAATTTGATGCACCTTCTCGCGATCAGCGCGAACGATGAGCGCACTCGCGTCTCGCGCTGACTCGATCGTGCACCGGAGATCATTGGTCGCGAAGAGCGGCTCGAGCAGCAAACAGACCTCGGCGAGCAGCTCATCGACGAGAACGGGCTCACAGGTATAGACGACCTGCGACGCCTCCAGCCTGGCCAGATTCAACACATCGTTGATGAGGCCGAGCAAATGGCGCTGGCTACGCTGAACGCGCGCCAGTGCGTCGCGCTGCCGCTCGTTGACGGTGCCGAGTAGCTCCATCTCCAGGAGCTGCACATGTCCGCCAATTGCGTTCAACGGGGTGCGAAGCTCATGACTCATTACAGCAAGGAACTGATTCTTCGCGCGATTCGCAGTCTCCGCCCGCGTCAACGCCGAGCGAAGCGACGTCTCGAGCTGCATGCGTTGCTCGATCTCCGACTCGAGCGCCTTCGCGCGTTGCTGCAGCAGAGCGATTTCACGAAGTCGGCTGCCGCCGACGACTTCCATGTACCGCTCGGTGGGGATGACATGCGCATGCGTTCCACAGATCGATGCGATGCTCTCCGTGTGCCTCGCGTCGGCAAACGTGTGCATCGAATATCCGCATAGCAGCGAAAAGGTGTGGTGCTGTGCCAGCTCGTTCCAGATTTCTTCGAGCGCAATCGCGCCATCGAAGTTGCCCGCTCGGCACAGGACGTCGACCATCTCTCCAAACACGCGCACTGTCGCGCGGGGAATGGTTTGCTGATGTGGGCGAAGGATCTCCCCAATCGTAGCGCGGCACCGCTCGGGGTTAGGAAGCGATTGCTCCATGAACGTCGCCAGTAGCGCGTCGGCATCCGCGAATATCAGCTGGGAGCGAAACACGGCGCGCTCGACGTCGAATCCACGCCCCTCGAGATGCGCACTAAGGTGCGTGCGATGCTCCTCCGTCGTTACTGCGATGACGGCTTGTCCCAGCGCCAGGCCGCTCGCGAGGTAGTCTCCCACCGAGGCAATGAGAAACGCGTCGTCGTCGTAAAACTGGACCGCGTGCGTCTGAAGAGTTCCTACCCCTGCGGCAGTATAGGCGGCGCTGACGTCGTTTCCCAACGACTGCGGCCGTGATGCCTTCATCGCGCCAGTTGTCATGTCGCAGATAGTACGCTCAGGAAAAACAATTGCAAATCAAAAACGTGAGTTCATGCAACGCTTGTGCCCGTCTGCCCGCGCACGAATTACTATCCCTGCATGTCACGTCGAATAATCGTGTTCTGTGTCTTCGCGGCAATGGCCGCCGTAGTCTTTCTGCGTCTCGGCTTCTGGCAGATTCAGCGCTTGCACGAGCGGCAAGCCTGGAATGCAGCAATTACTCACGCACGCCTCAGTAATCCACGGCCGCTCATCGAGCTCCCGAGCGACACGACGCTCTCTCACTACCGAGCGGCAACGGTCACCGGGCAGTTCGACTACGAGCATGAGCTCATCCACTCCAATCGTACACGGCGCGGCTCACCGGGCGTCGAGTTCCTGACACCAGTTCGAATTGCCGGAAAAGACACCGCGGTACTCGTGAATCGCGGCTGGGTCTACTCTCCGGATGGAGCAACCACCGACCAGCGACGGTGGCGCGAAGGCGATACCGCGCACCTCGCTGGATACGTGGAGCTTGTCAGGACCGACACGGGAGTTTCACAGAGTACGCAACCGCACGTCGTTCGACGCATCAGCGCCGCTGAGATCGCGGCGCGCATTCCATATCCCGTGTCGCCATTGTATCTCGTCGCGATCGGCGATACCGCCGACCTCAAACATCCCGCTCGCCGCGACCTTCCAGTGCTCGACGATGGACCCCATCGCGGCTATGCCTTCCAGTGGTTTTCGTTCGCCCTGATCGCCATAGGCGGCGCCGGAATCGTGGTGCAGCGAGAGCGCGCGAAACGGTCCCCGTAATCACTCCGGCCCGGGCAATGCGTTCGATGAGATCACGCAGTACCTTCTCAGTCTAGACCAACCCGAGCGTCACATGGCCGAGCATCCTGAAGGGCTCGCCTCCGTTACGGAGGCGCGCGCCGTCGCTGAAGCAGCACGCGAAAGCGAGTGGTCAGGACCGAGCTTCGTTCGCGAGCTCTTCCTCGGCCGCTATCGACTCGGCCTGATTCATCCTCATCCCGTTCAGGAAGACCCGGACGAGGCGGCACGAGCCCGATCCTTCTTCCTCAAGCTGCGTGTGTTCCTCGAGCGCATCGACTCCGACATGATCGATCGTACCGGAGAGATCCCTGAGGAGTACGTGCAGGACCTGCGCGAGATGGGTGCGTTCGGCATCAAGATCCCCGTGGAATACGGCGGACTCGGCCTCTCGTACATGAGCTACACGCGCGCGATGGCGATGGTGACGAGCAAGGACGGATCGCTCACCGCTCTCCTGTCGGCGCATCAGTCGATCGGTCTGCCGCAGCCGCTCAAGCTGTTCGGCACGATGGAGCAGAAGCGACGCTTTTTCCCGCGACTCGCCAAGGGCGCGATCTCAGCGTTCGCGCTCACTGAGACGGACGCGGGCTCCGATCCGGCGAACATGCGCACCACCGCGACGCCGAGCGATGACGGAACATATTGGACGCTGAGTGGCGAGAAGCTCTGGTGCACCAACGGCACGCGCGCCGAGCTGCTCGTGGTGATGGCGCGTACACCGGACATGATCATCAACGGCAAGTCGCGCAAGCAGATCACCGCATTCATCGTCGAAGCGAACTCGCCGGGCGTCGACGTCGTACATCGGTGTCGCTTCATGGGACTCAAGGCCATCGAGAACGGCGTCATTCGCTTCACGAACGTGCGTGTTGCGAGCGAGAACATCATCTGGGGTGAAGGAAAGGGACTGAAGCTCGCTCTGGTGACGCTCAACACGGGACGGCTCACGTTGCCTGCGAGCTGCGCCGGCGGCGGCAAGGCGATGCTGCAGATCGCGCGCAAATGGGCGAACGAGCGTGTGCAGTGGGGGCAGCCAATCGGCAAGCATGAAGCGATCGCGCAGAAGCTCGCACTCATGGCGGCGAATACTTTCGCGATGGAGTCGGTCGCCGAGCTCGCGGTGGCGCTCGCGGAGCGTGGCAACTACGACATACGTCTCGAGGCAGCAGTCGCGAAGCTGTGGAACACCGAGACGGGTTGGCGCATCGTCGATGACACGCTGCAGATCCGCGGCGGTCGAGGCTACGAGACGGCGGATTCCCTCCGCGCGCGCGGCGAGGAACCCATTCCGGTCGAGCGCGCGATGCGCGACTTCCGCATCAATCTGATCTTCGAAGGCTCATCGGAGATCATGCGGCTGTTCATCGCGCGTGAAGCGGTCGATCACCATTTCAAGACCGCATTCGCGCTCGTCGATAAGCATGCCAGCTTCAGGGAAAAGCTCAGCGCGCTCGGGCGCGTGGCGAAGTTCTATCCGACGTGGTATGCCGCGCGATGGTTCGGGCGCGGCGTCGTGCCGGTGACGTATCACGAGTTCGGCGCACTCGCGAAGCATTTGCGCTGGGCGGAACGACACACGCGACACCTCGGACGCATGCTCTTTCATGCGATGGCGCGCTTCGGACCCAAGCTCGAGCGCCGGCAGATGGTGCTCTTCCGTGCTGTCGACATCGGCGCCGATCTGTTCGCGATGACTGCCGCGTGCGTGCGTGCGCAAATGCTCGCCAAGCAGGGAAACAAGGACGCCACTGAGCTCGCAGATCTGTTCTGCCGCGAAGCCCGTCAGCGCATTGGCGTCAACTTCAAGCGCTTCTACGGCAAGAACGACAAGCGGCTGTCCAAGGTGGCGGGCCGCGTCCTCGCGGGCGAGCACGCGTGGCTGGAGCAGGGCATCATCGGCATGCCGAAAGAATCCAACCCGCTCACGCAGCAATTGTCTCCAAAGGCCGGAGCGATTCTAGAGGACCTGGCCCTCCGCTGACGAAGCACTCGTCGCGCTCCGATTTCCGAGCTGGAGAACGATCACTGCGGCAGCGATGAGAGTGCCACCGGCGTACGTGCGCGGTCCAAGCTGTTGGCCTAGCACGACGCTGCCCAGCAGTGCCGTCCAGAATGGCTCGACGGTGCTGACGATCGCCGTGCGCACCGCGCCGATCTCGGCGAGCCCGCGCAGAAATGCGATGAACGCGAGCACCGTGCACAGCACCGCGAGCACGACGATCGCGAGCCAGCCGATTGGCGCAAAATTGTATCGCAGTCCGCTCTGAGTGAACGCAGCCGCGACGAGCACGATGGCGGCACCGGCAGAGGTATACGCGGACGTCACTGCCGGCGGCAGACCGCTGCCAAACCGATTGATCATCGGGATGTACATCGCGTACAACAGCGCGCCGCCGAGCGCGAGCGACACACCGATTGGATGCAGGACCGCCGATCCCGGCATGCCGACCATCAGCGCAATGCCAGCGAGTGACAACACGAGTGCCGCCGCGCGCTGCGCGGTGAGTCGCTCCGCACCGCGCAACGCAGCCATCACCGCGACCCACGCAGGATACGTGTAGAAGAGAAAGGTGACTGACGCGGCTGGAATGTATTTGAGCGCCGACAGCGTGACGAACGCGATCGCCGCTTGACCCCCGCCGGCGAAGAGCAGTAGCGACGGCGCGCGATGCTTCGAATCCCGCAACGCGCGGATGCCGCCGCCCACCATCACGAGCAATACGGCGGCGATCGCGTAACGCCCGACGAGCACGTCGATGAGGCGCGCTCCGCTTCCAATAGCAATCGTAGTGAGAATCGGAATCGAGCCGAAACAACATGCGCTGAAGACAACGAGCAGTGTTGCGCGCGATGCGTGACGCGGCGTCTCGCTCACAGCAGCGTTCCGCCGAGGACGATGACGGCGACGGTGAAGTAGATGATCAGACCTCCAACGTCCACGAGCGTTGCGACGAGTGGCGCCGACGCGCTGGCCGGATCGAACCCGACGCGTCGCAGCGCGAAGGGCAGCATCGATCCAGCGAGCGAGCCAAATGTCACGATGCCCACGAGCGAGAGGCCAACCGTCGCCGCGATCAGCTTCCAGTGTGGGTCATAGTTGAACCAGCCGAATTGCTGCCAGATCGTGATGCGCAGCACGCCAATCAGCCCAAGAAATACACCAAGCGTGAGGCCTGAAGGCAGTTCGCGCAGCGCGACGCGCCACCAGTCGCCGACGGACACTTCGCGCAACGCCATGGCCCGCGTGATCAGCGACGTCGCCTGTGATCCTGAATTGCCGCCCGCACTCATGACGAGCGGTACGAACAGGATCAGCTTTGCGACCTTCTGAAGCTCGCCATCATAGTGCTGCATCGCCGACGCGGTGAACATCTCGCTGATGAGCAGAACGCTCAGCCAGCCGGCGCGCTTCTTCAGCATGCTCCCGAAACCGATCTGCATGTACGGCTCATCGAGCGCCTCCATACCGCCGAACTTCTGCACGTCCTCCGTCTGCTCTTCCTGAATCGCATCGATGACATCGTCAACGGTGATGACGCCCATGATGTGATTCGATTCGCTCACCACCGGTACCACGACGAGATCGTAGTTCGAGATAACGCGCGCCACCTCTTCCCGATCGGCACTCGGCTTCACGCTCTGCACTTCCGTCCACGCGACGTCACTCAGGCGCGCGCCTTCCGGCGCGGCGAGCAGCTCTCGCAATGAGAGCACGCCAGCCAGCCGTCCATCTTCCTCGGTCGTATAAATCGCGTAGATCGCCTCGCGCTTGCCGCTCCGTGCGATCACTCGAACCTTGCGCAGCGCTTCCTCCACCGTGGTGCTCGCCGCGTCCGACACGAACTCCGTCGTCATCAGACCGCCCGCCGTATCCGGATCGAACAGACGCAGCGCCTGCGTATCGCGGCGCGCCTGCTCCGGCATCTCCTCGATGATCTCTTCGGCGGCCTCTTCGTCGAGCTCCTCGAGCACGTCCGCGCGTTCGTCCGGCGTCATCGCGCTCACGAACGCGGCGGCCGTCTCCGGACTCATCGCCTCGAGCACTTCGGCGCGCAGCTCCTCGTCGAGATACTCGAGCAATGCCGCCGCGCGGTCCCGCGGCAACGCCGCAAGGAACACCGGGATCTGATCCGTCGGCATCGCCTCGGCGACGTCGGCGAGATCCGCCGGATGCAGCTCTTCCGTCTCCGCCGCGATCAGCGACGGTGACTCCTCGAGCAGCGCAATGATATCGGGGGCGAGCAGCGTGCCGACGGGACGCTCCTCGGGATTACGACGGGTTGGCGTCATGACACACCTCTACGCGGCGATACTTGGCGTTAGCCCGTCAAAGTAGGCCCGCCGCTACAGGATAGGCAACCGTCGCTTTTCCTCTTCCACCTCGGTGACCATGTAGCCGGTATCCTCGATCGCCTCACGAAGCGCGTCCACCGTCGCGCGTCCGTCGTGCTCCACAATCGCGGCGCCAATCGAGACGTCGGCCGAAATGATCCCGGGCACCGGCGTGAGCGCGGTGAAGACGGCATTCACACAGTGCTGGCAGCTCATGCCGCCGATTCGAAGATGCGTTATCATAGTCGGAATATCGCTCCGTCCCTCTCACACGTCAGCATGACATCCGTCGCCTTTCTCGGACTCGGCGCCATTGGCCGACCGATGGCCGCGTGCCTCGCGCGCACTCCCGGTATATCACTCGCCGTCTGGAATCGTTCGCACGACAAGGCGGCCTGGTTCGCGGCGGAGCATGGCGCGCGCCACGCGCTCAGTCCTGCCGATGCAGCGCGCGATGCCGACGTCGTCATCACTTGCCTGCCGGTCTCCGCCGATGTCGAGTCGCTGCTCGACGGACCCGATGGCCTGCTCGCCTCCGTCGCCAGAAATAGCGTCCTCGTGGACTGCACCTCCGGCGACCCCGCGACATCGCGCCGGATCGCGGCGCGCCTTGCTGACAAGGGCGTCAAATATCTCGACGCACCGGTGAGCGGCGGTGTGAAAGGCGCTGAATCGGGTACGCTCACAGTGATGGTCGGCGGCGACGGCGCCGCGCTCGAGCGCGTTCGTCCCGTCCTCGACGGCTTCGCGCAGAAGATCGTGCACTGTGGCGACGTCGGAGCTGGTGACGCGGTGAAGGCGGTGAACCAGGCGCTCCTCGCCATTCACATCTGGAGTGCCGGCGAAGGCCTCGTCGCACTCGCGAAGCTCGGTGTGAAACCCGACGTCGCGCTCGAGGTGATCAATGCATCGAGCGGAAGATCGAACGCGTCGATGAACCTGTTTCCCGAGCGCGTGCTCGGGCGAAAGTTTCCGCGGACCTTCCGCCTCGCGCTGCTCGACAAGGACATCGACATCGCGGCCGTGATGGCGCGCGAGCTCAAGGTGCCGTCGCCGCTCATTCAGCTCACCGCGGACCTGATGCGCGTTGCACACAACGCGCTCGGCGAAGAGGCGGATCACGTCGAGGCGGTGAAGACGTTGGAGCAGTGGGCGGGCCAGGAGATCGCATGACGCGCTCACTCGAGTCCATCCGCGGCGATTTTCCGGCGCTCGAGCGGAAGGAGAATGGACACGACGTGGCCTACTTCGATGGACCTGGCGGAACGCAGGTGCCGCGCGCTGTCGCCGACGCGATGACAGACTACCTGTTTCACCACAACGCGAACACGCACTGGGCATATCCGTCGAGCGCGGAAACGGACGCGATGCTCGAGAACGCACGCGTCGCCTTCGCGGACTTCTTCAACGCGACCTCGGCGGACGTCTCGTTCGGCAACAACATGACGACCATCGCATTCCATCTGTCGCGCGGTCTCGCGCGGAGCTGGAAAGCCGGCGACGAGATCGTCGTCACCGAGATGGATCATCACGCGAACGTGGCGCCGTGGCGCGCCATCGCGCGCGACCGCGGACTCACCGTCCGCTCGGTGCCTCTCGACACCAGCACCTTTCGTCACGATCCAGACGCACTCGCCTCGGCGATCACTTCGCGCACGAAGCTCGTCGCGATCGGCGCGGCGTCGAACGCGCTCGGCTCTATCACCGATATCGCGTCGGTGTGTGCAATGGCGCGCGACGTCGGTGCGCTCTCCTTCATCGACGCTGTCCACTACGCGCCACACAACCTTGTCGACGTGCAGGCTCTCGGCTGCGATTTCCTTGCGTGCTCGTCGTACAAGTTCTACGGTCCGCATGCGGGAGTGCTGTACGGCAAGCGCGCGCTCGTGGACTCGCTGGACATTCCGAAACTCGCGCCCGCGCCCGAGCACGGGCCGGAGCGTCTCGAAACCGGCACGCAGAATCACGAAGGAATCATTGGCGCCGCGGCGGCCGTGAATTATCTCGCAAGTATTGGTGGTGCTGGCGGCACGCGGCGCGAACAGCTCGCGCGTGCGTTTGCGGCGCTGCACGAGCGAGGAATGGAATTGCTCTCCCGGCTGTGGGAGGGGCTCGCCTGCATCGACGGCGTGACGTTGTATGGTCCGCCACCGGGAACGCCGCGCACGCCGACCGTGTCGTTCACGTTGCGCGGGCACACCACGGAATCCGTTGCGCGCCACCTCGTCAAGCGCGGCGTGTACGCGTCCAACGGTGACTTCTACGCGACGACCATTGCCGACCGATTCGGACGTGGCGACGATGGCTTCGTGCGCGCCGGTGCCGCGTGCTACACGAGCGCGGAGGAAATCGATCGCCTGCTTCGCGCCGTTTGTGAGCTTACGCCAACGCGCGTCGATGTCTGAGGCCGCTCCGCGACCTCAGACGCTATTCCGCTCGGCCGCTCCGCGGCCTTTCCGCTATCCGCTGTTGGCGAACCGCGGAAGAGCGAGGCGCGGAGCGCCGATGCGGGCGGAATAGCGGAATAGCGTCACTTCTTCCGCGACACCAGCGTCTTCTCGAGCGCCGGAAGAAACGGCTCGTACTTCGAGCCCGGACTCC
>JBDUCR010000416.1:0-2411 GCA_040003345.1 bacterium
ACGGAGATCGTGACGCAATACGCGCCACTGCAGGCGGTGCTCGAAGTCGTCGCCAAGGTCGCGCCGAGTGATACCGCGGTGCTCATTACCGGCGAATCGGGTACGGGCAAGGAGCTCATTGCGCACATGCTGCATCGATTGAGCGAACGCGCGGGTCCGTTCGTGGATGTGAGCTGCGCGTCCCTCAGCGAAGGGTTGCTCGAGAGTGAGCTGTTCGGACATGAGCGTGGCGCATTCGCGGGTGCGGATGAGCGTAAGCTTGGCCTGATGGAGCTCGCTGCAGGAGGCACGCTGTTCCTCGACGAGATCAGCGAGCTGTCGCTCAAACTGCAGAGCAAGTTGGTGCGCGCGCTCGATCAGCGGAGCTTCTATCGAGTCGGCGGTACGCAGAAAGTCGAAGTTGACGTGCGAGTGCTGGCAGCCTCGAATCGCGATCTCGCGCATCGTGCAGGCGAGGGATTGTTCCGCGACGACCTGCTGTATCGCATCAACACCATCGAGATCAAGCTGCCGCCGCTGCGCGATCGAGCGGTCGATATCCCATTGATCGCGCGACAATTCCTGCGTCAGTATGGCAAGGCGAATCCGCCCACGCTGACTGTTGATGCGCTCGACGTGCTTGGTCGATACCCATGGCCCGGCAATGTGCGTGAGCTCAGGAACGTCATCGAGCGCGTGGTCCTGCTCGCCCAGGGCCCGCAGATTCGCGCGACCGATCTGCCGTTGCAGCTGCCCGGACATGGCTCGACGCCGACATCATCGCCAGCCGTTTCGCTCGAGGAACTCGAGCGCCGGCACATCGAGATGGTCTTGCACAATACCAATTGGCATCAGGGCCGCGCCGCATCGGCGCTTGGCATCAGCTCCAAGACACTGTACCGAAAGATCCGCGAATACGGATTTCAACGGCCCGGCGGGCTGGAGTAAGCCGGCGATGCGGATTCTGGTAATCGAGGACGACCCGACGGTCGGCCAGTATGTGAAGCGCGGACTGGAGGAGCATCGGTGGGCGGTCGATCTCACCACCGATGGGGAAGAAGGTGAACGTCGGGCGAGCTCCGAGGCATACGATCTCATTGTGCTCGACATGCGGCTTCCGGGAAAGAGCGGTCTCGACGTGTTGCAGTCGCTCCGTGCGAAGGGGTTCGAGCGTCCGGTGCTCGTCCTCACGGCGCAGGATGCGGTGGACGCAAAGGTCGCGACGCTTCGCGCTGGCGCCGACGACTACGTCACGAAGCCGTTCGCATTCGAGGAGTTGCTCGCGCGTGTGGAAGCGCTCGCACGACGGCCGCGCTCGATCGCATCCCAGACGCTGCGCGTGGGCGATCTCGTCATCGATCAGGCGACGCGCGAAGTGCGACGTGCCAGCGAGTTGATCGAGCTGACGCCAAAGGAATACACGGTGCTCGAGTATCTCGCGCGCCATCAGGGTCGCGTGATGAGTCGCACGCTGATCACCGAATACGCGTGGGGATATCACTTCGATCCCGGCACGAACATCGTGGACGTCGTCATCAATCATCTGCGCAAGAAGATCGATGCGAAGCATGACCGGAAGCTCATCACGACGGTGCGCGGCGTCGGCTACGTGCTGAAAGAGTAGCGCGAGCAGCCGTGGCCACGCTGCGTGCGCGACTCACCGTCGCCTACGGCTTCGCCCTCGTGGGCAACGTCATCGTGTTCTCCGGTGCGCTGCTCATTGCCCACAACAGCCGGGGAACGCAGCTCAGCCAGCTCGCGCAGGTCGCGATCGCACAGGCGGATCGCGCGAACGGGTTTCTGCGAGAGGCAGCGCGCGAGGGAAAGCCGCTGACGGAAGAGCGTCCGTGCGGCGAGAGTTCGACCGGTCCGATACTACCTGGCTCCGCAACTGGCGACTGTGTGTTCGCCACGGTCGAAATGCTCGTGTTGCTCGACCGGGTGCCTGGTTACTACGTCGTGTACGGGCGGGACAACCGGCAGCTCTACAGTTCCGTCGGAATTCGGCAGATGCCAGTCGATGACCGCGCGCGAATCGATCAACAGGCGGTGCGTCTGTCGCCGGACGAAGCCGCCCCGGTCATCAAGATCGACGATCGCCTGTTCGGCGGCGGGTTGCTCATGGTGGCCCGCACCGACCTCGCACTGCAGCCGAACATCGTGCGCATCGTGGCTGGCGCGCCCACCACTACCGTCGAGCTGTCGCCGAACACGCTCGTCGGCACGATGTTCCTCGTGCTGCCGCTGGTCATTCTCGCGTCGATCGGCGTGTCGTACGCGATTGCCGGCGGTGCGGTGGAGCCGATCGAGCGACTGATCAACGAAGTCGAAGCGATCACGGACGGCCGGTCACTCCACCGGCGACTCCCTTCGGATCTCGGCAACGACGAGCTCTCGCGGCTGGGCAACACGCTCAACGCGATGATCGGCCG
>JBDUCR010000153.1:0-8015 GCA_040003345.1 bacterium
TGCGAGGCGCATCGCGTCTTGGGTGGGTTCGATTCCCATGCACTCCCGCCACGATTCTGCTCGTGCGGTGTACTGTCAACGAATGTCATCGATGAGTGCTGGCAAGAACGCGCTGTACTTCGTGGCGATGGTCGTGGCGCTCATGGCCACGGGCTTTCCGATCGCGCGCGCGCAACGAGCGGATAGTGCGCGCGTCACGCCGAAGCTTCCTGTCGCTGACACTGTCGCGTTGGTCGTCAGGCCGCCGCTCTCACCTCGCCGCGCATTCCTGTATTCGCTCGCCATTCCTGGTTTCGCGCAATCCCGTCTCGGTCGTCCCGTTGCTGGTGCCATTTTCGTCTTTACCGAGTCGATCGCCATCGGAATGCTGCGGCAGTCCAGCATCGAGCTGCGGGAGGCGAAGAGTTTTCGCACCGACTCGCTCGTTCCCATCGGCAACGATCCGATTACCGGCGAAGCCGCCACGCATGCGTCTTCCTTCACGGACGAGTTGATCAAGGTCCGGCAGGGACACGTCGAGGACTGGATCGCCTTCCTCATCGCGAACCATCTCTTCGCCGCTGCAGACGCGTACGTCGCTGCGCACCTATGGGATCTTCCCGCGCAAATCGGCCTCTCGCAGACGAGCGTGGGTACTGCCGTCACTGCACGAATCCGCTGGTGAGCGGCACCGCAGATCGCGACGCGCCCATCGGCGTCTTCGACTCTGGACTTGGCGGACTGACGGTTGCGCATGCGATCATGCGCCAGCTTCCCGGCGAGAGCATCGTCTATTTCGGCGACACAGCACGGGTGCCGTATGGCCCCAAGTCGCCGGAAACGGTGCGTCGATACAGCCACGAGATCGCGGCGTTTCTGCTCGAGCAGGGCGTGAAGGCGATTGTCGTCGCGTGTAATACGGCGACCGCACACGCGCTTCCGATGCTCGAATCGGAACTGCCCGTGCCTGTCATCGGAGTTGTAGGTCCGGGCGCGCGCGCTGCAGTGAAGGGCACGAGAAATGGACACATCGGCGTCATTGGAACGGCAGGCACCATCAGGTCAGGCGCCTATGTTCGCGCCATTCACGCAGAGTCGCCCGACGCAAAGGTGACGGCGCTCGCCTGTCCGCTTTTCGTTCCGCTCGTCGAGGAAGGCTGGACCAATCACGACGCAACGTGGGTGATAGCGGAAGAATATCTCGCCCCCTTGTTACGCGATGACGTAGATACGCTCGTCCTCGGATGCACACACTATCCGCTGCTCAAGGGCATCATCGGTGAGATCGTGGGTCGCGACGTTCGCCTCATCGACAGCGCAGAAGAAACCGCAGCCGATACACGTCGCATGCTCGCCGAGAACGACATCGCGACGACGCAGCCGTTAGGACGGTATCGGTTCGTTGCGTCCGATGATCCCGCCCAGTTTCTCGAGCTAGGTCAACGCTTTTTCGGTGACGCGCTCGAGCACGTTGAGATCCGGACCTTCAGCTGAGCCATTCCATTCGCGCAGCGCAATCTGCTCCGGTGTTATGACGAGATGCGTATATGCGTCGAGCCAGCTCCCGGCGTTCGCATACACATTTCCACTGGGCATTCGCTCGAGCACGGGTACATGCGAATGACCATAGATGAGCAATTCCAGCGATGCGTCCGCGGCGAGCTCGCGTGCCGCAACGGCGTGCAGTCCACGGCCTTCGTCCCGCGGCTGATAGGTGCGACTGGTCTGTGAGCTTCCCTTTGCGAGTCGCGACGCGAAGTCGGCAGGCAACATTCTGTAAGCACGAATCGCGAGAGGATTTCGCAGCACACGACGCAGCATTCGATATCCGCGATCCTCGACCTCGCGCAGGCCATCTCCGTGATCGACGCGTGTCGTCCATCCGCCAACGGACGCATTCAGTGGCCCGAACATGAACTCGACGCCGGCCTCGCGAAGCACATCACCGCCCCAGCAGTCGTGATTGCCGGCGATCATCGTCATCGGTACGCCAGCGTCGCGCAGATCCATCAGTGCTGCGAGCACACGCACACCGCTGCGCGGCACGACGCTCCGCCATTCGAACCAGAACTCGAACAGATCACCGTTGATCAGCAGCGATCCTGCACGGCCCGGAAGCGAACGCAGATATGCGAGCAGCGAACGTTCGACGACCTCGGGCGCGAAGCCGAGGTGCACGTCGGAAATCACATGACAGGGCGATGGAAGCACGGGAGCATTCTACACGGCGCGCTCGGGCTTTACAAACAACCTGACCTCGGTAAACTTCGCGCCGCCCGTCCTCGGGCGCAGCGAATGGACGCCCTCTCACGCTCACCTTCCTGATGACACACACGCACGCGACCGAGCTCCGAGTTCGGTACGCTGAAACGGACCGCATGGGCGTGGTCTACTACGCGAACTACCTCGTCTGGTGCGAGGTCGGACGCGTCGAGTTGCTGCGCTCCCTCGGCCGGAGTTACGCAGCGCTCGAGGCAGAAGGCATCGGCCTCGCGGTGTCCGAGGCGACTGTGCGCTACCTGTCTCCCGCTCGCTTCGACGACCTCGTCCGCATCGAGACGACGCTCACCGGCGTTCGCTCTCGCGCTATCACCTTCGACTACCTGATGACCAATGCGGAGTCCGGCGCCCGACTCGCGACTGCTCACACCGCGCTCATCTCGATCGATCAGGGCGGCCGGCTCACTGCCATACCACCTGATTTCCGCGACTCGCTGGCATCGGCGCTGTAGCGCTGCGCTTCTCATCGCGCTGTGCTCGTGTCGCTTCGTCGGAAAGGAACCGACGACGCCAAAGATCGCGACTCGAGCGCGCCTGTTACGCATAGAGGATACGAGACGCGATGAGCCGGCGTTCATCGACTCACTCCTCGCGAGCCGCAATGCCGGCGACCGAGCATCTGCCGCACTCGCCGTTGGGCGGATCGGCGCGCGCGCGCACGCGGTTGGTCTTCGTCGCCTTGTCGCAGACGCCGACACCGCCGTCGCAGCAAACGCTCTCTTCGCACTTGGACTGCTCAAGGATTCCGCCTCGGCGCCGATCGCTGCGTCGGCGCTGCACACGGGCGTTGCGCGGAGTGTCGAGGCCGCGTGGCTACTCGGCGAGCTCGGAGATGTTGGACGTGATGCGATTATTGTCGGCCTTAGCGACGCGACGCTCTCGAGCGCGACTCGCGGCGCACTCCTTCTTGCCGCATCGCGTCTTCGCCCTGTTCCTGCCGCCGCGGTAACACCGCTACTCTCGAGCGCTGACAGCGCACTCGCGTGGCGCGCCGCTTACGTCATCGCTCGCGGACGAGGCATCGCCGGAGCGCGCGCACTCCTCGCAGTCAGTGGTTCGCCGTGGGCATCCGTACGTGAGCAGGTCGCGCGAGGCGCCGCGAAAAACATCGCCGGCGATTCACTCGGCGACATCGCACAGCAGGCGCTTCTGCGCCTGGTGGCCGACACCAGCGCGCGCGTGCGCGTGAACGCCGTGCGGTCACTTTCATCGTACGGTGCATCCGTACGTGCGACCGTTGTCGCGTCGCTGCGCGATCCCGATGCCGGAGTGCGCCTGACGGCTGCGCAGTCGCTCGATCCCGTGCTCGGCGCCGACAATGCCGCGTGGACCTCGGCCTTCGATGCCGACACCACATTTCCTGTTCGGCGTGCTGTTGCGGACGCGGCGAGCCGCCATGGCGTCAATCTGGCCGAACGCGGCGATTGGGCATCCAGCGTTGATTGGCAACTACGGGCAGCGGCCGCTGAGCTCGACGCCCGTGGACCGGTGATGTCTGCTCTCGAGCGACTATCGCGGTGGACCGGAGACTCTGACGGCCGTGTCCGTGCCGCCGCCGCCGCGGGATTGGCGCGTGTATCGGATAGCATCAACGTGCGCGCTCCGGCGCGCACGAGGCTCCGCGCGTTGCTCACCGACACCGACGTCGGCGTTCGCACCGCCGCCATCGATGGTCTTCGACGCGGCGCAACCACGGACGATTTCGCGGCTGTGATTCAGTCATACGTCGTCGCCCTGAACGACGGCGACAACGACGCGCGACTTTCCTTCTGGCGACTGGCCGACACCGTTCTTGCGCAACACACACCGTTGCCGGACTCGGTTCAGCAATCGCTTGCCGCGCTCGCGCGACCGGCCGATCCGATTGAACGACTCGCCGCAGCGCGCATTCCCAGATTCGCAACCTGGCGCGACAGTACGGGAACAGCCCACCAGCTTGCGTGGTACGAGGAGCGAGCGCGGGAGTCGGTGAGCACATCACCGCTGCTCGTGATTCAGACCGAACGCGGCACGATCGAACTGCTCCTGTACTCGAACGATGCGCCGCTCACCACATATAACATTGTGTCGCTCGCCCGTCGCAGCTACTTCGACGGTCAGCGATTTCATCGCGTCGTACCGAACTTCGTGGCGCAGGGCGGCGATCCACGCGGAGACGGCAGCGGCGGACCGGGGTATGCCATTCGCGATGAGATCAACCGTCGTCGCTATTCGAGAGGCACGCTCGGCATGGCGCTGTCGGGGCCCAATACCGGGGGGAGCCAGTTTTTCATCACCCACTCGCCGCAGCCGCATCTCGACGGAGGCTACACTGTATTCGGAGAGCTTCTTCGGGGCGGTGACGTCCTCGATCGTATCGTACAGGGAGATCGCATTGTCGCCGTCACGGTTCGGTAGTCTTCTCGCCGTCGCGTTCGTTGGACTGGTCGCTTGCCGGCCGCCGCGCGTTGCGCCATTGCCTGGTGCCGCGGCACCGGTGCAACTGCTTCCCAAGGGCACACTGCCTGACGGGCGACGCAAGATCGTCTTTCAGTGGGAGCTCCGCGATGGCGACATCTCGGCTCGTGGTGACGGAGTCGCCCGTATCGCGTCCCCCGATAGTGTACGGCTCGACTTCTTTCTCGGCGGCGGAATGGGCGGCGGAGTCGCCGTGCTGATTGGTGATTCGCTTGTCGTGCCCGGCCCCGACTTCGCACGCAAGCTGGTTCCACCGCGCGCACTGCTATGGGCGTCCCTCGGACGGTTCGATGTCCCCGCCGAGCCTGACACCGTCGTCCGCGTTGACGGGGGCGTGATTCGCGCCGACATTGGTGCACCTGTGCATTGGCGCGCCACATTCCGCGGTGATACCCTGTCTCGCCTCGAGCGGGTCGATGGGGGCCGCCTGCAGGAGTGGGTCGAACGCTCCTCGGATCAGAAGGTGCAGTACCGCAACGAAGCGGCCCGCCGATCCCTTTCGCTCGTCATTCAACGATCTGATGTTGTCGTTTCCTTCGATCCGTCGATCTGGCGCCTCTAGGCGTCTCGTGCTCGTCCCGCTGCTGGTGATGCTCAGTGCCTGTATTCCGGGCTATGGCTTCGCCGGTGGCGGGTTGCCCTCGCACATTCGGACGATGGCCATCCAGCCGTTCGACAACGAGACGCCGACTCCCGAGCTCCAGCGCGAGCTGCTCGAAGCGATGCGCAAGGACCTCCAGTCGCGTCTCGGCGTGCGCGACGCGCCTCAGGAGCGTGCAGACGCCCTCATCCGCGGCGTAGTGCGCACCTACGACCTCGACGTGCCCGTGGGCTTCAGCGCCAACTCAGCTGCGCAGGCTGTAGCGTCGCGACGCAAGCTCCAGATCACGCTCGACGTCCAGATCATCGATCAGACGAATGGCAAGACGCTCTGGGAGAAGAAGTCGTTGCGCGCTGAAGGCGAATACGCTGAGCGAGATGAAGCGGGCGGGCGTCGCGAAGCCATTCAGCGGATCGTGAACGACATTGTCGAGGGTGCCCAATCCCAATGGTGACAACCCGTCGCGGTATCAGCTCGCTCGGCTGTCTCGTGACGTTGTTGTTGCTCGCTGCCGCTGGATACTTCGGTGTCGGTATCGGCGAACACTACTTCCGCTTCTACCAGTACCAGGATTCGATGCGACAGGAGGTGAAGTTCGCCGCTCATAACAGCGACGCACAGATCCTCCGGCATCTTCGTGAGCGTGCCGACTCCCTGGGCCTTCCCGAAGCTGCTGGCGAAGTCACGTTGCAGCGCGACGGCAGGCATATCGAGATGGAGTCGGAGTATTACGTGCATCTCGAGCTCCCACTGATCGTGCGGGAGCAGCGCTTCAACCCGCACGCTGAAGGAATCTTTTGAGCTCCGGTCCGTCGCGGAGTCCCGCGGCGAAGATTCGCGATCTCGAGAGTGCGCGCGCGTGGCGCGCGGCACAGCGCGGTCGCGTCGTTTTCACCAACGGCGTGTTCGATCTTCTGCATCCCGGTCACGTCGACGTCCTTCTTGGCGCGCGCAACTGTGGCGACGCACTCATCGTCGGGATGAACAGCGATGCATCGGTGCGCCGACTCAAGGGTCCCGAGCGTCCTATTCGGAACGAGGCCGAACGCGCGTACGTGCTTGCCGCCCTCGAAATGGTCGATTGCGTGGTACTCTTCGAGCACGATACACCGATCGATCTCGTGAATGCGCTTCGACCAGATGTGCTCGTGAAGGGCGGCGATTACACTGAGGCGACGATCGTTGGCGCGCCGGAGGTTCGCAGCTGGGGCGGCGACGTGCGCGTCATCGCATTAACACCCGGGCAATCCACCACCAACATCGTTCAGGCCCTCCGTGGCAAATTCATCTCACGCTGATCCAGTGCGGGTCGGCCGCGCATCCAATGAGCTTCGGCCCGTTACGCTCGAGCGCAACGTCGCCGCGTATGCTGAAGGCTCGTGTCTGGTGTCCTTCGGCGCGACGCGCGTGCTGTGCACCGCATCCGTGGAAGACGGTGTACCCGGTTGGCGTCGCGGACGCGGCGAAGGCTGGCTCACCGCCGAGTATGCGATGCTGCCGCGCGCGACCAAGACGCGTACGTCGCGTGAGCGTGGGCAGATCGGCGGCCGCACACAAGAGATTCAACGCCTGATCGGGCGCAGCGTTCGCGCGATGCTGGATGATTTTGCGTGGGGTGAGTACACGCTCAAGGTGGATTGTGATGTGATTCAGGCAGACGGCGGTACGCGCACGGCCGCGATTACGGGCGCGTCCGTCGCCGTGTGCGACGCGTTTGCGTGGATGGTCGCGCAGGGAAAGCTCAAGCGCACGCCCGTCAAGCGTCGGGTCGCTGGTGTGAGCGTCGGCGTCGTGAAGGGTGAGCCGCGTCTGGATCTCGAGTATATCGAGGACGTCGTTGCGGACGTCGACATGAATGTCGTGATGAGCAGCGAAGGTGGTTTCGTAGAGGTGCAGGGCACCGGCGAGAATTCGACCTTCGATCGCAACGAGTTGAACACCTTGCTCGATCTCGCTACGGCGGGCTTGGTTGAGCTCGATGCTCGGCAGCGCGCCGCGCTTGGGCTCTGATGCGGGGACAGTCCGGGCCTTGGATTCTTGCGAGCCGCAACGTGGGAAAGTTGCGCGAGCTGCGCGCTCTCTTCGCGTCGCACGCAATCAGTGTGATCGATCTTCGTGAGGCAGGAGTTGCCGAAGACGCGATTGCTGAAGAGGCAATCGAGGCGTTCGATACGTTCGAGGAGAATGCGCTCGCGAAGGCGCGCTACTTCGCGGCGCGTCTTCCCGGACGCATCGTGGTTGCAGATGATTCCGGACTCTCGGTCGATGCGTTGCGTGGCGAGCCAGGCGTACGTAGCAAGCGATGGAGTGGTCGTACCGACGTGCACGGTGCAGCGCTCGATGCTGCGAATAATGCGCTGCTGCTTTCGCGTCTCCACGACTCGGCGCAGCGTGACGCGCGCTTTGTGTGCGCTGCCGCGTGGTGCGATGGGGTGAGCGAGCTTGTGGTGCGTGGCGAGGTGCACGGTCACATTGTGAACGAGCCGCGTGGCACGCACGGTTTCGGCTATGATCCGCATGTGTTCATCGACGAGCTCGGGATGACGCTGGCGGAGGCGACGGTATCGGAGAAGGAGCAGGTGAGTCATCGCGGTCGAGCATTCGTGCGATTGTTCGAGACGCTGCGCATGCGGGGAATGGTTCGCAATGCGTGACAGCGCATGAGGTGCGCACGGCGCGGGAGTTGACCGTCGGTGCA
>JBDUCR010000137.1:0-26111 GCA_040003345.1 bacterium
GCTCCGCGCCTCGCTCTTCCGCTATCCGCTGCAGTAACCGGAAGAGCGAGCGCCGCAGGCGCGATGCGGGCGGAACAGCGGCGCCGCGTAGCGCCGACGCGGGCGGAATAGCGATCTTCCCACCATGGAACATGAACTCAAAGACATCACGATCATCGGCGGCGGCCCCACCGGGCTCTTCGCGCTCTTCTACGCAGGCATGCGCGACGCGACCGCGCAGATCGTCGACGCTCTGCCCGAGCTCGGCGGACAGCTCGCAGCGCTCTATCCCGAGAAATACATCTTCGACGTCGCCGGCTATCCGAAAGTGCTCGCCAAGGACCTCGTGCGATCGCTCGCAGAACAGGCAGCGCAGTTCAAGCAACCCATCCATCTCGGCGAGCGCGTCACCGGGCTCGAGCAGCGCGACGGCATCTTCATCCTCAAAACGTCCAAGGGAGAATTTCCGTCGAAGGCCATCGTGATCGCCGCTGGCATTGGCGCATTTTCACCGCGACGACTGCCACAGGCATGCGCTGAGCCCTGGTACGGAAAGGGGATTTACGACATCGTCACTGATCCGAAAGAGTTCGCCGGACAACGCGTCGTAATCATCGGCGGCGGCGACTCGGCGTTCGATTGGGCGACGCAGCTCAGTGGCATCGCGACGCACGTCTCGCTCGTCCACCGCAGCGATCGCTTTCGTGCGCACGGTGCGACGGTGTCGCAATTCCATGAAGACGTGAACGCAGGACGCGCGACGATGTACACCTTTCACGAGATCGGCGATGTGCTCTGTAAAGATGAAGGCGAGCGATTCACGCACATCGTGCTGCGCGACGTAAAGGCCAAGACCACGACCGAGATCGAAGCGGACGTCGTGTTGCCGATGCTCGGCTTCGTGAGCGACATCGGTCCGCTCGCCGAGTGGGGTTTGTCGCTCGAGAAGGACGAGATCGTCGTCAATCAACTGATGGAGACCGGCCGCGAAGGAATCTGGGCGGCCGGTGACGTGACGACATATCCCGGCAAGCTCAAGCTCATCGCGTGCGGCTTCGGTGAAGCGGCAACGGCGGTGAACCAAGCCGTGCACTGGATTTACCCGGAGAAGAAGGTTGCTCCGGGCCACTCCAGCAACATGGGGATCTTCGGTCAGAAGGACGACTGACGGACGGCTATCGGCTCTTTACGAGAATCACCGCGCCACTGCCCGCGTTCGTGCCGAACCGCTGCGCCGCATCGCTCGCGTTCAGGTAGCGGATCTCGGAGAGCTGGCTGGGACGAAAGCGGCTGAGGTTGTCCACGGAGACGAGCGGCCCGCCGTCTATGGACACGTGCACTGAGCCTGCCGTGGTGTTCTTGATACTCGACACACCACGAGTCATGAGAAATCGCGGGCGCAGGCGCTGTACGGCCTGAAGCGCGTCACCCGCGGAGACAGACGGATCGTTGAGCTCTTCCGTGGTAATGATGTCGGCGCTGCGGCCTGGTGCCGAAGCGCTGGACGGATCGTTGGCGGTCGATGAGCCGCCGCTCGCGCACGCCATCGCGGTCAACAGCAGGACGGATGCGCAGATTCGCTGGTTGAACATGAAGGTTCCTGGTGGGCTGATTCGTCCAATTTACGGCGTCGCTCACGGCGCGCCAGCAGGACGCGCCGCGAAGCCGTGCGGATGTCGCGCACGAAGCTTTTCCTCGTTTACGCGCGCCACTTCCGACAGCGGGACGCCGATCATGTGCGCGGTGATCGCGAGACACCAGAGCGCGTCGCCAAGCTCTTTGGTGACCGCGTCGCGATCGAGTACGCGACCCTGCAGTACGTGCTTGCGAGCATGACCGAGAACTTCGCCGGCTTCTTCCGCAAGTCCCGCTGCGGCGTCGAGCAGCAGCTGATCGTCGCTCAGTGCGGGATTGATCGTGCGCAGCGCAGCGAGCTGATACGCGTCGAGCGTCGCGAGGTCGCTCATGAGTAGGTCACGCGTGGATCTGCTTTCGCGTACGCGATGTCCGTGATGAGATTGACGAGCACGAACACCGCGCTCAGAAAAAGTACGGAACCTTGAATTGCCGGCAGATCGCGTCGCGCGATTGCGTTAACGACGTAACGCCCCAGTCCGGGCCACGAGAAAATCGTCTCGGTAAGGATGCTGCCGGTGAGATACGCGCCGAAGTCGAGACCAAGTACGGTGATGATCGGAATCATCGCATTGCGCAACGCGTGTCGTCCGACGACAAGCAACTCCGGCAAGCCCTTGGCGCGCGCGGTGCGCACATAGTCGGCGCTCAGGGCATCGAGCATCGCCGAACGCGTCATGCGTGCGAGGAACGCGATGGAACGCATGCCGAGTGCAAGCGCGGGAAGCACGAGATAGCGCAGTCCGCCGAATCCCGACGGCGGCAGCCAGTGCAGCGTGACGGCAAACAGCAGAATGAGCAGCAGTCCAACCCAATACACGGGAAAGCTGATGCCGAGATAGGCGACGCCGAGTCCAAGACGGTCGATGAGCCCACCAGGATTCCGGGCGCTCAGGACGCCAAGCGTGACGCCAAGTATCGTGGCGAGCAGCATTGCGGCGCCGGCGAGCTGCAGTGTCTTGGGGAATCGCTCGATGATGTCCTTCTTGATCGGACGATTGGTGATGTACGACTTCCCGAGATCGCCTTTTACGATACCCGCGAGATAGTGGCCGAACTGCACGGGAAGCGGATCGTCGAGACGGAGCTCTTTACGCAGGCGAGCGATGGTCGCTTCGTCGGCGCGCTCGCCGACCATTGCCTGCACCGGATCACCAGGAGCGACGTACAGCAGCAGGAACGCGACGAGGAGCACGCCGAAGAGTGTTGGGATCGAAAGGAGCAGTCGTCGAACGATGAATGCGCTCACGGAGTTTTCTTTGCGCTGGAAGTCTTCGTCACCGTCGTCCAGCTCTGGCCATTGAAGATCACTGGTGGCACGAAGCCCTTGATCCACGACTGCACGGCATAGAGCTCATTGTAGAAGTAGAGGAAGATCATCGGCGCTTCGTGGAACGCGAGCTCGTCGGCCTGCTTGTACAGTGCAACTCGCTTCACTTCGTCCTGTTCGCGTCGCGCGAGCGTCACGAGGCTGTCGAATTGTGCGTTGCTGAAGTACGAAACATTTCCGCCCACTCCCTTGTTCGCGCTGTGCAACAGCGGATAGAGAAAGTTCTCCGCGTCAGGATAGTCGGCGTACCAGTCTTTCACGAACAGATCTGTCTGCCCCTTTCGCGCTGCTTCGCGCGCCGCGGCGCTTTCGCGCTGCACGATCTTCACACGAATGCCGGAGAGGGCGAGATATCCCTGAAGCGTTTCGGCGATGCGAACATAGATGGGATTCGTGGACGTCCACAGGTCGACGTCGATGCCGTTGGGATAGCCGGCGTCGCGCAGCAGCTGTTTCGCGCGCAGTGTGTCGAACTGATAGCCGATGCGCGTCTTGTCACCACCCGGCAGTTCAGGCGGGACGACACCAGACGCAAGCTCGCCGCGTCCCGCGATGAGATTGCGCACGAGCACGCGGCGATCGATTGCGTGATTGAGTGCCTGTCGCACGCGAACGTCTTTCAACGGACCGCGTGTGGTGTTGATGGCGACGTACACCAATTCGAGCGACGGCGTGGAGGCGAGCAGTTTCCGCCGCTCCGTATCTTCTTCCCAGCTGCGGATGTCGCCCTGTGGAATCTGAAGTACATCAACGTTGCTGCTCTCGAACTCGGCGACAGCAGTGCTCGGCTCGGCAATGATGCGCGCCTTGAGCGAGTCGGCCTTCGGTGCTCCGCCCCAATAGTTCTTGTTCGGCGAGAAGAGGAGGTAATCGTCGTGCTTCCATTCGACGAGCTTCCATGGTCCAGTGCCGATTGGGTTTTCACCGAAGTTCGGTCCGACCCTGTCCGGCGCGATGGATGCGACGGGCATTGCGAGCAGCTTGGGAAAGATCGCGAACGGCTCCTTGAGCGTGACGACGACCGTTGAGTCGTTCGGCGCGGACAAGCCTTCGATCGACGTAGTCTTGCCGTCGGCGAATTCCTTTGCGCCCTTGATCGGATAGAGGGGCCAACCGCGTCCGCCCTTCACTTTCGGATCGAGAACCCGCTGCCAGCTCAGCGCGACTTGCCTGGCGACGAAAGGAGTTCCGTCCGTGAAGCTGACGCCGCGCCGAAGGTGAAACGTGTAGACACTGCCTTCTGGTGAGACGTCCCAGCTCGTCGCGAGCGCGGGGCTGACCTTCGCATCCGGGGTGAATCGCGTGAGTCCGTCGAAGAGGTAGCCCACGGCGCGGCCGGTGGGGACGTCGGTGGAAAGCGCGGGATCGAGCGAGCGCGGATCGTACTGGTCGCGCGAGTCGATGATGGTGCGCCGGTTCGCCCCATCGCCCCCTCCGCCGCAGGCGGACAGGACCACGGCGCAGAACAAGGCGGGCAAACGGCGCATGACGTTCTGGCGTAAGCAGTTGACAGCACGGCGAAGGCGCGAGAACTTACCCGCGTCAGGGAGCAAGGTCAATCAAACCGCGCCCGCCGGATGTGATACCGCGCGGGCGCGTCGTGTTCCGTCGCGTTTCGTGGTTGCAAGTTGCGTCCCTCTGTTTTCGCCCGTCCTCGCGAGCTGCATGGCAGACCCAAAGAATCGATCGGAACGTCAGACGACGCGACTTGATGGCTACGTCTATCGTCGCAAGCTGAATACGCGTGATCTCATTCCCGCGATCGGCGCCGGAATCGTGACGGGACTCGCGGCGTTTTACGTCGCAAAGCTGTTCCTCGAACGAACGCCGCTACTGCCGGAAGAACAACGACTCGGCAAGCATCACGCGTCGGGCCGAGGGGCGGGTCCGGGATGACAGTTGGTGGGTGGCGCGGAGCAGCGTGGCGACGCGTCGCGATTACCGCAGTTCTTCTCGCCTCTGCGCCATCGGCGGCGCGCGCACAGAGCACGGAGTGCGAAGCCGGCGAGCGTGAAGTCCGGTCGCTCGACTTCAGGGGCAACAAGGTCTTTCGCGCGGGCGATCTCGCGTTGCGCATCATCACGTCGCCGTCGGAATTTCTGCGGCGCAACTTCCGCATCGTCGGCACCAAGCGGTGTCTCGACAGCGATGAGCTGCGACTCGACGTCGGGCGACTGCGTGTGTTCTATCGGCGGCACGGCTACTTCCAGGCGAAGGTAGACACGCTGGTCGTTCCCGCCACCGACGGCTACGGTGGCGTCAAGGTGACGTTCGCGATCAGTGAAGGTGCGCCGGTGCGCGTCGACACTCTTCGCATCTCGGGACTCGACAACGTCATCGCGCCGATTGCCGATACCGGCAGCCTCGAGCTGCATCCGGGCATCGTCTTCGACGTCACGCGGCTCCAGGCGGCAATCGATTCGCTGAAAGCACGGCTGCGCAACAATGGATATCCGCGCGGTGACGTCGCTGCGAGCTTCTCATCGGACACGGCAAAGCTCCGCGCGGTGGTGAATCTCGACGTGCTGCCTGGCACGCGCGCGCACATTGGCGCGATCACGTTGAAGGACAATCCGCTGCCCGACTCGCCACCACGTCTTGGCGACTCCACGATTCTGCGGCTGCTCGGCGTTCACGTCGGCGATCTGTATCGAGAGCGTGATCTGATCGAGGCGCAGCGCACGCTCTATCAGAGCGATCTCTTTCGACACGTCGAAGTAGTGATCGCGAACGACTCCACGCGCGTGCGCAACGACTCACTCGTCACGCTGCAGGTTGAAGTCGCGGAGAATTATTTACGGCAGATCGATACCGAGGAAGGGTGGGCGGTGCTCGACTGCTTCAAAGGGCGCGTGCAGCTGATCGACAAGAACTTTCTCGGCGAAGCGCGACGGCTGGAGCTGTCGGCGCAGCTGTCGAAGGTCGGCTTTGGAACGCCAGCACGATTCGCCAACGGCAATCTGTGCTCCGGAGCGCTTCGCGAGGACCCCTTCAGTGCGCGACTCAATTACTACACCGGAGCGACGCTGCGTCTGCCGTCGCTGTTCGGTTTGCGGACGTCGCCGACCCTCTCGATTTACAGCGAGCGGCGCGGCGAGTATCAGGCATTTCTCCGCACGACGCTCGTCGGCGGTGAAGCGTCGGTAACACATGAGATCAAACGCGGACTGCCGCTGCGTCTCGCTTATTCACTCGAGTACGGACGCACCGAGGCGCAGCCGGCACTTCTGTGCGCGGTGTTCAACCGTTGCGACGCTGAATCACGCGCGCTCATCACCGACCGGGATCGTCCACTCGCTGTCGCCAGTGCGCATCTCGAGCGGCTGCGCACGGACAACGCGATCAACCCTCGCGCCGGCACGACAGTGCGGCTCGATCTGCGCGGCGCGGCGCGGGAGATCGGTTCTGATCGCGACATCCAGTTCATCAAGGGTCTCACCGATGCGTCGGTTTATCACGCTGTTGGCCCGGCGATCACACTCGCGGCCCGTGTGCGACTCGGCACGGTGCTCGGCCGCACGCTCTCGTTCGGCGATCCGGTGGGATTCATTCCCCCGCAAGAGCGATTGTACGCTGGTGGCGCCGCGAGCGTGCGTGGCTATCAGCAGAATGAGCTTGGCGATCTGATCTACATCGCGGACGAGGCGCCGAGGCAGATTCAGGGACGCGGGGACACAGTCTACTTCGAGGTGGCGAATGAAAAGGTTCGCCGCGTCGTACCGGTGGGTGGCAACTCGTTGATCGTCGGAAACTTCGAGGTGCGTTTGCGCAGCGCGTTTTTTCCGGAACTGATTCAATACACACTGTTCGCTGATGCGGGTGACGTGTGGCAGCGCGGCCGGGCTGTCGATGCGCGCGAGCACAAGGCATCGGCGCTGTGGTTGAACGGATTGAAGTGGACGCCTGGAATCGGGGTGCGCGTGTTTACTCCCGTTGGGCCCTTCCAGGCGAATATCGGGTACAATCCATTCGTGCGGCCGGCGGGCCCGATCTACTTCGATCAGGCGCCGAACGCGCAGGGATTCGCACCGCTCTACTGTGTGAGTCCGGGAAACCGGATTCCGGCGGTTCCCCGGAGTGGTGGTGTTCCGGGCGGTCCAGTCGAGTTCGAGCAGCTGTCAGGTGGTAGTTGTCCCGCGAGCTTTCAACCGGGCCAATCGTCGGGATTCTTCAATCGTCTTACCGTCACGTTCTCGATCGGGCCCGACTTCTGAGCCGCCGGATGCGCATCGCATGACTCGCCGCAACTTCATCGCTCTCGTCAGCCTGTGCGTGCTCGTCGCGCTCGGGGCGATTGCGTTGGGCGTCGGCATGTATGCGACGCAGTCGGCGCGAGGGCAGGATTCGTTGCGCAGCTGGGTGCAGGCGCGCATCGCGTCGTCGATCAACGGCAAGGTGCACGTCGGCCGCATCACGGGAAATTTTCTCACTGGTGTGACGATCGATTCGCTCGAGTTGCGCGATGATGAGGACTCGCTGTTCTTCGCGGCGGGCAAAATCGGGTTGAGCTACGATCCGCGTGATCTCGTCGATCGAAGGCTGTACTTCCGGCGCATCGATCTGGAACATCCGACGATCGTGTTGCGACAGCACGAGAACTGGAAGTGGAATTACAAGAAGCTGTTCCGGGTGGGCGGGCCGTCGAAACCGAAAGGACCCGAGCGCGGCTTCGGCGATTTCGTCATTCTCGATTCGGTGCATGTGCGAGGTGGCGGCACCTTTCGACTGACCATTCCGTGGCACACGGACGACTCCCTCAGGGCGGCGAAGCGCGACAGTGCGATTCGGGTGAACGTTGCGCGCAAGGATCACGAGATCCGGAAGACGCGCGAAGGCTACACGCAGACGTACCGGTGGGCGAATGCTTATGTGTTCGCCTCGCACATTCGCGTGTCCGATCCGGATACCGCAGGCATTCAGGCAATCGTGGACACGCTGCATGTGGACGAGTCCACTCCGCCGTTCAAGTGGCGGAACGTCGCGGGTGTCGTGCGCGTTCTTGGCGACAGTGCGTGGATGAAGCTGCCGCACTGGGATCTGCCCGCGTCCACGGGTTTCGCGTCGGGCAAGGTGTGGTGGGGCAGTGATCTTCCCGTGCGTTACGGCATCACGATCACTGGTGACAGCGTGTCGCTCGCCGACGTGGCGTGGGTGTATCCAACGCTACCGACGACGGGTGGCGGCAAGATGGTGCTCGAGATCAAGAACGAGCGAGTGCTGCAGCGTCTCGACTACGTAGTTCGCGACATGGATGTGCGATCGACGAAGTCGCATCTGAAAGGACAGATGACGTTCGAGACCGGCGGTCCGGTCCTCGCCGTGCATGACGTGAAGCTCCAGGCCGATCCTGTTGACTTCGATCTGCTGCGCACGCTCAACGGCAAGCCGTTTCCTGCCGACTGGCAAGGGACGTTGACTGGAACGGTGGCGGCGCGTGGTGGTCCGCTCACGCATTTCATCGTGGATGCATCCGACCTCACGTATCACGACAAGCACGTTCCCGATGCCGTGTCGTATGTGAAGGGACGTGGTGAGCTCGACATCCTGTATCCGGCTTTCACTGCGTTTCACAACTTCTCCGCGAGCACGACGCATTTCGATCTTCGCACGCTGACGGCGATCTATCCCGCCTTTCCGCGTGTGACGGGAATACTCAGTGGCAATGCGGTACTCGACTCGTCATGGCTCGACGTGCGCGTCTCCAATGCGAACCTGACGCACACTGATGGACCCGCGGAGCCAACGCACGCGACTGGTGGCGGCCGTATCACGTACGGCACGCAGTTCATGGCGTACGATCTGTCACTGCAGGCGTCGCCGCTTTCGCTGACGACGCTCGCGCTCTCGTATCCCAAGATGCCGTTGCGTGGCGTGATGAACGGGCCGATTCATGTTCGCGGCATTGCGCCTGATCTCGATGTCGAGACTGATCTCACGGGACCGGCGGGACATCTCACGTACGCCGGCAAGGTGGACGCCGATTCGCTCGGTGGTTACGGCGCGCGTGGCTCCGGTGCATTCGAGGCTCTGCATGCGGCGATGCTGTTCGGCAAGAGCACGCCGGTGTCGCGATTGGCGGGAAGCTACGACGTAGACGTCACCGGCGATTCGCTGGCGAATCTGTTCGGACCACTCTCGGTGCATCTCGACCCGTCGGAGCTCGATGGCATGCGGCTTTCCGATGGCGCGGCGCGCATGCGCTTCGATCGAGGTGTGTTGCACGTGGACACCGCGCGCGTGCAAAGCGAAGCTGGCGTTCTGCGCGCGCAGGGCACGCTCGGACTGACGCGCTCTCCAGGCGCAGATTCACTGCAGCTCGATGTCGACGTCGATTCGCTCGGAGGTCTGCGCCGCTATCTCGGCCGCGCCAGTGATTCGACGGTGAAAAAGCTGGCGGCAGATTCACTGACTGGATCACTCGCCTTTCGCGGTGTCGTGCGTGGCTGGCTCGACTCGCTCGACGTGCGCGGCGCGCTGGACGGAAAGAGCGTGTACGTCCGCGGCGATCGTGCACGAAGCGTGACTGGAACGCTCGCGCTGCAGAGCGTTGCCGGCCGGATGACCGGCGACGTCGATCTTCGTACCGATACGGCGATGGTCAGCGGCGTGCGCATCGACTCGGCGACGTTCGCGGCAGACATTCGCGATGCAGGACACGCGCACTTTGCAGCCGGTGCAAGCGGCGAGAACGGCGCGTTGCTTCGTGCTGCCGGTGACTGGAGCGCTTCGCACGACACCACGACCGTTCGGCTCGACACGCTGAATCTCGCCGTCGGTACAGCGCGCTGGGTGCTGCGACGTCCGTCGCTCTTCACGCGTTCCGACTCTGGCGTGGTGCTCGATACACTGATCTTCGCCGACGCAGCGGGTGCACGCCTGACTGGCTTCCTGAACGCACCGGCGTCGGCGCCAGCACGCGGTCGTTTTGTAGCGGACTCGATCCCACTCGCCGATATAGGCCTGCTCGCGCAACTGCCATCGACACTCGCGGGCAGGATGTCGCTCGACTTGAAGGTGAGCGGCACTCGCGCGCAACCGATGATGACGCTCAATGCGTCGGCTCGTGATCTCAAATACGCGGGGCTCGCAACGGAGGTCGTCACGGTCAACGGCGGCTACGATGCGAATCGTCTTGGTCTCGAGGCAAACGTGCTGCGCGGTGGACGCTCGATGCTCGATGGCACCATCAGCTATCCCGTTGCGCTCACGCTGTTCTCGGCGAAGGCGACCGGCGACTCACTGCGTGGACGTGTTCACGCCGACAGCGTTGATCTCGCGCTCGTTGAAGCGCTCTCGACGAAGCTGCGCAACTCGACTGGGCGGCTTACGCTCGATCTCACGCTGAGTGGCGCGCCCGATCATCCGCACGTCGGTGGCAAGGCCACGGTACGCGACGGGGGCATCGAAGTACCTGACGTCGGCATGCGACTCGCCGGAATTACCGGGGAAATCTCCGTGGATGCTGCGCACGACTCGCTCACCGTAAATCAGCTGCGGTGGACGAGTCCTGCAAGCAACGGAGACGCGTCACTGCAGGGCTCCGTTGTCTTTCGAGATATCGCCAACCCGCGTCTCGATCTCCGGCTCGATGCACGGCAGCTCCGCGCCGTGGACAAGCGTGGCCTCGCGCGACTCGATGTTTCCACCGGTGCAACCGGCCTGACTCTCGCCGGCACGCCCGATGAAGCGACGCTGTCCGGCGCCGTGATCGTCGACCGCGGCACGATCTTCATTCCTGAGCTCATTCGAAAGCAGATCGAGGATCTCACGCCGGATGATTTCGCGCAGCTCTTCGATACCACGGATGTGCACAACCGGAACATCATGCCCCAGCCGCCGAGCGCGCTGGTGGAGCACCTCCAGCTCAGCGGTGTCTCCGTTCAGCTCGGCGATGAAGTCTGGCTGCGGTCGCGCGAGGCGAACATCAAGCTGGGCGGGTCGCTCAACGTCACGCGCGTGCGCGACGAGCGCGAGAGCACGCGATCCACGCTGGCGCGCGATCTTCGCGGCGACTCGGCGCGATACAAGCTCGCGTTGAGCGGAACGTTGAGCGCGGATCGCGGCACGTACACGCTCGATCTCACAGCGGTACAGCGCGAGTTCCAGGTACAGAGCGGGCGAATCGCGTTCTTCGGCACGCCCGATTTCAATCCCGACATCGACGTCACAGCGCTGTATCAAGTGAAGCAGGCAAGTCGCGCCGACATCGGCATCAAGGCGCGCATTCACGGCAACTTCTATCCGCAGCCGGCGCTCGAGCTGTCGAGCACAGATGCGTATCTGTCGCCGTCGGATCTGGTGAGCTATCTCGTCACCGGACGGCCGAGCTTCGAGCTCGGCGAGCGAGACGTGGCGGCGTCGCAGCGCGTTGCGGAGTTCCTGCTGCCTACCGTGAACGCGAATGTGAGTCGAGCACTGCGCGATCAGCTTGGCGGTTTCGTCGACCTCATTCAGATCCAATCCGGCGCAGCAAACGATCAACTGAGCACGTCTGCAGGAACCACGGCGAGCCCGTTTCGCAGCTTTCTTTCGAGCACGCGATTGGGTGGAGAGAAGCAGATCAAGGATCGCCTGTTCCTCAGCTTCAGCACGGGTCTCTGTCAGCTCGGCGGCACCGACGACGCGTCGCTGCAGGGGCTGCGAGGCTTTGGCAATGCGATTGAGGGAAAGCTCGAGTATCGCTTTCCGCTGATTGCACCTGATCGGTTCTCGCTGCGCGCCGGTCTCGATCCGGCGGCCAGCGCACTTCGCTGTAATGCGGGCAGCGTGCGCGGCTTCGTATCAACCCCGCAGCAGTGGGGCTTCTCGCTTTTCCGATCCTGGGTGTTTTGAGGCGCGTCCTTCTGATCGCGAACCCCGCGTCGCGGCGCGGCGGACATTTCGTCGAAGATGCGCGTCGCGCGATCGCCGAGGGTGGAGCAACGTGCGACGTCGTCCTCACAGAGCACGCAGGCCATGCGCGCGAGATCAGCGAGTTGCGTGGCCGCGACTATGACGTCGTCTTCGCGCTTGGCGGCGACGGCACCGCAATGGAAATTGCCGGCGCACTTGCCGGCACGAGCATTCCGATCGGCGTGTTGCCGGGCGGAACGGGCAATCTGCTCGCCCGTGCGCTCGGCATTTCCCGCGATATCCGTCGTGCAGTGCCTGAACTGCTGCAAGGCCAGGTTCGCCAGATCGATCTCGGTGTCGTGCTCGGACATCGCTTTGCGGTCGCGGCGGGCGTTGGCATCGACGCGGCGATGGTCGCGGAGACTCCGGCGTGGATGAAACGACGGCTCGGCATTCTCGCCTATACGCTCATCGCGACGAGGGCCGCGCTGCGCGCAGTGATCTTCCGTCGTTTCTTTCTGGCGCGAGTCGAGGTGGACGGAGAGATCGTCGAGCGTCGCGCCGCCGCTGTGTTGTTTGCAAACTTCGGGGCGATACTGGAAGACAGGATTGCGTTTGGGCCGGACATCGCCGTCGACGACGGCATGCTCGACTGCTGCATCTTTTCGCCGTCGAATCTTGGTGACGCGCTGCGCATCATGTGGCGTGTGACGCGACGCGACTTCCGGCCGGACCGCGCGTTACTATATAGAAAAGGGAAGCGATTTCGTCTCGAGACCGTGCCCATTCTCCCACTGCAGGCAGACGGTGAGTTGCTCGGTGTCACTCCTGTCGACATTACGGTTGAGCCATTGGCTGCGCACCTGCTCGTTCCGGGGCGCTGACGCCGCATGAGCGACGCGCGGGAGCTCGGTACCGCCGCATCAGCCGACGGCGTTCCAACCGAGGCAGTGCGCCAGCTGCAGCAGGAGCGCGACCATCTCATGCTCCTGCACGAAGCGCTCGCGGAAGTGGAGCGCGCTCCGTCGATGACGGCGAGGCTCCACGTCTTCGTCGAAGCGATTCGCCGAATCGGATTCGGACGTGTGACAATCACGTTGCGCGATGAAGAGCTCAACGCGACAGCGATCGTCACGGCGGGATTGTCGATCGACGACGACCAGAGTCTGCGCGCTGCGCCGGTGCCGGGCGCGGTGTGGAAGCGACGCTTCGCCGCCATCGAGCGCTTTCGCATCAGCGCCTCCTACTATCTGGAGGGGCGCGATCCCTGGGTAATCGAGGAATTCCAGGGAGGCCTCAAGAGCGCACTCGAGCCAAGTGGAGACTTGTCGTGGTCTCCGCAGGATGTGCTGCTCGTGCCATTGCGTCTTGCGAACGGCAGCATTGCCGCGACACTCGTGCTGGACGATCCCGCCGACCGCACTCGGCCGACGCTGATGCGAGTTCGCACCGTCGAGCTGTTTGCGCAGCAGGTTGCAGCGATGCTCGAGCAGGCATCGCTGATGGAGCTCGCCGAGCGACGCGCACGTCGGCTTCAGAACCTGCACGAGGTTGGAACGCTGCTCGCCAGCTCGCTCGATGAGCCTGCGATTCTGCGCTCGCTCGCAGCGAAGATCGAGACCGTGCTTCCGCTCAGCTCCGTGGTACTTCTCGTCACGGATTCCGCCGCCGTACTGTGGCCGCGGGTGTATCGCCAGAATGGACAAGAGACGGACGCGACGTTCACGGCGGTCGCACTTCGCTCACTTGCCGAGAGTGCAGCGAAGGAGAAGCGGCCAGTACAGACGGCGAACGCGTTTGCCGTTCCGTCGGTGATCGGATCAGCGACGGTTGCGGTGATCGTAGTGGAAACGATCAACGGATCCGAGCTCGATGTCGATGACGCGGATCTTCTCCTCACCATTGGGGCGCAAGCGGCAGCGGCGATCAGCAACGCACGGCTCTACGCCGAAAGCCTGCATCAACGCCGACAGGCGGAAGCGCTCGCCGATGTCGTGCGCGTCGTCGGTGAGTCGTTGCGTATCGATCGCGTGATGCAACTCATTCTTCGCCACGCGACGGCATTGCTTCGCACTGACGGCGCCACCATTGCGCTGCTGCGCGGCGACTCGCTCGAAGTGACCGCAGGTGTCGGCGTCGGCAATGCACTCGTCGGGAGCCGCATGCCGCTTCATGGCAGTGTGAGCGGCCGCGTGCTGCGCTCCGCAGCAAGCCTCATACGGGAGCACGTCAACGACGACCCGGACGCGTTCGTGCCGAGCGCTGCGTATGCGCAGGTCACGAACGCGATCATCGTTCCCCTGCTTTCGGTTCAGGGTCCCGTCGGTGTGTTGTCGGTGTTCAATCGCATCGAACCATTCGTTCCGGATGACGCCGAGTTCTTGCAGCGGCTCGCCGATCAGGTGTCCGTCGCCGTCGTGAACGCGAAGCTGTTCGAAGAAGTAGCGGAGGCTACGCGTGAATGGGCGGTCGCATTCGATTCGATCGGAAGCGGGATGGTGCTGCTCGACAAGAAGGGCAGAATTCAACGCACCAATGCACGGGCGCGCGTGCTGATGGGCGTCGACGCCGAGGATATGGTGTTGGGACGCGACTTCCACGCCGCGCTGTTCGGTGATGACACGGACTGCAGAGAGTGCGTGCACTTCGCAGCGATCGAGCAAGGTCTGGTGAAACGCGGAACGCACGACGATCGGGCACGCGGACGCGTTTTCGACGTGACGGCATCGCCGCACCCACTTGGCGGAGCCGTCATCACCTTCGACGACATCACCGAGCATCGTGCGTTAGCTGAGCGTCACCGTCGCGTGGTCGAGACGTCGCGCGACGCGATTGTCATTACGGATCGTCAGCGTCATCTGATTTTCGCAAACCCTGCCGCACGCGAACTGCTTGCACGCGGAGACGATCTGATCGGGACGCCCGGTGAGGTCGCCGTGCCCGAGGAATCTCGTGCGCAAGTGCGGGAGCACGAGGATCGCGCACTCGCCGGCGAGCCGCAGAACTACGAGGGAGTCGTCGTTCGACCTGATGGCGATCGCCGCATCGTCGCCATTGCGACTGCCCCGCTTCGTGAGCTCGGCGAAGTGACCGGCATCGTCGCCACTCTGCGCGACATCACCGACGAACGACGTGCGCGCGACGCCGTCACGCAGTCGGAAAGTCGGTATCGGAATCTGTTCGAATCGGCCACCGACGCGATCTACACGCTCGACGTACACGGCACCTTCACCTCGGCGAATCATGCGACGTGCGAGCTCACGGGCCGCACGCGTGACTCGATGCTCGGCCACAGTACACGCATGGTGCTCGACCCAGAGGACGTGCCACTCGTGGGCCGTCACTTTCAGCGCACGCTCGAGGGGCACTCGGAACCATATGAGTGTCGCGTCCTTCGTCCCGATAAAGAGCGTCGTCTCGTGTCGGTGACGAACACGCCGATTCGTCGCGGAGAAGAAATCGTTGGCGTGCTCGGTGTCGCGCGCGACGTGACTGAAGCGCGCGCCCGTGCCGCGGAGCTCGATCGCTCGGAGGCGCGTTACACGCGGCTCGTCGAGTCGGCGTCGGATGCGATCTTCACGGTTGATGCGCAGGGTCGTTTCACCGCGATCAATCGCTCGCTCGAGGAATCGATGGGTCGTGCACGCGAATCGGTCATCGGCACTCCGTTTTCTGTGCTCATCGATCCGCGTGATCTTCCGGCGGCAGACCGTTTGCTGCGCGAGACGCTCGGTGGTATGCGATCACGTGGCGCGGTGCGATATCGCGGGTCGAGAGGCGACGTGCGACAGGGCTCCGTCATCACGTCGCCTGTGCTCGAAGGCGACCGCATCGTAGGCGCTCTTGGGATTCTGCGCGACGTTACCGACGAGCAGCGTCTCGCCGAGCAGCTGCTGCAGCAGGAGAAATTGGCGGCTGTTGGGCAGCTCGTTAGTGGCGTGGCGCACGAACTGAACAACCCACTCGCTGCCGTGATGGCATTTGCGCAGCTGCTCCTGGCGTCGCCGAACGGATTGGAGGACGAGCCGCGCCAGGCCGTCGAGACGATTCATCGTGAAGCGCTTCGCGCGGCGAAAATCGTTTCGAGCCTGCTGACCTTCGCGCGCCAGCAACCGGCCGAACGGAACGCGGCGAGGCTGAACGACATCGTGGCGGACACATTGGAACTGCGTCGCTACGCGTTGCGCACGGCGAACATCGAAGTCGCGCTCGATCTCGATCCGACGCTGCCGCCCACCTGGGCCGATCCGTTTCAGCTACAGCAAGTCGTATTGAATCTCATCGCGAACGCCGAGCAGGCGCTTGGAGAAACGGCGAAGGAGCGGCGCATTGGTATCCGTACGGCGTTAGAAGGCGATGGGACGCGGATCGTGCTGGCAGTGTCAGACAACGGCCCGGGCGTTCCGCGTGCGCAGGTGGACCGCATCTTCAATCCATTCTATACGACGAAACCAGTCGGGCAGGGAACCGGTTTGGGCCTGTCCATCTCCGACGGCATCGTGCGCGAGCATGGTGGCCGTATTCGGGTTGAAGTGACTCAGGGTGGCGGTGCTACATTCATCGTCGAGCTGCCGTATGTCGTTCCGCCGACGGCACTCTCCACGGACAGTGTTTCGACGACAGCGGCGCGAGAGTCGGGGCGCATGATGCTGGTGGTGGACGACGAGCCCGCGATGCGCGCCGCGGTGTCCGGCTTTCTGAGCTCCCTTGGCCACAAGGTACACGTGGCGGCCAGCGGAGCAGACGCACGAGCGCTCCTCGCGACAAGTGAGTATGATGTGATCCTGATGGATCTTCGCATGCCCGACCTCGGTGGGGAGGCGTTGTATCGCGAACTGCTCGACCGCGACGCACGACACGCGCGACGTGTCGTATTCGTGACGGGAGATCTCCAGAGCGACGCCGCTCAGCGTTTTTTGATCGATGCCGGACGCCCGGTCATTGGCAAACCATTTCAACTGGACGATCTCGCCGCCGTGATCGCGAGCGTAACGAACTGATGGCGAAGATTCTCATCGTCGACGACGAGCCGGACATCCGCTCTGCACTCGGCCGCTACTTCGAGCGGTCGGGGCACGACGTATTGTTTGCGGCCACCGGCGAGGAAGGCGTCACGCAAGTGCAGACGGAGCGTCCCGCCGTCGTGCTCCTCGACCTGTTTCTGCCCGACATTTCGGGCTTCGAGGTTCTCGAGCGAACGAAGGAGCTGCGGCCCGTCATCATCATGATCACGGGCCATGGCGATATTCCCGCTGCCGTGCACGCAATGCAGTCGGGCGCTGAAGGATTTCTCACCAAGCCGGTCGAGCTTGCGCATCTCGGCGCAGTGGTGGATCGCGCGCTCGAGAAGGCACAACTCCGCGAGCTGAGTCGCGCTGCCGACGCACGCGTTGGTCGCGCGGCAACTGACATGCTCCTTGGCACATCGGCGCCAATGCGAGAGCTGGCCGAGCAGATCGAGATGCTGGCGCGCAGCGAGCGAACGGTCGCGTTGCTGGTTGGCGAAAACGGCGTGGGAAAGGCGCGCGTCGCGCGCGCAATCCACGAGCTCAGCGCACGCGCCTCGCGGCCGTTTCATCAGGTGGATTGCTCGATACGGCCCGTCGAGGTGCTCGACGTCGACCTGTTCGGCGTGGAGCAGACGGAAGGCGGAACGCTGCCTGGTTTGTTCGAGGCATCGGATGGCGGAACATTGTTTCTCGACGAGATCTCCGATCTGCCGGCACCGCTGCAGCCAACGCTGCTTCGCGCAATGGAGGCGCGTCGTGTCCGTCGTGCCGGGGGCACGCGTGAAGTGCCGGTCGACGTTCGCCTCATCGCTGCAACTGTCCGCGACCTCGCGACCGAAGTCACCGAGCAGCGATTCCGTGAAGACCTGTATTACAGACTAGGCGTGATGCCATTGCATTTGCCGCCACTTCGCGCGCGTGCGCCAGAAGATCTGCGCGAGACGGTGGCTGCGCTCATCGCTGAGCTGCGACGTGGGCTCCTCGACGCACCGCGTGGAGTCACCGACGAAGCGATGGACACGATTCTTCGCTATCCGTGGCCCGGCAACGTGCGGGAGCTCCGCAACGTGCTCGAGCGCGCACTCATCCGCGCGCGTGGCGATACGCTCATCGGTGTGACGCATCTATCCCCCGAGGTGCGCGGCATCGGCGACGATGCATCACTGCCACATGTGTCACGAACGCTGGAAGAGGTTGAGCGCGGACACATTGAGCGCACGTTGCGCGCCCACTCCGCGAACCGCACCCGCGCCGCGAGGGAGCTCGGCATCTCGCGCGCGACGCTCATCAAGAAAATCCGTGACTTCGGACTGGGCGAGCGCCCAAGTCCGAGTGGAGTTGGCCGCGAGGAGGAGCAATGACGGAGCTACGCGAGCATGACATGATGGTGTGCCGCGCATGCGGCAACGAAGAGCGCGCCTCCGAGGGCTATCCCTGCGAGAAGTGCGGCACCTTCATTTGTGTGATCTGCAACCTGCGCGGTGTCGTGCGATGCCGAGCGTGTGTGGCCGCCGAGGTTCCCGCGCCGGACTGGCTGGACTTGTGAGTGTGGCTGGCGCGGGCCACATGCACACAACGGTCCTCACATGACGTCGTTCGCGGACTGTGGCATCGCGATCGGCCACGCGACTGATGTCTTCGGAGCAACCGGATGCACGGTCGTACGCGGCATCGACGCGCCCTTTCGTTGCGGCGTCCACGTTGTCGGCAGAGCGACTGGCACGCGCGAACTGGCATTGCTCGACGCTGCGCACCTCGTCGATCGCATCGACGCGATTCTGCTCGCCGGAGGTTCGGCGTATGGTCTCGACGCAGCCGCTGGTGTGATGCGGTGGATGGAAGAAGGGAAGCGCGGATTCCCCGTCGGCGCGGGAGTCGTTCCGATCGTTCCTGCGGCGGTCATCTTCGATCTCGCTCCCCTCGGCCGCTTCGATGCGCGGCCGTCATCCGCGATGGCGTACGACGCCTGCGAGAGCGCCACGTCTGACGACGTGGTGGAAGGATCCATCGGCGCTGGCACCGGCGCGACGGTTGGCAAGATCGCCGGACCGGCGAGTGCGATGAAGGGCGGTGTCGGCGTTGGCGGAGCTGATGCGGGAGCAGTTCAGGTGCGCGCGCTGGCCGTCGTGAACGCGCTCGGCGATGTGCGCAACGCCGCCGGTGCGATCATCGCAGGAGCGCGCGATGCAGCGGGTGGATGGCTCGACAGCGCCGCATTCGTGGCGCACGGTGCGCAGGACAGCGCACGATTCGACAACCTGGCGGGACGCAATACGACGTTGTGCGTCGTCAGCACAAATGCAGAGATGAGCCGAGTGCAGCTCGGTGCGCTCGCGCGCGCGGCGAGCGCAGCACTTTATCGGCGCATCACGCCTGTCGGCACGTCGTTCGATGGCGACATCGTGTTCACGACGTCACCGTCCGAGGGCGGAGTGGCTGCGTCTCCTGCGCAGGTTGAGGCGCTCGCGGTGATCGCTCTGGAGCAGGCCATCGAGAGGGCGGTGCGCACGAACGTACCGGGAGACATCTTTCACGGATGACGGATGTGCCCCACCGCGTCGCCGTGTGTTCGCCGGTCGCGCAGCTCTTCGCCGAACCTCGTGTCGCCAGTGCTCAGATCTCGCAGCTCCTCGCCGGCCGCGTTGCGGACGTGCTCGAGACTCGCGATGACTGGTATCGCGTGCGTGGTCCCGACGACTATGAAGGCTGGATGCACCGCGGCTACCTCACGTCCGTTTCAGAAAATGGAACCGCGTCCATCGCCACGGCAAAGCGCATCTCACTTGGATGCGTCACGACGCACGCAGGATCGCGTCGCGCCATGCCACTCGGTGCGTATCTCACGTCAGACGAGAATGTTCTGAACGGCGAGATCATGGATGAAGCGGACCAGGCGTCGATGTTTCCGCCCGATGCGACGGCGATCACGCGCTCTGCGCAACTGTATTTCGAGGGGACGAGCTACTTCTGGGGCGGAGTGACTCCCTGGGGCGCCGATTGCTCAGGGCTCGTGCAAAGCGTCTACTGGCTGCACGGCATTCAACTGCATCGCGACGCGTGGCAGCAGGCGTCGCAGGGTATTCCCGGAGAGAGCGATCCCGTTCGCGCGCAGGCGGGTGATCTGCTCTTTTTCTCCGATCGCATCGACCAGCATGTCACGCACGTCGCCATCTCGCTCGGCGGCGGATGTCTCGTACATCTCGCGCTTGGCCGCGGTGGTTATGCGGTCGAGCGGCTCGAGGATACGCGTGATCCGTATGTGCGGAAGCTGCTCGATCGTTTCGTGACGGCGCGCCGAATTTTGCCGATTTGACGAATCGGATAGGGAATAGCGTTCGGCGTAGATCCCAAACCTCAGCTCATCATCACGGGCGTCCGCGACACCGGCGCCGATGCAGCTGGTCGCACTTGCACCGCCACCTCGGCGTGAGTGTTTCCGTCGAGGCCAACGCGCATGAGGTAGCGGCCCGCCACATCGAGCGGGAGATCGAGCTGCGCGATGAGTGGAAAGTCCATCTCCACCACGCCGGCCGGCGGTGCAACGACGCCGAGCTCTCCGTCGCTGCTCCATAGCTCCGAGCCGCTTGGGCTCATCCACTGCAGCTGCACTCGATGAGGCCCCGCGTCCGATGGCGCCCCCTTCAGATGCACAACCAGCGTCGCGCGAGGGTGGAGCGCGGGAAGCGAACCAACCTGCAGCGCGTCGAAGACGCCGAGGATGTTCAGCTTTCCTTCCTGCGAGAGGTTCGCCGCATCGGCGAAGAGAGCGAAGGTGACGTGCATCGTGAATAGTAGAAGCAGACGCCGCGGTTTGAAACAGGTAGCCAGCCACCTAAGTTGTGGCATGGCCTCCAGCACGTACGCCGAAACACCCGAACGAGCACAGAGTGTCCCGAGCGGGCTCTCGGTAACGGATCTCCTGTTGCTCTGCATGGCCCTCATCTGGGGGGTCAACTTCATCGTCGTGAAGTTCGCGACGGGCGTATTCGCGCCGCTGGCGTTCAACAGCGTGCGAATCAGTCTGGCGGTCGCTGTCCTCTGGGCGATCGTGCTCGTGCGTGGACAGGCGTTGCCAGTCCGCCGCGATGTGCTCGGGATGCTGGCGATCGGCGTACTGGGAAATGGACTCTATCAGATTTTGTGGGTCGAAGGCATGGCGCGCACGCGTGCGAGCGACGCGTCGCTGCTTGTCGCGGCGAGTCCGGCCTTCATCGAGATCATCGGATGGGCGCGCGGCAATGAGCGTGTTGGAGTTCGCGGCGTCGTCGGAATAGCGATCTCGCTCGTTGGCATCGGACTCGTCGTCTCCGGTTCGGCGAACAGCGGCGTCGGTCACTCCACCTGGTCGGGCAACGCGTTCATTCTCACGTCCGTGCTGTGCTGGGCCGTCTACTCCGTCGGCCTCAAGCCGTACACCGAGCGTGTCGACGGATTGACGCTTTCTGCGGTGACGATGACTGGCGGAGTCGTGCCGATGCTCATCGTTGCGACGCCATCACTGCTCGCGACGAAGTGGGGCGCGGTGAGCAACGCCGGATGGGCGGCAGTGTTGTACAGCGGAATTCTCGCACTCGTCGTGGCGTATCTGTTCTGGTATCGCGGCGTACGCGTGCTCGGCCCGACGCGTGCGTCGATGTATTCCAATCTGCAACCGTTGTTCGCGATGACCGCTGCGTGGTTCGTGCTCAGCGAGTCGCCACGCGCGACGCAGCTTGCCGGCGCGGCGTGCATCATCGGCGGGTTACTGCTCACGCGTCTTCCCGGACGCCAGGCGGCAATGGCGCCGTGCGAATGAAGGTCGTTCTCTTCGACATCGACGGAACGTTGCTCTGGACCGACGGCGCTGGGCGACGCGCCGTGCATCGCGCCATTCACGAGGTCTATGGCGCGCATCCGGTCGACGGACACGAGTTCGACGGCAAGACCGACCCGCAGATCGTGCGCGAGCTCATGCGGCTGGGCGGGCTTGCCGACGATACGATCGACGCGCATCTCGACAGGACTTTGACGCGCTACGTCGATCTGCTTCGCGAGGAGCTCGCGCGCGATGACCATTCGGACAAGACGTACCCGGGTATCGCACCGTTGCTCGACGCACTCGAAGCGCGCGGCGATGTGCTACTCGGTCTTCTCACCGGCAACGTGCGCGATGGCGCCCTCGCGAAGCTCGACGCCGTTCGCATCTCACACGATCGCTTCAGGGTCGGTGCATTCGGATCGGACCATGCGAGCCGGCCGGAACTTCCCGCCATCGCGCGTGGTCGCGCCGAGGTGTTGCTTGGTCACGCGGTGGCCGGGGAAGACGTTGTCGTGATCGGTGACACGCCGGCCGACATGGGATGCGGGCGCGGCATCGGCGCGCGTGCGATCGGTGTCGCAACAGGCCGATACTCAGTCGATGACCTCCGTGCATGCAAGCCCGCAGCTGTGTTCTCCAATCTTTCGGACACTGATGCTGTCGTCAGCGCGATTCTCGATGAGTAGACGATGATCGAGGTGGAGCTCAAGAGCGTTGTGGACGATCTGGAGCGTCGTCGCGCTGCCGTCGAGGCGGCGGGTGCGACGCATGTGTTCTCCGGTCGACTCGAAGATCGCCGCTACGACACGGGAGACCGTTCGCTCACCGCGCGTGATCAGGTGCTGCGCGTCCGCGTCTATCGCGATGCGCAGGGCACACGCAGTGAGCTCGATTGGAAGGGACCAACGCGTCGAGAGCACGGCTACAAACTTCGCGAAGAGCTGGAGACCAGCGTCACCGATGGAGACACGCTCGTCGCGATTCTCGACAACATCGGCTACGTGGTGACGATCGCCATCGATCGCGAGATCGTGCAGTATGATCTCGACGGCGCGATGATCCGCTTCGAGCGCTATCCGCGCATGGACACGCTCGTCGAAGTCGAGGGCACGCCCGAGCAGATCGAACGCGCGATCTCGATCATTGGACTTCCGCGCGACGGATTCACGAGCGAACGACTGCTCGACTTCGCGACGCGCTTCGAGACGCGCACAGGTACGCGCGCCGCGCTCTCGTATGCGGCGCTCGCAAGCGACGCAGGATTCGATCTCTCCAATGCCTGATACGCCACTTCTTCCGGAGCTCGCGCGCTCGCTTCGCTCTCTTGGCGCGCAACGTGACGCGTCGTCCGAGGCGGCGCACGCTGCGATCTTTCAGCCGTTGCTCGACGCCCGCGCTCGCGCGGCAGGACACGACAAGGACTCTGTACTCGGCGCACTTCGGGGCGACGCGCTCGCTGCGCGCATCGGCGCTCAGGCGGTAGATGCGGCGGTGGCTGGCATCGAAGAGCCGGCGTTGACACGAGCACTGACGGCACACGCGACCGAGCTTGTCGAGCCATTGCGTCTCGCATTGCACGCGCTGGACAGCGGTGCGACAGCTGCGCTCACCGACGACGCGGGCTGGAATGCATGGGTCGCGCAACTTCGCGCGGTGTTCACGACAGCCGACGTGGCGTGCGAGGCGCTCGCGAAGTTGTTGGCGTCGAGGACGACGCGCAAATCGTCGCCGCGCTGGTTCGAGCGCAGTCCGCGATGATCGTTGGGATAGGAATCGATCTCGTGGAGATTGCGCGCATGCGTCTTCTGCTCGAGCGAAAGGGCGAGCGGGCGTTGGAGCGGATGTTCACGTCGCGCGAGCGGATCTACGCGCACACGCACCCCGAGCCCGAGCGTCAACTCGCGGCGCGCGCCGCAGCCAAGGAAGCGACGTACAAGGCGCTGGCGGGAAATGATCTCGCGCGGGCAATCGGGTGGCGGGAGATGGAAGTCGTTTCCGCGAAAGGGCAGGCGCCCGTCATGGTTCTGCACGGGCGGGCACAATCACGGGCGACCGAGCTCGGGGTCTATCGAGTTCATCTCTCGATCAGCCATACGGAGCATATGGCGGTGGCATACGTGATCGCCGAGGCTTGAACCGGAGTTCGGCGACGTGGTCAGCTTGCGCGGGCGCAGGGACCGCCTGAAGGGTTTCCGGGTCTGACGACTCGGGATCTGCACTCTCGTTGAGGCGCTCTACCCTACCAAGCCGCCCGCAATTCCGATATGTTTCCTCGGCAATGAGAATCACACCTTTTCTCAGCCGAGTTGCCCTGCTGGGCGCGGTACTGATCGCGTGGCCCGTCACCGCCCAGGAACATCCGGCGCGGCGAGTGGCGAACATCGTCAGCGTCGCCGTCCAGGAATACGGCAAGGCGGTTGACGCCCAGGGACGCTTGATCAGCGCCCAGGAATATCAGGAAGCAAACGAGTTTCTGGCCGACGCTCGCAAGGCCGCCGAACGTCTCTCCGGTGACAACGCAGCGCCAGCGAGAGGGCTGCTCGATTCCGTCACCGCCGCTGTGCGCGACAAGCGGCCGCCTGCCGCCCTCGATTCCCTCGAAAAGCGATTCGCCGCCATCCTCGGCAACGAAGCCAAGCTCGAGCTGCCGAGCCTGCCGCTCGATCTCGCTGAGGGAAAGACCACGTACCAGAAAACGTGCGCCAGCTGTCATGGTGCCTCCGGCCTGGGCGACGGACCTGCCGGCGCGAAGATGACCCCGCATCCTCCGGCGATCGGCTCGGTGGCGCAGATGCACGGCGTGTCGCCGGCTTTGATGTACCGCATCATGTCCGTGGGCATCGCGGGCACGCCGATGGCCGGCTTCGGCAACACGCTGACGTCGGCGCAGCGATGGAACCTCGTTGCGTACGTGAACTCGCTCAGGGTGAATCACGCGCAGCAGCTCGAGGGAGAAGGGCTGTACATGCAGCGATGCGTGTCCTGTCATGGTGTCGTCGGCGGAAGCGACGGCGCACTGGCACGCTCGCTGACGAAGCTGCCACCGGAAATCGGCACGATCGCATATCAGGTCGAGCGGAGCGACGAGCAACTCGCGACGATCGTGAAAGACGGTATTGCCGGATCAGCAATGCCTCCGTCGCACGAGTTGACGGATGCGCAGGTGGCGAGCGTGGTCGCATACGTTCGATCGCTGCCGCTGAAAGAGCGCAACGCGAACTTGCTTGCTGCAGCAGGCGACAGCGCATCCGCACAGGCGGCCGCGCGCAATGTCCTCGCGCAGCTCGAGCAGTCGCTCGCCGCTGCAAAAAGCGGCCGCCCTGCGGACGCCGGCGACAAGGCCTTCGACGCGTACATCGCCTTCGAGCCGATCGAAGCACCAGCGCGCGCCAAGAATCCCGGGCTCGTTGTCTCGATGGAGCGCCAATTCGCCGAGTTCAAGGCGGCTGTTCGCTCGAACGACATTCGCGGCGCCGAGCAACTGCGCGACGCGATCGAGGCGTCGCTACCTGAAGTGATTGCGTTGACTGTGCCATCTGGCAGTGGCAGCGAGGCGTTCTGGCAATCGTTCCTGATCATTCTGCGCGAAGGATTCGAGGCGATTCTCGTCATCGGCGCAGTTGTCACCTTCCTCATCAAGACCGGACATCGTGCTCGCCTTCGCAGCATCTGGCTTGGTGTCGCGTACGCACTCGCCGCGAGCGCCGCGACGGCTGTCGTCCTCAAAACGCTGTTGTCGTCCGTGCCGGCGAGCCGCGAGATCATCGAAGGCTCGACGCTGCTCATTGCCGTGGTCGTGCTGTTCTCGGTGAGCTATTGGCTCATCTCGAAGGTCGAAGCGGCAAAGTGGCAGCAGTTCATCAAGGAGAAGGTCAGCACCGCGCTCGATCATGGAGGCGGCCGCGCACTGACGTTCGTCGCATTCCTCGCGGTGTATCGCGAAGGTGCGGAGACGGCGTTGTTCTATCAGGCGCTATTCAACGAAGGACCGAACGTGGTGATGCCGCTCTCGCTTGGCATCATCGCGGGCTTCGGCGCGCTGGCAGTGATCTTCACGCTCTTCTATCGCTACGGCGTGAAGATTCCGATCCGCCGTTTTTTCGCGGTGACGAGCGTGCTGCTCTACTACATGGCGTTCGTGTTCACAGGCAAGGGCGTGCGCGAGCTGCAGGAAGGCAACGCGATTCCTCTTACGACCATTCGCGGATTGCCGCACATCGAATGGCTGGGCATTTATCCAAGCTGGCAGGGTGTGCTCGCGCAGTTGACACTCTTGCTGCTCTTTGCCTTCGCTGTCCTGAAGACGTTCTGGCCCAAGCGCTCCGTCGCACTGCCGACGGTGATGCCGGAGGCGCAGCCCCCGCGTCCAAGCGCCGAAGTCGCCGCAATTCGTGCCGAGAATATCGAGTTGAAGCGACGCCTCGCGGCGCTGGAAGAGGCAGTTGGGAGGGAGCCGGCGGGAAGCTGAGGGACAGGAAGATAGGAAGATAGGAAGATAGGAAGATAGGAAGATAGGAAGATAGGAAGA
>JBDUCR010000460.1:0-2386 GCA_040003345.1 bacterium
ACCGTATAGCCCCAAACCTGGATCCCGGTTGCCCGGGCAAGGGCTATCGCGGCGCGACCCCTCAGGCGTTACGGCGAGCGTGTCGCCGGTTTCCGCCCGGGAAGGTCCGAAAACTTGGCTGCCGGAATCCAGGTTTGGAGTTTCACGGTTGGTGGTTTGCGGTTCCGGGTCACTGACGTTGGTAACCCGAAACCGCTCACCCGAAACCGTATAGCCCCAAACCTGGATCCCGGTTGCCCGGGCAAGGGCTATCGCGGCGCAAAGCCGTAAACCGTAAACTGTAAACCGTAAACCGTAAACTGTCGCGCCCTTACGGCGAGCGTGTCAACGGCGTGCGTGGCTCACCGAACAGGCTTTCATCGAACTTGAAGCCGAGGTCCACGTACGGTCCACGCTGTGTATTGCCCAGCGACTTGAAGTCCTGATCCGTGAAGCCGAACAGGTTGTATCCAGCGGCGATGCGAAGGTTTCTCATCGCGATGAACCCGAACTCCGCTCCGGTGCCGTAGTTGCGACGGCTGAGGCCATCGCTTGCGAGTACGCTGGCCATCAACCCGAAATCCATGCGCCGCGAGAGATCGAACGTCGCGCGTCCCATCACCAACTGCGCCGTCGTCCGTGCCGAGAGCTCGTCGCGTGTGTCGACGGAAAGCTTCGCGGCGTAGCGCGCCGAGAAGGTGAGGCCCGGTGATGGCTGAACATTCACCAGCGCTGCAGCAAGGCTCGACTGTGACCTCGACGTCGGCTGACCATCCGCGTCCGTCTTGTCGAGCACACTCTCGAGACGGAAGAGCGCATTGACGCGATTGCGATCCGTTTCGCGCCATGCGAGGCCGATCTGCGAATGCTCGCGCCGATCGGTGCTGTTGAGCTGATCCCACAAGCTGCGACCGAGCAACGTCCAATCGTTCGACAACTTGCGCACGTAGCCAAGCGATCCGAGATAGTCGTCGCCGGTGGGGCTGGTGCGCCATTCAAGGCGCGCGGTCCCCTTCCACAACGGATTCGCCGTGTACTCGAGCGCGCCCGTAACCGCGACCGAAGCAGTGCTGGTCGTGCCGGATAGCGGTGACACTCGCTCGAACGACGTGTTGGCCATCAGCCCGCGCGCGATCGGCCAGCGATTCCGCAACCCGATCGACGCCTCGGCGTCGCGTCCGTCGATTGCATCGCGAGCGCGATACTCCGAGAAGAGCTGTCCGTTTCGCAGATAGTCGGCGTCGATGCCAAGGACGGTGCGCTGGCGATCTCCCTCGCCGGCGGTGGCGAAGGTGCCGTCCTGACCGCCGACCCACTCGTGTCGGGCGTACAGTCGTGCGCGATCGAACAGGCGATAGTCGCCGCCAATCGTGCCGCGGTGCGCGTCGTTCCCGAGCCCACTCTCATACTCGGCGAACACCGACGTGCGAGTGCTGCCAGGCACGCGCGCCGTGAGGCGAGCGCGTGCCGTCTGCGACGCGATGGGTGCCTGCTCGCCCGCATTGCCGGCAACCGCACCACCACTCGGAAGGACAGGTGTGACAGGGGCGGCCGTCTGATCCGCCCAGCGATAGCCAACCTCGGCAATCAGTCCGTGGCTGAGCGCGCGTTCAATGGAAAGACCGGCCACGTCGCGACGACCACCGGTGCGGTCGTCTTCGGTGCGCAGGCCTTCTCCGAGCAAACGCGTCTCAGCGTCGATGACCACACTGCCTCGTGCGCCATACTCGGCGCGGCCACCGATGAAGGTGGACGATCTGTTGTCGAACGTGCTGTCGCCGCGCAGCGCGTAGACGCGTGCGTTCGCGCGGGCAGAGCGATGACGCAGCTCGAGACGGAACGCATTGCCGTCGCGATCGAGATCACCGGACGTCGTATGTGCAGCCTCGCCGACGAGATACGTGCCGTCGCCGAGCATCGCGGTGAATGATCCGCCGACCAGCGACTGTCGATCGAGCGGATTCTCGTCGCGCGCAGCGAGTGCACCGACTTCGAGATTCGATCCGACGCGATACGCGCCGCCGGCACCGTATGTCATGAACTGCGGTCCGCCTTGCTCGATCTCGTATGACACGCGAACGAACACCGGATTGAGATTCTCATCGAGACTCGGCACCGCGACGCGGAACACGAGTCGGCCAGTCGAAGGCTCAATCGTGTAGTCCTGGAAGCGGACCATCACCTTCCGATCGATGATCACCGCAGGCTGGTTGCGATCGCGCGTGACGATCTCGACGCGCTCGCTGTTCTCGACGGTCGCGCCACTCGCGATGAAGTACGGCCCGGAGAGTCCGCGCGCTGGCAGCTCTTCGGTGGCCTGGTGAAGTCGCCCACGGCTCGCGAATGCGTCCGCGACGCCGCGCTTCGACTCGACATGCTGCAGCAGACCGGTGAGGCTTCGATCGAA
>JBDUCR010000429.1:0-2382 GCA_040003345.1 bacterium
ACGAAAGTAGATCCCGACACTCACTCGCTCCGCTCGTTCCTGCGGGATGACAGAGCGATGCGCGCTCCGCTGTTCCTGTGGAAGGACAGAGTGGCTACGACGACCTCAGTGCATCCGCCGGATCTACCTGCGCCGCACGGTGCGCCGGTGCATAGCCTGCGGCCGCAGCAACGATCAACAGCAGGACGGACGCAGCCAGCATCAGCGTTGGATCGGTCGGACTCACACCGAACAGCAATGACTGCAACACGCGCGTCGTTGCCAGCGCAGCGAGAATGCCGACGCCAACACCGAGCAGCGCCAGACGCAGCGACTGGCCGAGCACCATTCGTCCAACTGCACCAGTCTGCGCACCGAGCGCCATGCGAATGGCGATCTCTCCGCGACGCTGGCCGACGACGTACGAGATCACACCGTACAACCCGACCACGCTGAGAAACAGCGCCATCGCAGCCGCGATCGCGAGCAGCATCATCGTGAACGAGCGCTTCGCCATCGATTGGGCGACGAGCGCATCCATCGATTGTGGATTCGAGATCGCACCGCGCGGCTCGAGCTCCGAGAGCAGACGCACGATAGTCGGCGCCAACGAAACAGGCGACGAAGAGGTGGAGCGCACCACGAGATTCATCGACGTCGGAACGCCCCACAAGCCGGCGTCTGGAATCGGCAGCATCGGAAAGTAGACCACCGTCACAGGCGGCTTGTCGTAGCCATCTGCAAGAACGTCGGCGGCAACGCCAGACACGCGATAGAATGGCGGTTCCTTGCCGTAGTACCTGATGCCCCTGCCGATGGCGCGATGATCTGGCCAGATGTGGTCGGCGAACGCGCGACTCACGATCATGTCGCCGGAATGGCTGTCCATTGCGCCCCACTCGAGCGAGCGTCCGTCGATACGAATGCCCATTGCCTCGAAATAGCCAGGCGACACGAGCGACGTCGGCGGACAATCACCGCGCGCAGTTCCGGGCTGCTCACCCTCGATGATCACTCCTGTACAGAGATATCCATTCGCGAGCGGAATCTTCTCCGAGAATCCAACGGCTTTCACGCCGGGCAGCTGCCGGATGCGAATGGCGAGCTGCTCGTACAGGTTGCTCGTCATCTCGTAGCTCTTGCCATAACTCCCCTGCGGCAACGACACGTTCATCGTCACCACTCCGTGCGGATCGAAGCCAGGCTTTACCGCCCGAAGATTGGCGAAGCTGCGCACCATCAGACCACTCGCGGTGAGCAGGACGAGCGACAGCGCAACCTGCGACACCACCAGTGCGGCCCGCACGAACTGCCGCCCGCGCGCGGACGTCATGCCGCGCCCACCTTCGCGCAGCAACCGCAGATCGAGCGGCGCGGGACCGAACAACGGGAACAATCCGAGTGCGAGCGCCGTCAGCGTTGCGCCAACCAACGCGAACAACACTCCGGCGACACCAAGATGAATCTCGGCGAGCCGCGGCAGTTCCTGTGGCGCGAAGACGAGAAGAAGACGAAGTCCAACGGCCGCAAACACAACCGCCAGCACGCCCGCCGCGAGTGCAATGATCAGACTTTCGGCGAACAGCTGAATAGCGAGATGCACGCGATCGGCGCCGAGTGCCGCGCGAACGGACATCTCGCGACGACGCGCGTCGATGCGCACCATGAACAGATTCGAGAGATTCGCCGCCGCGATCAGCAGCACGAGCATCACGGAGCCGAACAGAATCCAGAGCGCGCGAATCATCACGTCACCGACCACCACGTCGCGCAGCGGACGCACCTGCGTGTGAAAGCCGGTGCTCTTCATGAAATTCGCGCCTTCTCCCTGCGGAAAGAGCTCGGGAAGTCTCGCAGTGAGTGGCGCGAGCTCGCGCTGCGCTTGAGCGGCAGTGAAGCCAGGACGCAGTCGCCCGATGCCGTTCCACGTATGGTTGTTGAATGCGGGCGCTGCCGGATGGATGTAGCCAGGCAACCACAAATCGATCGTACGATCGGGGAGATCGGCGCCGGCTGGCAGTACACCGACGACGGTCATCGGAAAGCCATCGATGTCGACGACGCGATTGACGATGCTCTTGTCGCCGCCAAAGTGACGCTCGAAGTATCCGTGTCCCAGAATGACGACATGCGGATTACGCTCACGATTGTCGTCGAGCGTAAAAAGACGTCCGAGCTCCGGTCGAAAGCCGAGTACGTGAAAGAGGCTCGCGCTCACCTTCGCCGCGCTCGCACGCTCGGCGGGACGACTCGTGCCTTCGCTCTGCATCGTCATCTCGGCATTCTGGTAAACGCCGATGTCGCTGAGCGCGCGGCTGTTGTCCTTGAAGTAGAACAACTCGTGGCGGGCCAACCGCCAGAGCGTGTCGCCCTCGAACTTCGGCACGGGCGACGTGAGCTCGA
>JBDUCR010000327.1:0-7932 GCA_040003345.1 bacterium
TCTTGCGCGCTTCGAGCAGGTCGTCGATGTAGCCGTAGTTGCCGTTTCCGGCGCCGGCGAGCTTCTCCATCTTCGCGTCCTTGTAGTTCCCCATGCCGAAGCCGAGGATCGTGAGGAACGAGCCTTCCTTGCGACGCTCTTCGATGAGATTCACCAACGCGCCGTCGCTCGATTGTCCGACGTTGAAATCGCCGTCGGTGCACAGGATGACGCGATTGTTTCCGCCGGCGATGAAGTGTTTCTGCGCGACGTCGTAGGCGAGCTTGATGCCAGCGCCGCCTGCAGTGGAGCCACCAGCTTCGAGACCGTCCAGCGCCGCGAGAATCTTCTGCTTGTCTGCGCCCGACGTCGATCCGAGTACGAGGCCGGCGTTCCCTGCGTATACCGTGATGGCGACGCGATCCTCCTCGCGCAGCTCGTTCACCAACAGGCCGAGCGCCTGCTTCACGAGTGGAAGGCGTCCTGGCCCGTACATCGAGCCCGATACGTCGATGAGGAAGACGAGATTGCTTGGCGGCGCGCGGCGCATGTCGACGTCACGGGCGCGAAGTGCGATGCGCAGGAGATCGTGGTTGGAATTCCATGGTGCCGCGGCGAGCTCCGTGCTTACGCGAAGTGGAGCGCCCGTTAGCGCGGGAGTCGGATCGCCGTAGGGGAAGTAGTTCACCAACTCCTCGATGCGCACCGCATCTTTCGGCGGAAGCTGACCCTGCGTGAGGAACCGGCGCACGTTGCTGTACGACGCGCGGTCGACGTCGACGGAGAAGGTCGAGAGCGGCGCGACGCGCGGCGAGCGAAATGGATTTTCATCGAGGTGATCGTAGGCTTCCGTATTGCCGCTGTCGCGCGGCGCCCGGCGTGAAAACCCCTCGTCGCGATCGCTGCGCTTGCGCGAAGGAGATACAGTTGCGCCGCTCATCGCGACGGCGCCGACACGGGCCTGGAGATGTTCCATCGGTGCCTGCGAGGTCGCGCGCAACTCGTCCTTCGTAGCGGCAGCGCCGGTAGCTGCAACCCTGTCCAGAGCAACGGACGCCGGCGTGAGTCTCAGATCGACGCGCACAGTGTCCGCGCTGAGCACGAGCGGCATCTTCCGCAACTCGTAGCCGATGTGTCGAGCCGTGAGTGTGACCTGCTCGCGATCGCCGCTGCGCGTCACTGTCAGCGTGTATCGGCCATCGCCGGCGCTGTTCACGCTAATATTCCGCTCGCTGATCGAGACCACCGCCGACCCGATCGGCCGTCCCGCTGCGTCGAGGACTCGGCCGGTGATGACGGTCTGGCCTGCAATGCGAGTCGGTGAATGGATTGATGCCGGTGTGACGAGGAGCGCGGCGGCGAACAGCGTCGAGACGCCGCCGAGTCGCGCGTGCATGCGTGTGAAGCTCATGGTGCCTCCTTGGAGTGAAACCTCGGAGTGGAGACGCACCTGCGTCGCGTCCTTGCACACGCGTCGCTGGAGCGACGCGCGTCGGCCGACACTTCGTACAGGAACCGGACAAAATCACGTCGGGCGTTGGCGGCCAACTTCACATATATTTGGATGCAACCGTCTACCCCGCTCATCATGCCCGTTCGTCGCACGCCATCCACGCCTCGCGCCGCAGTATCCCGTGGCGCCCGGGGCGCGCGCCCGGTGGATGACTCGGCGTCGGAAGCGCCGCACGGGTCTCGTCCCGAGCAGGTGTATCAGCGGTTGCGCGATCTCATCGTCCAGGGACTGCTGGCTCCCGGAAGCCGCGTTGTCGAGACGGAAGTCGCCGCGCGACTCGGCGTGAGCCGCACGCCGGTGCGCGAAGCGCTTCAGCGTCTCCAGCAGGAAGGATTCGTCGTTGGTGCTCCGGGCGCGCAACAGGCGCGGCTCACTGTTGCGCCGCTGACGCGCGCGGACGTCCACGAGCTGTTGAACATCGTCGGTGAGCTCGAGGGACTCGGTGCGCGGTGGGCAGCAGGCCAGCAGGTGACGGAGCGTCGCATGCTCACCAAGGAGCTCAAGGCGCTCAACGCGGACTTCTACAAGACTGGTCGTGCTGCTCCCATCGATCATGGTCGTCTGTACGAAGCCGACGAGCGGCTGCATCGCAAGATCGTCGAAGCATGCGCTGGTCCGCGACTCATCGCGCTGCACGACAGCGTGAAGCCGCAAGCCGAGCGTTACATCCGCATGTATATCAGTATGCTGACGAGCGACATCAAGGCGTCAGTCGCTGAGCATGACGCGATCATCGATGCAATCGATGAAGGTGAGGCCGATGCGGCGCAGCACGCGGTGCAGACGAACTGGCGTCACGCTGCCGATCGCATCGCGAAGGTGATCGAAGTCGCTGGCGAGCGAGGCAGCTGGTAGCAGCGAGTTATTGCTTCAGCCTCTCGCGCCCAGTTACGCTTCGGATTGAGCACGAGCGCCTTCTCGGATTCTGCATGCGCCTTCGCGGCGTCCTCTGCGACCTCAGCGTTCTCTCGTTGCAACCTCTGCGTAAAAATGCCGTTGCCTTGACACTCTCGGGAACGACAGCCACAGCGTTTATCGCGGAGAAGCACAGAGGATAGCAACGGCATGAAGATCATGTCACGTACGAAGAATCAGCTGTAGCTCGGCGGATTCCCCTCGAGCTCGTCGCGCAACTTCATGAAGCTGTCATAGCGCGCCGACGACACGTCACCACGTTGCACTGCCTCGCGCACTGCGCAATCCGGCTCGACGTTGTGCCGACAATCCGCGAAACGGCACTCGGTCAGGAAGGGACGCAGCTCTGGAAAACACTGATCGAGCTCCGTTGGCGACAACGCCCACATGCCGACCTCGCGCAACCCCGGCGTATCGGCGACGTAGCCGCCTTCTGCACCGGGCAGCGGATGCAACAATGCACCGACCGTCGTATGACGTCCCTTGTTCACCGACTCGCTGATTTCTCCGACGCGTAAATCGAGTCCCTCGAACATTGCGTTCATCAGCGACGACTTGCCGACGCCCGACGGACCGGTGAGCACGCTCACCTTCCCGGCGAGCGCGTCGTGCAGTTCTTCGAGTCCCTCACGCTGCTTCACACTCGTATAGTGCACGACGTAACCCGCGCGCTCGTACGCGAGCCATCGCTCGCGCGCCGCGTCGCGACCGCCCACGAGTTCCACTTTGTTGATCACGATCCGCGCGGCGAGATCGTTCGCTTCGGCAATCACGAGAAATCGATCGAGCATGCGCGGATGCGGTTCCGGATTCGCGGCGGCGAACACCACCACCACCTGATCGACGTTCGCCGCGACGACTCGCTCGCCGTGACCGCCGCCTGGCGCACGGCGTGCGAGCCGCGAGCGCCGCGGAAGAATTTCCGCGATGGCCGTCGAGCCGGATTCGTCTTCCTCGAGCTGCACGCGATCACCAACCGCGAGCTTCAGCGTCTCCGCGGCTGCGGAAATCGTGTCGCGTCGGAGCGAGCCATCCGCGCGCTTGCCAGAGTTCGACTTCTTCACGCGTCCGCGAAGCGACGCGTCGACAATCACGTGGTCGTCGCGCTGCACACGCCAGATGCCACCCGTTCCACTGAGCACGACGCCCTGCTCCGCCGACGCCTCGCTCATATGCTTTCGCCCGCATCGTCGTCATCGCGCATCACGTCGAACCATCGCCGGCTCGGCGGTCCACCGTCGCGTGTGGCGATGAGTGCGTGCAGCACTTCGCGCACTTGTCCAAGCGAGTATGCGCCGACGATCGCGCGTGCGTCGTCTTCCGTATCGGATTCCGCGAGAAAATCGGTCTCCAGATGTCCGCTCGGCGACGCGCCGCCGATGCGCGCCCACTGCACGAAGAGAATGAAGGCGCCCCATGGGCTATCGGGATGGCCAGTGGGGCCGGTAACGATCTCGACGCTGTACGAGAGTCCGTCCGTTCCCTCGAACGCTGCGGGCCGTCCATGCACAGCGGCGTAGCCGCCGATGGTGTTGGCGTCGCCGCGCGAGTGATCTGCAGGAAGATGCTGCCCGGGCATGGGCCGCTCGCTACTTGTTCGCGTGTAACGCCTCTTTGATCACGTTGCCCGTGATGAAGGCGACGTTGGCGGGACGTTCGGCGAGCCTGCGCATGAGATACGGATACCACTGCGTGCCGAAGGGCACGTAACAGCGCACGCGATAGCCTTCCTTGGTGAGGCTTTCCTGCAGATCGCGGCGCACGCCGTACAGCATCTGAAACTCGAATTTATCGTTCGTGATGCCGCGTTCTTTCGCGAATCGCTTGGCTTCGGTGATCATCGCCGGATCGTGCGTCGCGATGCCAGGATAATTTCCCTTGAGCATCAGCTCGTGCATGCACTTTACGTAGTTCGCATCAACATCCTTCTTGTCCGGATACGCAACCGCCGGCGGCTCTTTGTACGCGCCCTTGCAAATGCGCACACGCGCGCGAAGCCCGTTCATGTGCTCGACATCCGCGACGCTGCGATAGAGGCAACTCTGCAGCACCACGCCGACGTTCGTCTTGTAGGTGGGATACAGACGCTCCTCGAACAACTTGAGCGTGATGTCGGTGTACGCGCTGGACTCCATGTCGAGGCGCACGAACGTGTCGTATTGCTGCGCACGTGCGAGAATGTCCTGCATGATCACGACGCACAACTCGTTGTCGATGTCGAGTCCCATCGCCGTCAGCTTCACCGACACGTTCGCGTCGAGTTTTGCGTCGTGAATGCGATCGAGCAGCGTCAGGTATTCGTCGCGAGCTGCGCGTGCTTCGCTCTCGGTGTAGACGCTCTCGCCAAGGAGATCGAGCGAGGCAGTGATTCCTTTCGCGTTGAGCTCACGGACCGCGGCAAGCGCCTCATCTGCCGTTTCCCCGGCGACGAATCGGCGGGCAAAGCTCTTCGCGAGCCGGTTGTTGCGAACGAACTTGAAGACGCGCGGTTGATTCGAAAGGTAGAGCAGAGTGTTACGAAGCATGAATCCTCGGAGCGACGACAGACCGGTGCGACACCGGGTGAAGCATTGAAATGTAGCCGCCCGGTGCGGCCCAGTCAGGCTTGCTGCGCATCACCTCAGCGTCCGCCCGACGCGGGGATCCGAAGCACAGGAAATGGCTGCCCCACTGTGATCGACGCGTCGAAGAAATTCCACGTGGCGAGCCCATCGTCCGATTCAGGATCCAGCAGGTACGCAGCCAGTATGCTGTAGGGCTGATTCAGTCTGACGACAATGACGTCCGACGCGGGGGAGCCCAGCGGCTGCCAATGTCCCTCGAGACGAACCTCGTTGTGCCCCTGAAATGGGCGCGGCGACTTCACAATGGAATCGATCACGAATTGCTCAACGGGCCCGGACACCGTCGTCGCAACTTCTGTACGAATTCCGTGTCGATGCAGCCGAGTGATCAACGCGGTGTCGGCGTGATTGACGAGATACGCCGCGGGTAGCGGACGCACGAGCGTCGGCACGAAGCGATCGAACACAGGCATCGAGCGCGTGCGGATTTCGCCCGTGCGTTTCAATCCACGATCGAGACCCGCCTGCGTGCGTATCGTGTCACCCGTGCGCGCGAGAATCTCGAAACGCACCGGCGCACTCGGCGCCGTCTTTGGAAGTGCAGCGCGTAGCGCGATGCCAGGTTCCGCGGCTCGCTGTTCCATGGTCCTGATCTCCGCACCACGTTCAGCGACCAATGACAACAGCTGCTTCACGAACGCATAGGTCGATTTCACGCGCGTCTCGAACGGATCGTGCGAGAACGCTTCGCTCAGAATCGAGATGCGATTGCGAAGTCCGTAGTAATTCGTGCCAAAGCGCGGACGGTGATCGTAGGTGTACCACCCAGAGTGCGTCGAATCTGAACTGACCTCGAGCCCACCGCGGTCGTTGAAGTTTCCGTAGTCGAACGTCTCGTAGCCTTCGCGCGTGCGCACGCGTTGGCGCAGCTCCGCGAGAAGTGTCCGCGTATAATCGCCGAGTGGCGCGGCGGGATTCAGAGATGGCGAGTAGGTTAGCGCATAGCCGTGAATGCTGCCGTCCGTCGTGTGCAGGTCGACGAAGACATCGGGATCCCATGCGTTGAACATCTCGAGCGACGCGCGCGTCTCCGGCGCCTCGGCCTTGATGTAGTCACGGTTGAGATCGAGTCCGGCCGCGTTCGGACGTTGTCCGACGAGCGCAGGTCCATTCTGCTCTGTGCGCTGCCGCTCCTGCGGCCCGAATTTCTCGTTGCCGTCGGCATTGTAGATCGGTACGACAAGCAGCACGATCGAATCGAGAACATTCACATTCTTCGCGAAGGCGAGATCGCGCAGCATCGCCTGCATCGCCTCTTTTCCTTCGACTTCACCCGCGTGAATGTTCGCCTGCACGTACACGATCGGCTTGCCGCTTTCACGCGCTTCAAGAGGTGTGTGTACGAGAGGCCTCGAGGCGATGACGTACGGCAGATCACGTCCTTCGGTACTGCGATACATCCAGCCAAAGCCGAACGGTGCATTCAACGCCTTCAGCGAGTCGAGAAAGCTGACGACATCGGCGTAATGCGACGTCTCCGCATAGTTGCTTCGCTCGGCACGAGTGAGCAACGCTGGCTTCGGCGCGCTTCCTCCAATTCCATGGCACGCGACCAAGCCGACGGACGACAGGGAGGCGGCAAGTAATGCCCGCCGTCCCAGGAGTGCATTCCAGGAATGAATCACGGATTCTCGAGGCGACGCATGGTGAAATCGAGCATGAGGGGGAATTGTATCGCACGTCCAGTGGCGCTGACAGAGTGCGTTGAGCGGATTACGAGGCGAACTGAGTACGGAGAACCGGGCAGGCAGCGCTGCTAACCAACGCAAAACAGGCCAGCAATCAACTCGCTGGCCTGCGTTGCAATGAGGAGAGACTTCTAGCGTTCGTCCTGACCCTGATCCGGCTTATCGGATTTCTCGGGCTTGTCCGGCTTTCCGCTCGCCTTGGCTCGCGTTTCCGCGGCGGCGGCGGGAGGCGCACCTTGCTGGATGTCATCCTTGACGCCGCGCTGGAAGTCGTTGATGTCTTTGTCCTTTGCGCCTGCACCGACGAGCGAGCGAATCGCATTCGCCGCGGTGCTCACCGGAACGCCGCGCGATACGATGTCGGCAAGTACGGTGAACGGCAGCGTGAGCGAGCGACGAAGTCCGCTCTGCTTCTTCATCTTGCCCAGCTCTACCGCTGGCACCCCTGCGTGCATGGCCGACGCGGCAGCCTTGATCTCATCGGTGCTCGCCACTGCGCCGAGCGATCGCTGCGCACTCGCCAGCTCGAGAGCAAGTGAGCGAACAGCGGCGACGATGCGGGGACCATCCGCGCCCTTTACTGCTCCCTCGTACATCTTGTCCCACAGTGGCTCGACGGGAATGCCTTGTGCGCGCGCCGAGTCCACCACGGCGGTTACTGCCGCCTTGGTCGGTGCATCGAGCTTAGGCCCGGTGCGCGGATCCTGTGCGCCGGCGGAAACCACCGTTGCACTCAGAAGTGCCGACATCATCACGAAACTGCGAGTCTTGCGGTTGCTCACTTGGTGCTGTCCTCCACGACCAGCGCACTGCTTGGCTTGCCGAAGTCGTCACCCGACGACCGCGGCGCGGTTGGGTCGGCGACCCAGGTCTTTCCATTCACGACGAACGCGTAACGGTGTACACCAGCCGGTATACGTGCTGTGACACTCCACACGCCCTGAAGGTTTCTTGCCGGCAAGCCTGAATCATCCAGGCCCCAGTTATTGAAGTCACCAACGACCTGCACGCTCTTCGCATCCGGAGCGACGAACACGAACGTCACCGGCTCGACGGATCCGCTCACCACCACGTGCTCGCCCGAAGGCCGAGCGCGCAGAATTCCTGCGGTTGCGATTGCGACGATGCCCGCAGCAAGCGCAGCAGCCCAGGCGGGACGATGTGCGATCGTCGCAGCCGCAGTCAGCCAACCACGACCACGACGCGGCCGACG
>JBDUCR010000127.1:0-26037 GCA_040003345.1 bacterium
CAGCAGCGAGGCGACAGCTGCGGTGCGCGGGCGAAGCATTCGAACGACCTCAGAAAGAGGGCCCCGGAGGCACGGACGCGCGCCCGGTCACTGCGTAATGTACTGAGTTGGGGCGCCGCTGTCTCGCGCCACCTGCGTTGATACCCCTACCGACGGGCAACGGATCGAAGTTTCCAGATGCCGTTGATCATGTCCGAGGCATAGACCGCGCCGCCCAGATATTGGACGCCCCAGATGTACACAGGGTTGGCTTGATCCTGAAGTCCAATAGCCAGTTCGCGTCCCATTTTCCGAAGATCACAGAGCGGCTGGGTGTTTGACAATGGCAATGATTTTTGCTCGGCCGTACACGTCCCAAGGTCTCCGCGAACGTCCAGTGCCCGGACTCCGCCGTTGTAATAGGCCGCGTACAGGATGCCATTGGGCTCATCCACCGAGAAATTGTGCGTGCCGGCGCCGCCGACGGTGTAGAAGGCGACTTCGCGCGGCGCGCTCATGTTCGAGACGTCGACGACGTGTACGTCCCCAATCGAAGACACGCCAATTGAACCAGGCCCCTCCTCGCCGATAAACGCGTAGCGCGTGATGTTCGTAACGGGGTCCTTGAGCCACCAGATGTTATGGACTGCGCCATTCGCCGTCTGGACTCGACCGATCTCCTTGGGGGCTGCGGGTGTTCCACCCAGCCCACCGCCGCCGATGTCCCAGATGGCCACGCCGTCGTTCCAGAGCGCGAGATAGAGCAATCCGTCGCGAACGAACGTGTCGTGCACAAAGGGCCGTCCGATCACCTGCGAAAAGATCTGCTGCGCACTGGAGGGGTTGGAGAGATCGACGATGACGAGCTGCGCTCCGACCCCACTGCCGGGATCGATGGACAGAAAGCCGTACAGCTTTCCATTCACGCGTCCGATCTCCGCCGTATGCACGCCGAACGCAGTCTGGTTGCTCGTGAAGCGCGAGAGAAGCGCAGGCTTGCGAGGATCCGCGAGACTGTAGATCACGATGGACCCGGGAATGCGCTCCGTCGCCACGATGAGCAGGCTGCCGTCGTCGCTCACGGCGATGTCGCCCAATGTCGTCGAGTTGTCGACGATCACGGAGTCCACGAGCTTCGGCACGTCGGCCGAAACATCCCAGATGTAGAACGCGCTCGCGACAGCGGCGGAATTGCCCCACGTCGTCGTATAGGCCGTGTTGCCGCGCACGAAAATCTCGCCGGTGGTGCGCTGCGGCTTGAAGTCGCCACGACCGAGGACTGCCATGGTCGTCGGTGTGAGGTCCTTGGGCGTCACCACGTCGCTGCTGGCACAGGCCGCCGAGAGCGCGATGAGAGCGAAGGCCGGGATTCCGCGATGCATCGATGAGATCAGTGTAAGGATGAAAGAGCGACGCCGTATCGTCCCATGCGCGAGTGCGCCTCCCCCGCGCGGAGGCGGATGCCGGCTGTCAACATCCAGAAGCGCGACGTGCCGTACAGTCGTTGCGGCGTGAAGAGTGAGCGAGAATCGCGCGGCGAGGCAGCGAGGCGTCCGATCTCAACGAAGGGGAACCCAGAGAACACGCCCTGCGTCACCGCGGGCGCGGCGACCTGCAGTGTGGCCACACGCCATCGGGTGATGCCATTGATGCTCAAATCGGAAGCAGGACGAGGGGTGCGAGATGGATCGGCGAGGCGCTCTTCTTCCGGACGCTCGGTCTGCTCGACTCGGAGCACGAGAGTCAGAGGACCAGTGTGCGCCAGACCTTCGACGAGCGCAGACTCGTAGCCGAAGACATCAAGGTTGCGATCGTGATCGCGCTCCACTGTCCGCGCCCACTCGGCGAGCAGATAGCGCGCACCGTCACGCGAGACGGAGCGGGCGGAGACACTCTGCTTCCGCTGATCGAGACCGTGGCCGGTTGGCTCTTCCGGGGACGCCACACGTGCATAGCTCGCCTGCAGCTCGGTGCCCTCGACGGGGAGCATCGTGACGCGCGTGGCCCACGAGTCCGCGAAACGGCTGGCACGCGGAAGCGAAGACGGACTCGTTGGCTCGTCGCCGCCGAATGTCGAACCCTCCACGATGGCGCGACCGAGTCGCAGCGCGCCGATGACCGTGGCACGCTCGAGAATCTGCGAGAGGTGGTGGTTGAGCGGATACTTCACGAGTGGACGCATCATCGGATCGTCCGTGCCGAACGAGGCGAATCCCCGGCCAGCTGTCGCCGAGTAGGAGAGCACGCCCGTTGATCCGCGTCCGGTGAGCATCAGCTCATGGACGTACGTGTGTGGATGGCGACGATCGACGAATCCTTCGCCAGATGCGCCAGTGTTGAGCTCACCGTTCGGCATCGTGAGTCCTTCGCCATTGAGCGCAGCACTGAGCTCGCCGTGATTGCGCAGGAATCTGGCGCGAACCATGGCCACCGCTTGCGTAATTGCGAACTGCGTCTGGTCGACACTCCCTGCAGTTGGCGCGGCGCGAGTGACCAGCGGGATTGCCTGCGCCATGATATGCATCGACGCCATCGCTCCGCTGTCCGGATTCATCGAGGACATGTCGTGACCGGCGTGCTGCGCGCGCATTGGCGCTGCGGCCAGTGTGAGTCCGAGCGAAAGCCGGAGTCCATGTCGAGGAGAGATCATGCGCATAAGTTAGCGTTGTACACCTCTACCACCGATTTGAGCATCGTACCATGCATCTGCCTCACCGTCGCGAGCTGGTCGCCATGACGCGCCTCGCATTTCCCGTTGTCATGGCGCAGGTTGGCCTCATGGCGATGGGCGTCGTCGACACGCTGATGGTGGGACGCGTGTCGGCCGTTGCGCTCGCGGCCGTGGCCCTCGGCAATCTGTATTTCATCACGCTCGTCGTGCCGGCGTCAGGGACGTTGATGGTGCTCGATCCCGTGGTCGCGCAGGCCGTCGGCGCGAAGGACCACGAGGGAATCGCGCGGGGAATGCAGCGCGGCTTCCTGCTGGCATTGGGACTCGGTGTCGTCATGAGCCTGTTGCTGTTGCCTGTGCGCAGGACGCTTGTGCTGTTGCACCAGCCGCCGGTGCTCGTGCCACTCGCGACGTCGTATGTGCTGATCTCCATTCTCGGCGTTTTTCCCTTCCTGGCATTTGTCGTACTGCGACAAAGCCTTCAGGCGCTCGGCAAGATGCGAGTGATGGTCGCCGTGATCGTCGTGGCGAATATCTCGAATGCGTGGCTCAACTGGGTCTTCATCTATGGGCATCTTGGCAGTCCGGCGATGGGCGCGCCGGGATCTGCGTGGGCCACGTGTGTGAGCCGCTGGTTGATGGCGATTCTCCTTCTCGGATTCGGATGGCGGGCGCTCAAGCCGACACTGACCCCGTGGCGCCATGAGACGTTTCATCTCGCACCACTCGCGTCGATGCTGCGTCTCGGATTGCCGATTGGAATGCAGCAGGCGCTCGAGTTCGGTGCGTTCTCGGCGATTGGTGTGTTGATGGGTGTTCTGGGCACCGTCCAGATGGCGGCGCATCAGATCGCGATCAATCTCGCGAGTCTCACGTTCATGGTTCCGCTTGGTGTTGGGGCGGCTGCGGCGGTTCGCGTTGGACACGCAGCCGGCGCGAGTGACTCAGAGGGAGCCAGAGAAAGCGCGCGTGCGGCGATTGCGGTTGGTGTCGGCTTCATGGCGTGCACCGGCCTGATCTTTCTGCTCGTGCCTCGTGCGATCGCGGCGCGTTACACCACTGAGCAACCGGTCGCGGCACTCGCGGCGGCATTGATTCCGATCGCCGGAGTGTTTCAGGTTTTCGATGGCATCCAGGCCGTGTGCGCCGGTGTGTTGCGCGGGTTGGGTGACACTCGAGCGCCGTTCATCATCAACCTCGCGGGATTCTGGCTGGCGGGATTTCCGGTGAGCATTGCACTCGGCTTTTACACGTCGCTCGGGGCTGTGGGACTGTGGTGGGGATTCGTGGCCGGTCTCGGAGCGGTCGCGGCGTTGTTGCTGCTCCGGACACGAAATCGATTGCGCGGGGTGATCGCGAGAACACACGTCGAAGCTGACGTGATGCATTTCGCTACGGATCCGTGACGGTGCGACTGCTGGCGTTTGGCGTATAGATCTAAAATGAGCCGCGCGGACGTCTTGGGGCGCGCTTACGTTTTTCGTCCAACTTTTTTCAGGATCAGATGACGCGATTCCCAGCTCGTGTACTCGCAAGCACCGCGATGGTTGCCCTTTCTGCGTGCGGGCTTGGTCCTGTCGTGACGGACGATCGTGACGCGCACGCGGCTGCGGACGATTCGCATGGGCGGCTTCCAACGGGAGTACGACTCGATCCGGCGTCGCCGCTGCATGACGTGGGACAAATGCCGCTTGCGATGATCGTGGCTCCCGAAGGCGACAGGCTGGTGTTGCTGCTCAACGGCTGGCGTGACGAAGGCATTCAGGTCGTTGAGCGCGCCAGCGGCAAAGTGCTACAGACCGTGAAACTACCAGCGGCATTTCTCGGACTCGTTTTCTCGGCCGACGGGCGAAAATTGTTTGCGTCGGGCGGTAACACCGACGTCATCTACGTGTTCGAGTGGGCGAACGGCGCAGCGACGCTTCGTGACTCCATTGTGTTGCAGGCGCGCGCGACGCCGAAAGCGAATGGCGTGCGCTATCCCTCGGGTCTCGCGGTGTCACCGGATGGAAAGCGACTGTACGTCGCGGAGAACCTCGCCGACTCGGTTGCCGTGATCGATCTGGCCACGAGTCGCGTCCTGCAGCGTCTGGCCACTGGACGCTACCCGTATGCAGTGGTCGCAGCGCCGAACGGAAACGTTTACGTCTCGAACTGGGGTGGGCAGAATGTCAGCGCGTACTCCGCAGACTCATGGGGTGCGCTCAAGGCGACTGATCCGATTCTCGTCGGGCGCCATCCGTCTGCGATGCTTCTCAACGGACGCGGCAATCGGCTATTCGTCGCGCTGGCAAGTGTGGATCGCGTGGCTTCAGTGGATCTCGCGCGTAAGAGAGTGATCGGCATGCTGCTCGATCCGCCACCGAGTGGTCCTAACGAAGGCAGCACGCCGAATGCGCTCGCGCTGTCTGATGACGGCGGCCGCCTGTTCGTTGCGGAAGGAGACGCGAATGCCGTTGCCGTGTTCGATCTCGCGCCATCGTCGAGCGGGATCGCGACAAGCACGGGTGATGATCGACTGGTTGGCCGCATTCCAACTGGTTGGTATCCCACGGCGGTGGTTGCCCGAGGCGAGCAGCTCATCGTCGCGAGTGGAAAGGGACGTGGCACGCGCGCGAATCCGGATGGACCGCGGCCTGTCGCAGCGCGTGACAGGCTGCAACCGCCCGGACAGAACACGACGCTCTCCCAGCTGTCGGGAACGGTGATGATGTCGTCGCTTGCGCACGCGGATGCGGCGGCACTTGCGCCATATACGTCGCGCGCGGCGACCGCGAATGGATGGACGACGCCACGCACTGCGGCCAACAGCTATCCGCCGATCGAGCATGTCGTGTACATCGTGAAGGAGAATCGCACGTACGATCAGATCATGGGTGACTTGAGCCAGGCGGACGGCGACACGTCGCTCACCATGTTTCCGCGCAGCGTGACGCCTAACCACCACGCGCTCGCCGAGCGATTCGGGATTTTCGATCGCTTCTTCGTGAACGCCGAGGTGAGCGCGGACGGCCACAACTGGTCGATGGCGGCGTACGCCACCGACTATGTGGAGAAGACCGTGCAGCTCAACTACTCATCGCGCGGGCGCACGTACGACTTCGAAGGCACCAATGGCCGTCAGGGTGTTCCGGACGATGACGTCAATGCACCGGCGCGCGGCTATCTCTGGGATCTCGCGCAGCAGCAAGGGTTGACCTTTCGCAATTACGGCGAGTTCGTCGTTCCGGACAAAACAGATCCAGATGACGTACTTCCTCCCGGCTATCGCGGTGACAAGCCGTTTCTTGCATCGCACACGAATGCGGAATTTCCGGGCTTCGATCTCGCGATCACGGATCAGCACCGTGCCGATATCTGGATTGCGGAGCTGCGGGAGTTCACTCGACGCGGTGTGATGCCGGCATTGGAGATCGTGCGTCTTCCGAACGATCACACGAATGCGCTGCGGGCGGGTGCGCCGACGCCGCGCGCGTATGTCGCCGACAACGATCTCGCGCTCGGGCGGATCATCGAGGCGTTGTCGCACAGTCCGTTCTGGAAGAGCACGGCGGTATTCGTTCTCGAGGACGACGCGCAGAACGGGCCTGATCACGTGGACTCGCATCGCTCGCCGATGATGGTGATCTCGCCGTGGGTACGTGCAGGCGTCGTGCATCGGTTCGCGAATACGACGGACGTGTTGCGCACGATGGAGGAGTTGCTCGGGCTCGATGCGCTATCGCAGTTCGATCATTTCGGGCGTCCGCTGCGCGATATCTGGAGCACGACGCCGGTTGTGACGCCGTATGTCGCATTGCGTCCCGCGGTCGATCTTGCCGAGCGGAATCCGTCTTCGACGACGGGAGCGCGGGAGTCCGAGAAGCTCGATTTACGGATCGAGGACATGGCGGACGAGGGGTTGTTCAACCGTCTGCTGTGGCAGTCGGCGCGTCCGGGGGTGTCGTATCCGGGTACTCGTCGTGGTGCGGCTCTCGAGGTGGTGCGAGGGCACTGAGCGAGCTCGTCATGGTGGATACAGGAACGGGAGTCTCACCAGGGAGACTCCCGTTGCTTTAGTGTGCCACGGACGAGACTTAGTTCTTGTGGCGGAACGTGATGCGCCCTCGGGTCAGGTCATACGGTGACACTTCGATGGTGACCCGGTCGCCCGCGAGGACGCGGATGCGGAACCGGCGCATGTTGCCGCCGAGTGTAGCCAGCACGTTGTGACCGTTGGTCAACTGCACCCGGAACGTGGCGTTCGGGAGCACTTCCGTGACGGCGCCCTCGAGCTGAATTGCGTCTTCTTTCGCCATCCGTGACTAGCGCTGGTTAGCGCGAGCGCTCGGTGCGGCTGCGACGACGGGCCGCAGCGGCCTTGAGCTGCCGGGCTTCGCTCGGCTTCACGTAGTAGCGCTTCTTGCGCAGATCCTTGAGGATGCCGGCCTTTGCGATCTTCCGCTTGAACGCCTTGAGCGCCCAATCGAGGCGATCGCTTTCTTCGAGATGAATCTCGACCATCAGTACGCCCTTCCTGAGTATGACCGCGCGCTTGCGCAGTATGGTTGCTGCCCTATGGAGACGAAAAGACACCCACGCGCGGGTACGGCGCGCAGGCGACGCAGCCCCTCATATTAGCCCGCACGGATAGGGCTGTCAACGACACCGGAACGTAAAACGACGCCGCAGCCCTGTTGGGGTGCGGCGTCGTTCGCCAGGATACGGCTGCTGTTACGGAACCTTCTTCTTCTTGATGTCGACGTTGTTGCCGATCACGCCGCCCAGAATGCCGCCAGCTGCGGCGCCGATCAGGCCACCCTTGACCTTGTTCCCGCTCGTCGTCGCGCCGATGATTGCGCCGGCGGCGGCACCGATCGCGGCATCACGATTGGTGTTCTTTTCGGTGACCGTGCGCTGCTCGGCAGGAGCGGCATTGCCGCCGCCAGAGCCGTTGCTGCCAGACGAAGAAGAGGACGAGCGATGGGTCGTCGTGGTGCGGGCTGGCGTGGTCGATCCGGTGCGAAGCGCTGCTGCCGGAGCGGCGGCGCGTGCGCGCTCCGCGGCGGAGATCGAGTCCAGCGTCGCCGTCTGACGGGCCTGGGCCGCAAGTGTGAGATCGTTGCTCAACGTCGCGTCGGCCGGCTTATCCTTGCTGCACGCTGCCGCAACAACCATTGCGGGAGCGAAGAAGAGTACTTTGAGTGACGGTCGCATCGAGCCTCCTGAAGTATGAACGGCGGTTGCCGTATTCTGTCGTACACCTGTAAGGCAGGGGGCGTGCCATATGGCGTGTTCAACAGCTCTGTATGAAACAGACGTTTTGCAGTGTCAGCGGTCACACTGCTGCTCGTTTTCAAGGCTGGCGCGCACCCCGTCGGTGATCCAATGTTCAGCGTGAACGTGCGGTTCTGTTCGGCAGACATTTCTACACGCTCAGGAGCACTCGATGAGCCTCCTCTCCCGGCGTTCCGCCACCTCGACTCAGGCAGTGGCGGGCACAGGCTACTCGCTTCTCGACAGCCAGCTCATCGTGGCCGGCGACATCGAGACGGACGGCTCGCTCCGCATTGACGGTCGCCTGGACGGCTCGATCCGCCGCGCCGATACGGTGGTGCTGGGCGTCGGAGCCGTAATGAGCGGCGACGTGCACGCCCGCGAGGTAATCGTGGGTGGCACGCTCTTAGGAAACGTGACAGCGAGCGAGCGCATCGAGCTTCAGCCCACTGCGGTAGTCACAGGCGACATCACGGCGCAGGTCATTCTTGTACAGGAAGGAGGGGTGGTAAATGGTCACGTGCACATGCAGCCGCCAACTGGCTCGGGACGGACTATCAGTCCGCACAGTGGTGAGCTGAGCGTGCCGTCGGTGCAGAGCTAGCCGTGTCGCGATTGAGACCGACTCCGCGAGACAGCGCGTCGATTCGTCCACTGGGATCGCCTCCGCCAGAGCCGGATGGGGTGCTTCCGTTTCGGAACAGCGCGCCGATCGCGATGCCAGAGAGTGAGCACGTACCGCTGCCGAAGAGCATTCCAGTCGAGCAGCGGCCATGGCGGATTCTGCTCGTTCCGCCGACACCAGGTGCGCAGACGCGTGCACTCAATCTTTCGCGATGGCAGCGGCGACTGCTCATCGGCGGGCTGACGGCGCTCGTCGTCATTGCCGTGGGTGCCGTGACGACGCTGGTCGTCGGCGTGAGCAGCCCGGACCTGTTTGCACCGAGTGCGGATCTCGCGTCGATTCGTGGGCGTCTCACCGCGGTCGAGGACTCGTTGTCGCAGGCGCGCGCCCTGTTGGCTGACGCGGAAGATCTCGCGCAGGGACCTCGTTCGATTCGGTCGCTCACACCGGATGCACGACGACGAATGTTGTATGGCGTCGATGCGCCGTCGATGGCAGGGTTGAGCAGCGAAGGACTTCCGGTGTCCGGGACGATCACGAGCGATTTCTCGAGCTCTCGCCGTCATCCGTTGCTGGGCATCATTCGTCCGCACCTCGGCGTGGACATCATGGCGCCGCGTGGATCGCGAATTTCCGCGCCGGCGGCGGGCCGCGTGAGCTTCGTCGGATATCGGTTCTCGCTCGGCCTGCTCGTGGAGATCGAGCATCCGAACGGTGTGATGACGCGGTATGCGCATTGTCGGACGACGCTCGTGAGTGTCGGCGATCGTGTCGCGCGCGGGACGATGATTGCGACCGTTGGCACGAGTGGACTCACGACCGGTCCGCATCTGCATTACGAAGTGTGGACGCACGGCAACGCGGTAGACCCGCTGCGCTTCCGTCTGCCGCAGACCGCGGATAGTGCGGCGGAGTCTGGTGCGCGTGCCGCCAAGCCGATCACAGGCGTACCCACGCCGCGCTGAGGGGTACTGCTGCCTCCGGTACGGCTCCTGCACTTCCGCCGTGCAATGCAGACTCCCGGAGCGCCCACGATGAGCAATCTTTTGCGCGGTCTCGCTGCTGGATCCGGTGCGAAGAAGAGGGGCGGTGGGTGAGGACGTCGTAGCGGATCGCAGGGAACATGGCGACCGCCGCGAGCATCAGGACGGAAACGAGCGTCGCGGAGGAAAGAAACCGACGTCCCGGCTCGCGTTCGTTCTCAGGTCAATCGGGCTGATCGTCATCCTCCTGCTGGTGATCGTGTACACGTTCGCCAACACGCGGCCGATCTATGCCACGCGCGGAACCATTGCTGAAGAGTTGCGCAAACACGCGCCGGGGGTCGCGGCTGTTCTGTCGCCTGCTGACAGCGCAAATGCGGTAAATGTGGACCGCCTCATGGCGACGCCGAAATTCCAGAAAGAGAAGCAGAACTTCTACGAAGACCTGATGCGTCTCAAGCAGGTCGATTCGGCGCGTGCGGATTCAATTGCGGAGTTCGCGGTGCGCGAAGCGTACGTCCGCGGCATTTCTCCGGCGATCATCTTCGGCGTGATGCTGACGGAGAATGCGAAGTTCGTTTCCAAGGCGACGTCGAACGTGGGCGCTGTGGGATTGATGCAGGTTTACCCGAAGATCTGGCTCAACAAGGAGATGACCACGCTGTTCGGAAAGGACATCGCCACTGATTCAACGAACGTGAAGTACGGCGTGTTCATTCTGAGCAAGTATTTCCGCCCCATGACGAAGAACGGACAGGTGCGGCAACGTGATTGGCAGACTGCCCTGCTCCGCTACAACGGCTGCGTGAAGGGGACGAATACGCCGCGCTGCCACACGTATCCGAGCAAGGTGCAGAAATTCGTGGAAGGATCGGCGAAGTCCATCTGTGATGGACGCGGCTTCTACGACTGTATCGCCAAGCCGTTCATCAACGGGTTGTTCGGCGCAACGAACGGCGATTCGACGACCAAGGCGACGCGGTAGGTGACAACAACTACGCGTGGAGAGCTTCGCTCGCGGCGCACTCGCTCTCGAGCTGGAGGGTCACGTGCGTGATTCCGAACTCCTCGCGAAGAGTCGAGCACAAATCGGGAAGGACGTCACGATCGGGCCGTGAGCCGTCCACGTCAACGTGCGCGGACATCGACACGCGCCCACTGGTAATCGACCAGATGTGCAGGTCGTGCACCGCCTGCACGCCAACCACCGTCACGAGCGCGTCGCGCACTTTCGCGGGATCGATTCCGCTCGGCGTGCCTTCCATGAGCACGTCGAGGCTCTCCATCAACAAGGCCCACGCCGACCAGCACACAAGCAAGGCAATGAACACTGATGCGACAGGATCAGCCCACAGCCAGCCGAGGTACGCCACTGCGGCACCGGCGGCCACCGTGCCGATGTTGCCCAGCGCATCGGTGGCCACGTGCAGCCACGCGCCGCGAATGTTGAGGTTCGAGCTGCGTCCGCCGCTGAGCACCCACATGCCGGCCACGTTGATCAGAAATCCTCCTGCGGCAATGGCCATGACGACTTTGCCTGCCACTTGAGGAGGTGCGTACATCCGGCGGTATGCCTCGATACACACCCAGACGGAGATGACGATCAGCGTCGCGGCGTTAGCGAGCGCAGCGAGAATCTCGGTCCGATGATAGCCGTACGAGCGCGTCGGCGTTGGGGGCCGCCGTGAAATCCAGACCGCGAACAGACTGAGTCCGAGCGCGGCGACGTCGGACAACATGTGGCCGGCGTCGGCGATGAGGGCGAGCGAATGTGAGAGCCATCCTCCGATCGCTTCGGCAAGCATGTAGAGCGCCGTGAGCGCGAGCACCACGGCGAGACGGCGCGCGTTGCTGCCGTCATCGGCGTGAGAGTGGGCGTGGCCATGACCATGGTCGTGACCATGGTGATGATGATGTCCCATGGCGGGTCAGCCTTCGCGCAGCGCGCGGAGTTGGCGCGCGAGCTCGGCACGCGGCGCAGCGCCGAGCCGTGCGTCGAGCGAGCGTTCGTGCTCGGCGAGGAGCACGCTGGCGCGCTCGTAGGCAGCGTGGCCGGTGGAGGTGACGGTGGCGCGAATGGTACGGCGATCGTCGGGATCGGCAACGCGGCTGACGAAACCGTCCGTCTCGAGGCGATCGACGAGCTGCGTGACGTTGGACTTTCCGCAGCAGTGCCGCTCGGCGAGCTGTGTCAACGTGAGTGGCTCGGCCGCGAGCACGAGGTGTCGTAAGGCGCCGAGCTTCGCGAGCGACAGTCCCACCTCGGCGAGCGCGCCTTCGGCTCGTGCTTCGACGGCGCGAGCGGCGTCGAGCAAAAGGAGGGTCAGTGCGCACCCTGGGGAGGTCGTTCCGCGACAATCAGACATACGGGAAGGCTTGTGAGTTTTCGTCCGGGAGTCAACTGGTGCGCGAAGGTGAGCCTGGGGGTATGGATGAGGGAAAGGCTTGGCCCTTGCACTCATGTCTGCTAGCATCCGCTAGCATCCGCTAGCATTCGCTGACACCCGGCAGCGTCCTCGGCTTGGTTCAGCATCTTCGTGATGTCATGCGTCGTATCTTTTCCTTCAGTCTACCCAACGTCGTGTTCATGTTCCGTCCATCAGTAACCCTGCGCTCCCTGCCGCTGTTTACGCTGGCTGCCGTCTTCATTCTCGGCGGTTGCGCCGACAAGAACGTTCCTCCTGCTGCGGGGACCCCGGCGGGTCGTACCTCGGCCAGCGGGGAAGTCTCCAAAGACTCCGGCGCGGCGAGCGCCGCAACATCGGCGAGCAGCCCCGCCGCTGTCGCTGCCGCGGCATCAGCCGCGGCGCCTAAGCCTGGTGTTGCCGACACGGGAGTCGTGATCGGAGAGATTCCCAAACGGCCGCGCAGAGACAGTGTGGCGCTGGCGAGCATGACGAAGCCGGAGACTACGCTCGACGCGAAGTGGCCGGTGAAAATGCCCGAGCCCTTGCCTGGCGCCCTGTTGCCGACGAACCGGATCATCGCGTTCTATGGCAATCCCGCCGAGAAGAGGATGGGTGCGCTCGGTGAGTATCCGAAGGATGTGATGCTCGCGATGCTCGACAAGGAAGTGGCGCGCTGGAGAAAGGCGGATCCAACGCATCCCGTGATTCCCGCCTTGCATCTCGTGGCAACGGTGGCGCAGGGGGCGCCGGGAAAGAACGGATTGTATCGCCTTCGAATGCGCGACGCGATGGTGGACACGCTCTATGCGTGGGCCAAGGCGCACCACGCGATCTTCTTTGTCGACGTGCAGCTGGGCAAGGACAACGTCCGGAACGAGCTGCCGCGATTCAAGCCGTGGCTGGAGAATCCCGACGTGCATCTCGCGATCGATCCTGAGTTCGCGATGGAGGCGTCGGGTGCGGTGCCGAGCACTCGTGTCGGAACGCTGGACGCCAAGGACATCAACTGGGCGGTGGATTTCCTCGACCAGATTGCGAAGGAAAAGAATCTTCCGCCGAAGATCCTGATCGTGCATCGCTGGACGCGGAAGATGGTGACGAATGCGAAGGACATTCACTTCACGCCACATGTACAGGTCGTGATGGACATGGACGGGTGGGGGCCGCCGTGGCTCAAGTTCGATTCGTATCACGACTATGTGAAGGCCGAGCCGGTGCAGTTCACGGGGTTCAAGCTCTTCTTCCACAACGACACGAAGAAGGGTGACCTGTTGCTGACGCCGGCCGAGGTCCTGCGACTCAATCCGCGACCGTTGTACATTCAATACCAGTAGTATTGCTGGGGCTGGCGTTGCGCGGCGCAGGGGCTAGGTTCCCTGCGCCGCGCTGTTTTGTTGGCTGGACCCCTTTGCCCGTCGCGCGATGAGCCAGGTCGTCTATTCCCGCAGCTTCGTGGACACGGTGGGTCTCGGGTGGACCGTGCGAGAGATCGCGAGCCCGTCGATGACTGGTACGTTGGCGAAGCTTCTCGAGCATGACCGACGGAAGAGCGGCTGGCTGGTGTTCGAGTCGGCGGAGGGAGAGAAGCGACGACTCGCACCATATCCGCCGGATTGGCGCACGATGTCGGCGTTCGAGATCGAGCGATGGTGCATGAAGGCGACGACCGTGCCGCCAGCCCCGTCGCGGAGAGCGCAGGACTGAGCCTACAGCATCGGAAGCACGTTTACCGCGCGCGCCGCGATCAGCACCACCGTGGTGAACGAGATGATCGCCTGAATCATCATTGCCACCTTTGCCAGCTTGGATAACACGGGCGCGTCGGTCGGCGAGAACGCCGTGCTCGTGTTGAAGGCGATGAACAGGTAGTCGACGAAATGAGGAGTCCACCCTTTCTCCTCGGCGATGGTGCTCGTTCCCGATGACGTGGTGACGGTCATCTGAGGAAAGAGAAAAGCGCCCTCGGTATGTGCGCCGCGCTGTTCGCGCGCGTTTGGTCCTCCCGCGTCGATGCGCCAGTACCACGAAGCGAAGACGAGAACGTTCGTGGTCCAGAGAACCGCGGCAGCTCGGAGAATGTCGGTGGCCCTGACGCCTTGGGACACGACGAGCCCGAAGATGAGAGAACCGACGCCCCAGAGCAGTCCAGCGGTGAGCACACTCAGGATGGAGTAGCCGAGGATGTCGTTTGCGCGCTGCATGCCACGTTTGCGTGTGATGCTCGCGGCGATAATACCGATGGCGACGATCGTGGCGATCGTCCACGGCGGACCGAAGCGAAGCGCCGGCGGCAGTGCGAAGTGCAGCGCGACGGCTGCGGACGCCGCGAGAATCGCGGGCCAGCGGGGCTCGGGACGACAGACATTGACGACTGCACTGGAACTCATGGCGCGTAGCTTACGGTCGCGCGAGGGCGAAGGCGAGCGTCAGGCTGGTGCGCGGAGGTCGTCGTATTCGTGATGACGCGCCATGTATGACGCGATGAAGGGGCAGGTTGGAATGACGTGGAGGTTATTGGCGCGCGCGTAGTCCAGAGCAGCGCGTGCGAGTGCCGACGCGTAGCCGCGGCCCTCGAATTGTTCTGCGACTTCGGTGTGGAGCAGATCCAGGACGCTGCCTCGCTGAACGTAGCGGAGGATCACTCGACCATCGTCATTGGGGATCTCGAATTGGTGACCGTTGACGTTGTGTACCACGGCAGGACCAGCCATTCAGGGACCTTCGCGACTGATTTGGGAGTGAGACATCAGATCGATTTCGGGATGGCCGCTCGGAAATATCGTATCAGGTTCCGCCGTACCATTCGTAGCCCTGATCGCTCCAGTAGCCGCCGTTCTGCTTCGGCATGAACGCGATCTTCGTGAGGTACTTCGTGTTCTTGTAGCCGAGCTTGATGGGCGAGTGCACTCGCGCGGGAGCGCCGTGGGCTGCACCGAGGAGATGGCCGTCCATGCCGTACGCCACGATCGTCTGTGGATGCATCGCGCTCTCCATGTCCCAACTCTCGTGATAGTCGTCGTCGAAGCTCTGGAAGTCGACGTAGTGAGCGTCGGGAGTGAGGCCGCAGACCCGTGCGAGATCGCTGATGCGCACACCGGTCCATGTGGCGCGCGCGTTCCACCCTTCGACGCAGAAGTGATCGACCTTCTGCGTGATGTTCGGAAGCTTCATCAGATCGTCAAGAGTGAGCGACAGCGGTGTGCGCACAGCGCCCGACACCTCGAGCTTCCAGACGCCGCGCGAGGCGGGGTCCCACATCGGCATTCGCTTGGAGACGAAATACTTCGGGAAATCCTTTCCGGCCAACTTCGCCGACGCGGGCACGCCGTCGATGCGCGTATGGCGGAAGATGCCGCGTTCGAGCAGCTCGTTTTTCTGCTCAGCGAAGTCGAGCAGTTTGCTTGCGCTTCCCGGATTCGCGTCGCAGGCGGCGAGAAACGCGCCGGAGATCGAAGCGGCGGTGACGGCGAAGAAGCGGCGTCGATCGAGTGTCATGCGCTGGGTGCCTCCACCTTGGGCGGGCGCGGCGGCTTCCCGGGACCGAACAGGTGATAGAAGGGACGCGCGTTGCGTGCTTCGGGAGATCGAGCGCGATTGTACCAGCCGCTGACCATCGAGCGCAATGAATATGGATCGACTGCGAACACCATGAACACGTGCACGACTGCGAGCAGCAGCAGCAGGGTCATCGCGACGAAGTGAGCGAAGCGCGCCCACTTGTAGTTGACGAACAGCGCGGTGATGTAACCGAGCGTGACCGGCTTCCAGATGGCCAGCCCACTCAGCACGATGATGGCGCCGAGGATCGGCATGACGAAGTACGCGCTCTTCTGCAGTGCGTTGTGCTTGCCCTGATGCGGATGATCGCGTCTGACGAACAGATAGAACCTGATCATCTCGATGGCGTCGCGTGCGTCGCCGCGACGGGGCACGATGTCACGCCATTCGCCGTGCAGAAAGAGAAAGCCGAGATAGACGAGACCGTTCGCAACGAGAATCCACATCATCGCGAAGTGCCAGTGCCGCGCACCGCCGAGCCATGCGCCGAAAGTGAGCCAAGCGGGAATCGGATGTCCTTCCCAAGGATTGAGTGGGAAGGACTCACCAGGTCGCGCGAATGCTGGATGCGCGTTGAAGATCCGCATTCCGCTTCCCGCCATGACGATGATTGCGACGAGATTCACCCAATGCGTCAGTCGAATGACCCAATGGTACCGCTTGACGAGTTCCGCCATGCGTTACTTGCCCCCTGTTGTGTTGGACGCGTCACGCTCCGCAAGCAGCTTCGCGACGACCGTCTCCTGATCTTCGTATCGACCTTCGCCGAAATGATAGAAGCGCATCTTGCCCGTGGCGTCGGCATAGTAGGCGGCCGGCCAGTAATGATTGTGAAACGCGTTCCAGATCTTGTTGTCGTTGTCGATGACGACTGGATATGAGATGCCGAGGTTCTTCACCTGCTGACGGACGTTCTCTGGTACGCGCTCGCGTGCAAACTCCGGCGTGTGCACGCCGATGACGACGAAACCGCGATCCTTGAATTTGGCGTACAGATCCTTCACGTGCGGCAGTGCGTTGAGGCAGTTGTAACACTCGAACGTCCAGAAGTCGACCAGCACGACCTTGCCGCGCAGTAGCTCCGGCGTGAGCGGAGCGGAGTTGATCCACTCGGTACCACCGTCGAAGCCGGGAAGCATTCCGTCGGCGACATGAAGGTTGATCGCGGCCGCCTTTGCTTTCTCCTCAGCAGCGAATGCATCGAGCGACATGCCTGGCGGCGGCGCGGGCACCGCATTTGGCGCAAGCCGCGAGACGAGCATTTCCTCTGCGGCCGCGGTCTGTACGAGACCGCCTTTGGCGAACAGCGCGCGATCCCAGCCAAAGAAGATCGCGATCACCGTGACGAGCGTCGCGAGACCAAGTGTGCGCCGGACAATGACGTCGGCCGCACCGGCGCGCTTGATTCGCCCGAGAAGACGTGTACCGAGTGACGTGACTACCGCGAGCGACATGACGGCACCAAGAGCAAAGGTGAGAAAGAGCAGAGCAGCACGCGGCGCTCGCATCGTGGCGGCCGCGGCGATGAGCAGTCCGAGGATCGGGCCGGCGCATGGAGCCCAGAGAAGACCGATTGCCATTCCAACTACGATGTTCTGCACCGGAGTGGATCTGTCATCGGATCCACGTCCGCCGATCATCGCAGCGCCGAAACGCGTTGCCGGGCGTGCGAGCCACTCTGCTGCCCGCGTCGAGAGGAGTGTGAGTCCGACGATCGCCAGAAGGAACAGCGCGGCGTCGCGTCCAATTTCGTTCGCGACCAGGAGCCAGCGCGCCGTAGCCGTCGCAAGCAATGCAGCCGCAGTGAACGCGACGGCTAGTCCGCCGAGCATCGGAATGATCTCACGACGGAAGTCGCGGCCCGTTCGCGAGAACACGAGTGGGATCACGGGGAGAATGCACGGGCTGAGGATCGTGAGCACCCCGCCGACGAATGCGAGCGCCAGCATGATCACGAGAAGTGCATTCCCTGGTCGGCGAGCGCGGCGACGACGCGAGCGCGCAAGGGCTCGAACTCATCGCCGAGACTCGATGTGGCGCGCACGGCCTCGAGGAAGGCGCTCTCGAATTCGAAGTGTCCGCGACAGTTGATGCAGATCGCGAGATGCTCCGCAACGCGCGCCTGAAGCTCATCGGGGAGTGCGCCATCGAGATAGGGCCAGAGCTGGCGGACGATTTCGCGGCAAGCGTCAAGCTGAGACATGGGGCACCTCCGTCGTCAGAATGGAAGCGCTCGAAAATCCGGCGTCGATGGCGAATTGCACGAGCATCTGCTGCAGCACGCGGCGCGCGCGATAGAGTCGTGACCGCACGGTGCCGATGGGGATGCGCAGGACGTCAGCCGCTTCCTCATAGCGAAGATCCTCGACATCCACGAGACGCACGACGTCGCGAAACGGAGGCTCCAGCGTGTCGATTGCCTTCTGAATGGCCGGTGCGAGGTCGAGACGGTCGAACATGTCTTCCACGCCACGATCGCGCGCAAGCGCGTGCAGCCTGACCGCCGCGAAAGTCTCGAGCTCCTGATCGTCACCAACGGCGGTAACCCATCGCTGCCGCGAGCGCTGTGCGAAAAACGTGTTGCGACAGATAGCGGAGAGCCAGCGACGACAATCGCTGCCGGCGTCGAAGGTGTTCCAGTGTCGATACGCCTTGAGGTACGTCTCCTGAACGAGATCCTCGGCGTCGACCGCGTCGCGCGTCAGCGCCTGTGCGACGCGGGCGACAACGGGAAGCAGAGGCAGGGCGACACGAGCGAACTCGACGTCACGCGAATCGGGCTGAGACATATCAGCCAGTAGTATGGCTGGCGCGAAAGGGTTCCCGCGAGGGCGCGCAGCGGATCCGCTACGCGCCCGCGGTCACGCGTTCGCCCATGACGACCACCACCTCATGCTCTTCGCCGTCATCAACGAGCTCGATGGTGTCATCTACGCTCGTCGTGCCATCCACTGTCACGAGCACGACGCCAGTAGAGACTCCCTGTGCGTTGTCGACGCGGATAGCATACGTGCTGCGTCCAAATCGATAGTCGATCGAGAAGGCGTCCCACTCCGCCGGGATGCACGGTGTGATCGTGAGTTTGTTGCCCACTTTCGTGAAGCCGAGTATCGCTTCGAGTGCCGCGCGATAGCTCCAGCTCGCGGAGCCGGTGTACCACGTCCACCCGCCGCGACCGACGTGGCCCGGTGCGTCGTACACGTCGGCCGCGATGACGTACGGTTCGACGACATACCGATCGGCCTCCGCCTTCGTGCGCGCGTGGGTGAAGGGATTCAGCAGATCGTAGAGATGAAAAGCGAGCTCGCCGTCGTCGAGCCCCGCAGCGGCGAACACCGTCCAGAGTGCGGCGTGTGTGTACTGTGCGCCGTTCTCGCGCACACCAGGCAGATAGCCCTTGATGTACCCCGGGTCGTGATCGGTTCTATCGAACGGCGGAGTGAGAAGGAGAATCATGCGCTCGTCGTCGCGAACGAGACGTGCGACGACTGAGCGCATCGCGGTGGCGGCGCGCTCTGGCTCACCCGCCTCGGAGAGTACCGCCCAACTCTGCGCGATGGAATCGATCTGACATTCACTCTCGATCGCGGAGCCGAGTGGGCTTCCGTCGTCGAAGTAGGCGCGGCGGTACCACTCGCCGTCCCACGCTTCGCGTTCGACGGCGGCGGCGTATTCGTCAGCACGATGACGGCAGCGATCTACCACTGCGCCATCGTTGCGGTCCTCGGCGTGGCGTGCGAAGCGACGCAACGTGGCGATGAGGAACCATGCGAGCCACACGCTTTCACCCTTCCCGTCCACACCGACGCGGTTCATGCCGTCGTTCCAGTCACCGGCGCCAATCAGCGGCAGTCCGTGTGCACCGCGTGTGCAGGCGCGATCGAGGGCGCGGACGCAATGCTCGTACAGCGTCGCGTACTTCTCGCTGCGAATTGGCTTGTCGTATACCTCGTGCTCGTGCGGGAGCAGCTCGCGCATCTCGAGAAAGTTTGCCGGCTCGTCCCAGATCTTCGTATCAGCACTGACGCGGACGTAATGATCGGCAACGAATGGCAGCCACACGAGATCATCCGAGAAGCGCGTTCGCACGCCGCGACCACTTGGCTCGTGCCACCAGTGCTGCACGTCGCCTTCGAGGAACTGGCGCGATGCGGCGCGGAGAATATGTGCGCGCGTCACTGCCGGCTCGGAGTAGACGAACGCCATTCCGTCCTGCAGCTGATCACGGAACCCGAACGCGCCGCTCGACTGGTAGATCGCGGACCGTGCCCACATGCGGCAGGCGAGCGCCTGATACAGCGACCAGCGATTCACCAGCGCGTTCAGCTCCGGCGACGGCGTTTGCACACGAATGGTGGTGAGTCGCGTTTCCCACGCGTCGACCGCCGATTTCGCCGCAGCACGCGCCTGGTCTGGCTGGCCGTTGCGCGCGATGATGTCACGCGCGGCGTCGTCGCCTCGCGCGGCGCCAAGCAGGACGACGACTTCGCGCGTCTCGCCAGGGTCGAGTGAGATCGTGCATCGCAGCGCCGCGCACGGATCGTAGCCGGCGCCCATCGTTTCCGACAGCGCGTCGAACGACAGTGCGGCAGGCGATGCGAGGTCGCCATTGCGGCCGATGAATGCCGTCCGATCCCCGGTAGCGGTCGTGACCTGCTCACTGATCCACGAGAACGCCACCTGCGTCGAGAAATCTTCGCCGAAATAATTCTGTGCGAAGATCGCGCCCGATGCGTCATCGCGTCGCGTGGACACCTGATTGCGCGTGTTCTCGCGATCGGCGCCGAGTGCCCACTCGACGTAGCTGGTGAGGATGATGCGACGTGGCTTCGCGCCTTCATTGCGCAACACGAGTCGCGAGATCTTCACCGAATCGTCGGTGGGAACGCTCAACGACAACTCCGTCGCGATGCCGGCGCGTCCGTGAGTGAAGGTGGTGAGGCCGGGGGCGTGCACGACATGATATGGTGCCGCGCCGCCCAAGTCGTCCTTCGCGGGCGACGGACCCGGCGTGGGACTCCAGACGCGACCGGTCTCCGCGTCCTGCAAGTAGATCACGTCACCAGCCGGATCGCTCACTGGATCGTTGAACCATGGCGTGAGTCGATAGAAGTAGCTGTTCTCGACCCACGCGAAGCCGCCACCGCGTTCGGTGACGCAGAAGCCGACGTTCTCATTCGCAATCACGTTCGCCCACGGACCCGGCGGAACGTGATCACCGTCGACTTCCATGCGGTAGTCCATCGCGTCGTTGAGTGATCCGTATCCGTTGCCTTCGGGCAGCGCGGGCATCACGACCGCATCGAGCACCGCTGTCACCGGCGGGAACTCCATGCGCTCGGCTTCACCTGGAGGCGGAACCATCGCGGCAACGATCTCGCCGAGTCCGACGCCATCGCAGACGATGTGAATGAGCGCGAGCGCGCGCAGCAGGGCCACGGCCTCGGGAGGCAGGACGTCGCTGCGACGGATGTAGACGCCACCCGGCACCTCGAGCATTCCGCCTTCGCTCGACGAGATCGCCATCGCGGTGATGTGGTCCTGCAGCTCCTGGATGTAGGACGGCTCCTTCGCGTTCAGGATGACGAGATCTGCTTTCACGCCCTTCGTGCGCCAGTAGTTGTGCGCAACGAGCAGCTGTCGCACACTCGGCAATCCGACTTCGGCACGAATGGTCGCGAGCACGATCGGGTAGTCGCCCGAGATACCGTGCGCCCAGAGCGCGGATTGTCCGAGGCGGTTCGCAGCGCGTTCCTGCTGCGGCGCGCGCAGCGCTTCACGCGGGTAGATGAGCGAACCGGCGAGCTCCTGATAGAGTGCCGCGGCTTCGGGCGACACGTCGAGATCACGCAACTCGATCTGCGATACCGTCCATGAGAGTGCGAGTGCACGCTCGGCGGCACCGAGATCACGGTGGCGATCGGCGGCGATGAGTGCATCGTCACGTGTGTCGGCGACGATGGTGGTGAAGGCGATCGTGGCCGAACGGCCGGGCTCGAGACGGACGCGCACACGGAGCGCGACGATGGGATCGAGCACGGCGCCCGCCGTGTTCGAGAGTGCACCGGCGCGGTCGAGTGCCGCAGGGGTCTGTGCGGTACGACCGCGACCGATGAATCGCGCGCGGTCCGTTTCGCAGGAGACCGCAGCAACGGATTCGGGACCGACGGCGACGACGTGCGCGCACCATGGACGATGCTCGCCGGTGGAGCGCGGCCGGCGACTCGCGAGGACGGCGCACTGCCCCGGCAGCCACTCGGTTTCGACGAACAAATTCTGAAACGCCGGATGGGCGCGATCGGCGCCGTTTGAGGTCAGCACGACCTCGGCGTAGCTGGTGAGCTCGATCTCGCGCTCGATGCGCGAGCGATTCGTGAGCGTGACGCGACGAATCTCCGTGCGCTCGCGCGGCACGACGACGATCTCCGTCTTCGTGTCGATGTTCTTGTCCGTGCGCGTGAAGACCACGCCGTCGGGTGCGAACGACGCGTAGTACGACGTGGGCTTCGTGCGCATCGGCTGATGCGCGGCCGACCATGCGTATCCGGAATTGACGTCGCGCAGATAGATCCAGTGGCCAGTGGCGTCGCGCGTTGCGTCGGCGCGCCATCGATACACGTCCATGTCGCCAGAGCGACTGTAGCCGCTCCCCGCATTCGTGAGCAGCACGCAGTACGACTGGCTGCCCAGCAGTGCGACGCGCGGTTCCGGTGTATCGGGCGTGTCGAACTCGCGATCGACAGTCTGTGGCCGCTTCGGACGCACGAGCGCATCCGTTGCCGCGTCGGACTGCGCGGGACGCGTGGTGTAGCGACGCGGTACCCGCTCGTCGAGAAGCAGTGCCGCGGCACGGACCGACGCATCGCGCAGGAATCGACGCTGCCAAATTCCCTGCCCGCACTCGAGGTCGAGTGCGTTCGCGAGCGCGACGATTGTCATGCCGACGTGATGCGCCATGAACGTCCGCACGATCGAATATCCCGAATCGGAGTCTGGGCGCGTGTAGTCGAGCGCGTCGAAGAATCCATACTTGCCCAGTGCGCCGAGCCGCTCGAAGGCGGCGAGGTTGCGCAGTGCGTCGTGCGGCTCGACGGCGAGCGCGAGCGCACTCGCATACGGCGCGACGACGAGATCACTCCCCAATCCGCGCTTGAGCGCGAGATCAGGCACACCGAAGGCGCGATACTGATACGTCTCGTGTCTGTCGCGAAGATTGTATGCTGACTCCGAGATGCCCCATGGCACTCCACGCGATCGCGCATACGCGATGTGGCGACGTACCGCGGCGCGATGCGTCTGGTCGAGCAGGGAGAACGGGCGCGACGGCATGATGAGCACGGGCATCAGATACTCGAACATGCTTCCGCTCCACGACACCAGCGCCGTGCCCGAATCTGTCGACGTCAGCGAGCGACCCAGATGGAACCAGTGCTCGGCGGAGACGTCATCCTTGGCGACCGCCATGAAGCTCGCGAGGCGCGCTTCGGACGCGAGCAGATCATATGTGCTCGGATCGAGTCGCCCGGTGCGTGCGTCGTAGCCGATGGAAAAGAGGCGGCGCTGCTCGTCGTAGAAGAGCGTGAAGTCCATTGCCATCGCGATGGCGCGCGAGCGCTGCGCGATCGAGACGAGCCGATCGACGTCGGCCGGATCCTTCACCTCGAGCGTTTCGCAGGCAGCGGCGAGCGCGACGAGATGTCCGGCAAGATTGCCGGAGTCCACGGCCGACACATAGGGTGGATCGAGGACACGAAGGTCGGCGAGGTCATACCAGTTCATGAGATGGCCGCGGAGCTTGCTCATCTTCTCGATGGAGCTCAGCGCGTTCTCGAGACGCTCGAGCATCGCGTCGGTCGTGATGAAACCGAGATCGTTTGCGCTGACCGTGGCGAGCAGCTGCAGGCCGATGTTCGTCGGCGACGTGCGCGACGCGAGGATCGGCTGCGGCGTCTCCTGAAAGTTGTCAGGGACGAGCCAGTGTGTGTCTGGTCCAGCAAGCACTTCGATGTAATTCCAATGCAGTCGTGCGAGGCGCAACGCCAATTCGCGCTCTGCCGGCTTGAGCTCGAGATCTGCGCGAACGATCGGCTTGCTGAGATAGTACGCGATCTCCGGCGAGGAGAGCCACCACAGTGTGACCACCGTGAGCAGGAGCAGGCTTCCGATGCCGTCGTGCCGAAGCATGGTGGTCCACCACATCGCGGCGAGCACGGCGACTGCAACGGTGACCGCAGGCCACATGCGCCGCCATACGATGCCACGTCCACCTCGGCTCGATTGCTCGACCTGCGATGCCGTCTGCCATTCGAGCAAGTGGTGGTGCGAGACGTACACGCGATAGAGCGTGCGCACGATTGCGTCAACGCAGACGAGCGCCTGATGCGGCAGCATGACGATCGCGACCCAGAACTGCCGGAGCGAGATCGCTGCGTCGCGCATGAGCGCGGCGTAGTATGGGCCCCACGATTCGCCACGCGGCGGACGCAGGAGCGCGACGAGCAGCGGAATTCCCCAGGGCGCGGCCATCGCCGCCAGCGCGAGCAGCGCCCACATTGCGCCGGCGCCCGGCAACGCGGTCCAGCCGATGACGATCCATGCAAACAATGCGATGGGCGACAGGCTGCGACGCATGTTGTCGAGAATCTTCCACCGCGAGATCGCGGTCAGCGGATTGAGCGTGTGCCCATCTTCGCCAGGAACTTCGCTGCGCAACCATGGCGCAAGCTGCCAATCGCCACGGATCCATCGATGCTGCCGGCGTGTGGCGGTGAGATAGCGCGTGGGATAGTCGTCGAAGACTTCGATGTCGGTGACGAGTCCTGCACGCGCGAATGCGCCTTCAATGAGATCGTGACTGAGCAACGCGTTCTCAGGGAATCGGCCGGTGATCGCGCGCTCGAACACGGCGACTTCGTAGATGCCTTTCCCCGTGAACGTTCCTTCGCCGAACAGATCCTGATACACGTCGGAGACGGCCGTGGTGTAGGGATCGACACCCGGATGGCCCGCGAAGATCGCTGAGTATCGGGATCCGTTCGCGCTGGCCAGCGAGACACTCACGCGGGGCTGCAGGATTCCGTAGCCCTTCACCACTCGGCCGGCATGTTCGTCGAACACGGCGCGATTGAGCGGATGCGCCATGGTGCCGATGAGGGCGAGGGCGCTGTCGCGAGGCAGCACGGTGTCCGAGTCGAGTGTGATGACATACCGCGCACCGTGCAGCCACTCGGTCTCGCCCTCGATCCACGCGAACGCACCATCGTCACGCTCGAGGATGAATGCGTTGAACTGCACCAGCTTGCCACGTTTGCGTTCCCAGCCCATCCAGATACCGTCGACCTCATTCCACCGGCGCTCGCGATGAAAGAGGTAGAAGGGCGGTCGCGCGTCGCGCGCGTCGGCCGCGTACGCTGCGTTGAGCGTGCGCACACCGTCGACCGCTGCGGCGATGATCTCGTCGTCTTCGGGCATGTGCGCTTGCGGCGCATCGACGAAATCGCTCAGCAGCGCGAACCTGATTTCCGGATCGCGATTGGCGAGATACTGTGCCTCGAGGTGATCGAGCGCTTCGTGCACCGCGTCGGCGCTGCCGAGTAGAATCGGAACGACGACGATACCGCGGTGATCGTTCGGCACGCCGTCGCGAAAGGACATGCGCGGCAGGCGATCCGGCGGCAGCAGCAGGGTGACGAGTTGATTGACGACGGCGACGGCGGCGTCGGTGGCGGGTGTCAGCGCCAGCAGTACCGCGACGATAACGCCGATGCTCGCCGGAATTCCTTCGAGCGGCTCGAGCAACAGGGCAAGCGCGCCAGCGACAGCGAGGCCAAGCGCGGTAAAATAGAAACGACTCGGACCGTATCGCGCGGCACGATAGAGGCGTTCGGCGATGGCCGGCTCATATGCGAGCGATTTCTCGAGATCGCGTCGTCCGTCGTCGACGAGATAGTAGCCGACGTGCGCAGCGCGCGAGCTGCGCCCGAGCTTCTTCTCGGCGGCCGCGGCCGCGCCAATCGCCGCGGTGGCGACGTCATGCTCGGGAATATCCGTGCGTCGCGACAGATGTTCGACGATATGGCGGTAGCGGTCGCGCGTCTGGAAGGTCATCGCGGCGTAGATGCCACTCGGATCGCGACGCAGCTCCGATTCTGTCGCGCTCGATGATTCGACGAACTCCGACCAGTCGATACTGCCGACGGCGCGAAGGCTCGCGATGCTGTTCGCCATGACGAACTGCGTGAGCGCGACGTGCTGCGTTGAACGCTGCACTGCTTCCTCGACGCTCATCACTTCGTCGGCGATCCACTGCTCGAGCCACATCAACGGCGTAAAGTCGGCGCGCCGGCTGCGAATCTGCTGCAGGAAGCGCGTGAGGAACGCCGGTGTGAGCGGTGGTGGGTGATGAATCAGATCATCGAGCACGCGACGGAGGTAGTCGCTGCCTTCGTCTTCGGCGGCAAGCAACCGCGTCACCCAACGGTCCGCTTCCTCCGTGTCGGCGACGTCGGCGACGGCGCGCAACGACATGTGGCGCACGTTCTCGAGATAGCCCATGCG
>JBDUCR010000399.1:0-26003 GCA_040003345.1 bacterium
CGGCAGCACTCTCGTTAGCACAACCGGCGCCGACGGACGCTACGCGCTCGATCGCGTTCCCGCCGGCCGACCGACAGTACATGTGCGCCTCACTGGCTTCCGCACGGTAGCGCGGGAGGTTCGCGTCGCGGCTGGCGATACCACGCGCCTCGACGTAACGCTGCAGACCGATGCGCAGATCCTCGCCGCCGTTCGCACTGACGCGCGCGCTGCCGACGCCGAGCTGTTTCTGACGAAACCGAATATCTCGACGCTCACGATGAGCGCGGCCGCCATGTCTGGAGTGCCGATCGTCGGGGAGCCCGACGTCGTGCGTTTCGTACAGCTGCTTCCGGGTGTCGCTGCGCGCAATGACTTCAACACAGGACTCAACGTCCGCGGCGGCGAAGCCGACCAGAATCTCATTCTCCTCGACGGATTTCCGATCTACAACCCATTTCACCTCGGTGGTCTGTTCAGCACGTTCATGGACGCCACGGTCGGCGGCATCGACTTGATGACAGGCGCATTCCCGGCGCGCTTTGGCGGACGTCTATCGAGCGTGCTCGATGTAAAGTCGGCGATCGAGACGCGCCCCGGTGCGCACCTGACGGCCGACATCTCGGCGCTTGGAGCGACGGGCCGACTTGCCGGCACGTTTGGCGAGGGAAAGGGAACGTGGAGTATCGCAGGACGACGCACGTACGCAGATGCGCTGACGTCAGCATTCACGAACAACATTTTTCCCTACCACTTCCAGGATTTTCACGGCACAGCGTCGTACATGCTGCCTGGCGATGTGCGTGTCTCGGTAACGGGATACGCCGGCAAGGATGTCCTGCAGGCGAATCTCGCCGAATTCGAGAGTGATTCGGCAACGCTGTCCAAGACGAGCCGTGGTAACTGGGCGTTCGACTGGGGCAATCGTGTCCTCGGAGTGACGATCGCGAAAGACGTGAGCGAACGTGTGCGAATCGAGCAGCGCTTCTCGACGTCCAACTTCTCGACCACACTCGATCTCGGCCAAGGCGCATTTGCGCAGCGCAGCAAGATCGGCGACGTGCGCGCGGCGGGTTCGTTGTTCGCCACCGGCGCGTCGAACGACTTCTCGGTTGGATATGACGTCGCTGCACAGCGCATCGGCTACTCGTCCGGTTCCTCACAAACCGGCACGAACGATTTCGATCTCGAGCAAAAGCCTGTCAGCGGCAGTGTGTGGGCTGACGACATGCTGCATCTCTCATCACGATGGCTTGTCGAAGGCGGACTCCGCGCCGAGGCGCTGAGCGGCAGACAGTGGGCGGCATTGTCACCACGCGTCTCGTTGAAGTACATCGCGACGCCGCAGGTTGCGTACACTGCTGGTGCCGGTCGTGTCACACAGACCCTGCATTCACTCTCAGGCGACGGGCCCCTTCGCTATTTCGACATCTGGCTCTCGAGCGACGAGTTTCTTCCGGTGGCCAGCGCATGGCATTACGTCGCCGGTGCGGAACGGCGAATTCGCGATGTTGGCTCGGTGAAGGTCGAAGGGTATTTCAAGAAGTACGACCGTGTGCTCGAGACGAATCCGTCCGAAGATCCGCACGTCCGCGGCGACGAGTTTTTCTCCGCGACTGGTTTCGCGTACGGCGTCGACATGCTCGCACGGTGGCAGCCAGGAACTGGCGCGAGCGGTTGGGTTTCGTACTCGTACGGGATGAGCACGCGGAAGCGCGACGGCCTCGAGTGGTCGCCTGGCAACGACAGGCGTCATGATCTGAACGTCGTCGCCACGTGGCCGATGGCCAGCTATCGCGTTGGTGCGCGCTTCGGGTTTGCAACCGGAACGCCGTACACGCCAATCGTCGGCGCCGTGACACGACGGGTGTACGATCCGTCGCTCGATCGATGGGGCACGGGCGATCCGGAAATCCTGATCGAGTCGTTGGGCGGAGTGAAAAACAGCGCACGTTTTCCCGCCACGCATCGGCTTGATCTCGATGTCTCCCGCGAATTCCAGGTGCGTGGCGCAACACTCTCGCCGTATCTCAGCGTCGTGAACGCGTACAACGCGAAGAATGTTTTCGTCTACATCTACAAGTACTCTTCCGACGTGGCCACACGTCGGGCGATCTCACAGTTTCCGATTTTGCCGAGTGCGGGAGTGCGCATTGCGTTCTGATCGGGCGTTGTTGCTGACGGTGCTTGCAATCGCTGGCGTAAGCGCGTGCGACATCGAGAAGGTCGAGATTCCGCGGCCCGAGAAGCGCCTCGCGCTGCACGGCGTTCTAAGCGCGACGGCTGCGTCACAGGTGGTGTTGCTCGAGCGCACGCGAAATGGATCGGTTTATACGGCAGCGCCACCGTTTGATCTCGAGAATGGCCTCGGCTCCGACTCGGGAATCGCAGAAGGCAATGCGATTGTGACGATGACGGCGCCGGACGGCAGCACGTTGATCTCCCGCGAGGATGTCACGGTATTTCAGGGCACGGGTGTTGGTGTTTACCGCTTCTATGTTCCGGGCAGCGCGCTGCAGCGCGGTGGCGTGTACCGCCTCAATGTTCGAACATCAAAGGGCGAGCTGATGAGCGCGCAGACGACGGTGCCGAGCGGCGTTCCGGCGGATGTTCCGCAGTCGAGCGTGTTTGATCGCTCGCAGGATCCGATGCTCGTCAGCTGGCCCGCGGTTGCCGGTGCGCGCAGTTACTTCGTGCGAATCGAGTCGCCGTTCGGTCCGCGCTCATTCTTCACCGACAGCACGCACGTGCGGCTCGCAGGTGATCTGCGAAATGCCGATCTGGACGCGTTGCCGCACGTCTTCATCCCGGGTTTTCCGCAGGTCGTGACAGTATCGGCTGTGGACTCCAACTACTACGACTGGTTTCGCACCCAGAACAACGAGATTTCTGGTACAGGTTTGATCAGTCGCGTGACGGGAGGGTTGGGTGTCTTTGGCTCGCTCGTGCGGCTGTACTTTCACGACATCGAGACCGTCGGGCCGCAATCCGGACCGAGCGCGGGGACCTTTACCTTTGTGGGTGCGCCGGGCGAGGAGCGACTAACTCCGTTTCTCAAGCTCGAGCTCTGGGTGGAGTCCGTCGCGGCACGCGGTGATCAACCGGATGCGATCACCGGCCGGTACACCAAGCGATCGACGCTCGAGAATCCCGGATGTCCGGTCTGCGGACTGCTCGGCTCGGTGAAGAACGGGCACGTGGAGCTGGCGTTTCTTCGTGCGTGGTCGGCGCGCGACACGCTGGAAGTCTTCAGCGGCGAGATTCACGGCGATACGATTGTTGGCAAGTATCTGGGCATCAGCACGAGCGCGCGCTTTGTAAAGCAACGGTAGGCAGGGAGCTACAGTTCGGGACACGCCTGTCCGAGCGCCTCGCGAGCGAGTATCTCTCATGTCATGGACCTCTATCTGGTCTCGCTCGGCACCGGTGCAATTGGACTCGGCGTCATGGCGATTGGCGGCCTGTCGCACGGTGGGCACAGCCACGGAGGCCGTGGGCACGCGGGAGCTGCGCACGGTGGCGGCGCGCATGCCGGCCATGGTCAGGCGGGAGCACATGCGCACTCCGGCAGTGCATCACACGCAGCGTCACACGCAGCGTCACACGCGGGTCAGGCGCGACATGGCGAGCAGGGATCTTCGGGGTGGAGCTGGTCATCGCTCCTTTCGCCGCGAGTTCTCTTCGCTGCCATGGTCGGCTTCGGAGCCGGTGGCATTGCCGCGGCGCCTCTTGGTGAGCCCTTTCAACTCGGCGGGGCGATTCTCGCGGCCGTCGCGTTCGAGACGTTGCTCGTCGGACCGCTGTGGCGCTTCTTCTTCCGCTTCGAGTCGCGCGCAGCGTCGACACTCGAGAGCGCGATTGAAGATGAAGCACGCGCTGTCACCGGCTTCGACGCCGATGGAAATGGACTTGTTGCAGTCGACGTGGACGGCCAGGTGATTCAGCTTCTGGCCACACTCGATCCGGACGATCGGTCGCGAGGTGTGCGCATTCGCTCCGGTGACGTTGTTCGTGTTTCCGAGGTAGACGCGGCGCGCGGCCGCTGTACGGTCACCGCGCGCACGAGCTGACCTCTTTTCCTCCTCTCGCCACTGACATGAACTATCTGGTCATTGCAGGTCTCGTCCTCGTGGGCGTCCTGGTCGTCATCCCGGCGATCGTCGCCTCCTTTCTTCGCAACGTGGAGGCAGGAACGATTCGGCTGGTGAGCTGGCTCGCCGGCGGCACCGTGATTTATCGCGGCCCGGGCAAGTCGAAGGAAATTCCGTTGCTCACCACAGGAACAACGATCTCGAGCAAGGTCATCAACGTCGACCTCGACATCACGGATCAAACAGCCGACCTTGATCAGGGCGGTACACCGCAGCCGATCAAGGTGCGCGTTCTGGCGAGCGCGATCGTCTCCGTCGGCGATACCGATGTGCTGATCAAGACCGCGGCGAATCGCTTCTTCGCGAAGCCTGAAGCCGATCAGGTGAATACGCTCACCGACCTGCTGTCGAGCTCTGCGCGCCGAGCCATCAACTTGCTCACGCACGATCAACTCTTCTCCGCGCGTACTGCGCCGCGTCTTTTGCCAGCGGGGACATCGCCTTCGGTCGCCGTCAGCATACCAACTCCGCGTGCGATCACTGTCGCTGACGGTGGCAGCATCGATACGCTCGAGGACGATGACGATCCGCTCGCCGTCATCATCCGCAAAGCGTGCTCGCGCGAGCTCACTGATCTCGGATTGATCTTCAACTCGCTCAACATCAAGGTCGTGCAGAGCGAGGTTGCCGACGCGCGTCGCCGCATGTCGGCCGCGGAAGCGCAGGCGACAGCGGATATCGTGCAGGCACAGCAGGCACGTCGCGCGAAGGAAGCGACAATCGAAGCGGAGCGCACGATCTCGGATCGCCAGCGTGAGCTCGAGCAGACCAAGGCGTCTAACGCCGCACTCATCGCGCAGGCGGAAGCGAAGCGTCAGGAAGCGATGGGCGTGCAGCGTGTGGCCGAGCTCGAGGCAACGCAGCTCGCGCAGGCGCGCGCTGATGCAATGCGAGTGACCATCGAGGCGCAGGCGTCGGCCGAGGCGGAAGCGATTCGCATCAGAACTGTCGCGTCGGCGCAGGCTGAAAGCATCGAGAAGGTCAACAAGGCGATTGCCGCGGGTGGCGAGAGCTATTTCCGGTATCGCCAGATCGAGATGATTCCGCTGATCGCGCCGGACATCGCGGCGGCACTTGCCGAGGCGAGGCTCATCACGATTTCCGGCGGTGAGGATGGCGGCGCGGCAAACTCAGCGACGAATCAGATCACGAGCGTGATTCAGACCGTGCTTGCAGCGCAACTCGTGTCGAAGAGCGGAATGCTCGGCGAGGGTTCGGAGAAAAAGGAGAAGCCGAGCGACAAGAAGTAGTGCGATCGGAAGGCGATCGCACGTGATATTTTCGAGGACGATGCGTACATCACTCTTGCGCGGCGCGCGCGCCGCGCTGCTCCTCATCACACTCGGTGCGTGTGCCCGCCCTGCGCCGCACTCGCTCGAGACCGCACCGTCAAACGCGGCGCCGCGCGCGATTGCTGTGTATCGCGCGATCGCCGAGTCGATCTATGTCGCAACGACCAAGCGTGTCGTCGCTGTGGCGTCCACGTCGCTCGACAGCGCATGCACAGCGCAGATCTGCTCCAGTCTCGCAGCACGTTGGGGCGTCGAGACACTGTGGTGGGCACGCGGTGATTCGACGGAAGCGCGTGACGCCCGCGCTGATCTTCTGGCGCGTGCTGCCCCACCGTTTGACGTACGCGCTGTCGCCTTCGGCCAGTCAATGCTACTCGAGGCTGATGCTGGGGATGTGCCGCCCGAGGGTGCGAGTGTCGCAGAGTGGATTCGTTTTCGGGCCGCATACGCCGACGCCGCGGGCGCCGTGCGCATGTCGCCCGTGGGATTCAGCCGCTCGGGGCGCACCGCGGTCACGTTTGTCGATTGGCGTTGTGGGCCGTCCTGTGGCCACACGCTTGGCGTTGCTCTTACTGCGACGAGCGACTCGAGTTGGGCAATCGCAGAGATGCTGCTGGTGACGTCCCGAAACAGGTAGGCTCGCTCGGTCGTCGTCACCACGATCACGCAGCCTCCGCGGACCTCGAGCGAGAACCAAGAGTGGCAGTCCGAGAGATTACCGATGAGAGAGGAGAGGTATGGCAGGTGTTTGCCGTGCATCCCGGAACGGAGTCGGGAGCGAATTCACTGACCGATACGTTCAAGGGTGGGTGGCTGTGCTTTCTCTCGGGTAAGGGACGTCGGCGCGTCGCTCCGATTCCCGAGGGATGGGAAGCGATGAGCGATCACTCATTGCGGCGGATGTTGTCCGTCGCTCCGCCCACGGGCGAGAGTCCCCGCGCAGTGAAGTGACCGATGGCGAGCCGGCGCCAGCGCCGGCAGTTCTCCGCGTGTCGATCCCGCGCTGACAGGACTGATCTCGCCGCCACGCAACAGCACGATGGTCATGTCCAGAACTCAACTTCGCGATGGAGGATTGTCGGCCCCGGATCAGTGACGACGATACCGTCCTTGCTTCGAGAGTTTCGGGAGCATATCATTCATCCTATTGGATGAATGTTATGCGCGTCTCCAGTGCTGCATGTCGCCGAGGAGATTCCCTTAGATCGTGAACGCCAACATCGACCGCGCACTCGTCGCTCTCGCTGATCCGACTCGGCGCGCAATCCTCACGCGACTCTCGTTCGGCGAAGCGCGCGTCACCGACATCGCCGCGCCATTCGATATGGCGCTCAATTCCGTCTCGAAGCACATCCGCGTGCTGGAGCGCGCCCAGCTCGTACGACGGCGGCGCGTCGGTCGGGAGCACCTGCTGTCGGTGCAGCTCGCCACACTCGACGCGACCGCCGCGTGGATCGAGGCGCAGCGCACCCAATGGTCAGCGCGCTTGAACATTCTCGACGAGCTGCTTCAGGCGGAAGATCGTGCCGATGCGCGCCGTCGTGGACGTTCCCGCCGGCCGGCGGCGAAGAAGCGGAGCGCGCGATGAACGAGCCGAAACGGCCAACGGTGCGGGTCACACATCGGTTTCGCGCCTCGGCAGAGCGCGTGTTCGACGCGTGGCTCGACCCAGCGCACGCCGGGAAGTTTCTCTTCGCCACGCCGGGCGGGCAGATGATACGGATCGACATCGATCCCCGGGTCGGCGGGCAATTTACCTTTGTGGACCGACGCGACGGCATCGACGTCGAGCACCGCGGTAGCTACAAGGAGATCGACCGCCCACGCCGGCTCGTGTTCACGTTCGCGGTCCCGCTTTACAGCGCCGAGCAGACGCGCGTGGTCGTGGAGATCGAGCCGCGTGGCAGTGGATGCGAGCTCACGCTGACGCACGAGCGAGTGCTGCCGGAATACGAGGCCCAGACCGTATCGGGCTGGAGCGCGATCCTCATGGCGCTCGAGGCCACGCTCCACTCGCTCTCTGTCGAACGTGATGAGCACAGCAGCCTCGATCGCATTCATCCACTCAATCAGGAGACCCGTCCAATGACCGCTAGCGCAGACGAAGAGGTGATACGCGCCCTGTATCAGGAGTTGCTCGACGGTTGGAACCGGCAGAGCGCCAGCGACATGGCACGGCTGTTCATCGCGGAGGGACTCGTCGTCGGCTTCGACGGCAGCGAGACGGAGAATCGCTCTGCGATCGAAGACGCAATGGCGCGGATATTCGCCGACCACGCGCCCGCGCGGTACATCGGGTTAGTACGCGCGGTCCAGCGCCTGAGCGACGATGCCGCGGTCGTTCATGCGGTGGCGGGTATGGTTCCACGCGGAAAACAGGAGCTCAAGACGGACCGGAACTGCGTGCAGACCCTGACGCTCGTGAAGCGCGACGGCGAGTGGGGGGTCGCGGTCTTTCAAAACACACCGGCGAAGTACGACGGGCGCCCGGAAGACGCACAGCGATTGACGGCCGAGCTGACCTCCGCACTGGAGGCACGCGGAATCGCTGCCCTCGATGGGTAAACGGTTCGGCAACGACAATCAGGGCCGCGCGGATGTGCCGCGTAAAGGCGCGGTATGGCTACGCTCGTGTTCGGAATGAACCGGTCCTCGACGGCTACGTCGCGCCGTTCGCAGCAACCGGCTGTTAGGCCGCCATCACTGATGCACGTAACGCAAGTGAGTAGCAGATGGACCATCGACAATCCTGTCAATCCGAAACTGCTGCCCAGGCTCGCTTAAGTTCTCGAAGAGGCGCCGCCCACCGCAGAACAATACTGGTGCTAAGGCAATTTCCAATTCGTCAATGACACTCATGTTCAGGTATTGCTGAATCACATCCGCTCCACCCGCAATGCGAACATCACGATTGCCCGCAGACTCCCGAGCCAGCTCGAGAGCACGCTCCGGCCCTTCATTGATGAAGTAGAAAGTCGTCCCACCAGGGCGCACCCAAGGATCGCGCCTCTCGTGGGTAAGCACGTATACCGGAGTGTGAAACGGAGCCTCCTCTGGCCAGGCGCGCTCGCCTTGGTCGAACATGCGCTTGCCCATGATGTTGGCACCGATGCGCTCCGTGGTGCTGCGAATCAGGTCATTGACCGGGCCGGTCTCTCCCCCTGATCCGAGCTTTAGGTTCTCGCGGAAGTACTGTTGATTGAGGATCCAGGCCATCAGCGCTCCCCACTTGGCGCCCCAGTCCTTGTACTCCGGCCTCTCCCAGTGCTCCATGGTCATTCCTTCCGGCGCCATGTAGCCATCAAGGCTAAGTGCGATGTTTACGAATACCCTACTCATAGTTCCCTCCATCTCGAGGTCTCGCGCTTATCAGTTGCAGCGATTGTTCAGGCGGTCGGCGCGCCGGAGTGTGTGTGCGACATGAGGCGGATATCTGGCCGCTCCTGCCAACCCGCAGCACCATACCGGGCGTTCCGCGCAACAGCTCGAGCGCACGAACCACGTGGCCGGACGTGAAATCGCAGACCTGAATGGACATAGATGCCAGAACAGCGTCAGTACTTCGCGAGGTAATTGTCGAGCTCCCACTGCGACACCTGCGAGATGTACTCGCGCCATTCCTGTCGCTTTGCGGCAAGAAAGTGCTGCGCAATGTGATCGCCGAGCGCCGTCGTGATGACATCGTTCTTCTCGAGCTCGTCGCACGCTTCATTGAGATCGTGCGGCAGGTCGTCGATGCGAAGACGACGCTTCTCGCGATGACTCATTTCCCAGATGTTCTCGTTCACCGGCTCGCGATAATCCGCCTTCGTGCGCACGCCATCGAGTCCCGCGGCCAGCATCACTGCGAGCGCGAGATACGGGTTCGCCGCCGGATCAGGAACGCGATGCTCGACGCGCGTGCCGAGGCCGCGCCGCTCTGGAATGCGGAGCATTGGCGAGCGATTGCGCATGCTCCAGGCAACATTCACCGGCGCTTCGTAGCCCGGCACGAGTCGCTTGTATGAGTTCACGAGCGGATTCGTGATGGCGCACGAGCCGCGCGCATGACGCAGCAATCCACCGATGTAATGCAGCGCTGTCTGGCTCAACTCCCAGTCGGCGCTCTTGTCCCAAAACGAGTTTGTCTTGCCCTTGAACAGCGACTGATGCGTGTGCATGCCGCTGCCGTTCTGCCCGAAGATTGGCTTGGGCATGAATGAGGCGGCGAGCCCGAACCGCTGCGCCACGACCTTCACGACAAATCGGAACGTCGCGATGTTGTCGGCAGTCGTCAGTGCATCGGCGTAGCGGAAGTCGATCTCGTGCTGGCCGTGCGCCACCTCATGATGCGCGGCCTCTACCTCGAAGCCCATGAGCTCGAGATCCTGCACGATCGCGCGACGCGCTTCTTCACCGAGGTCCACTGGCGCGAGGTCGAAGTACGCACCGACGTCGTGCGTCTGCGTCGTCGGCTCTCCATTGGGCCCGCGCTTGAACATGAAGAACTCGGCTTCCATGCCGGCGTTCATCGTGTAGCCCATCGTCGCGGCGTCCCTGAGCACGCGCTTGAGCGCACCCCGTGGATCGCCGGCGAAGGGTGATCCATCGGCGAGATTGACGTCGCAGATCAGCCGGCCGACACGGTGCCCAGGATCGCCCCATGGAAAGATCCGAAACGTCGACAGATCCGGCGCGAGGAGCATGTCACTCTCCTCGATCCGCACGAATCCCTCGATGCTCGAGCCGTCGAACATGATGTCGCCAGCCAGTGCCTTCTCGAACTGCGACGACGGAATTTCGACGTTCTTGTTGACGCCGAGGATGTCGGTGAACTGCAGGCGCAGAAAGGCGACGTTGAGCGAGCTGGCCAGCTCGAGCACGTCCTTCGGTGCAGCACCTTTGAGATCCGGTACGAGCGCGCGGGGATGAGTCACGGGCGAAAAGATAGTCGGACAGTCGCAGTGCAGGACAGTCGCACTGTCCGACTATTACTTTCCCCCCATGACTTCGCCGCCCAATCCATCTACCACTCCGTCGGACGACACGACAGCGAAGCCGTGCCCATCCTGCGGCGCGCCGGCAATCGGTCGCTTCTGCTCGAGCTGCGGAACCGCTCTCGCCGGCGCGATCTGCGCGACGTGCTCTGCGCCACTCACGCCGGGCGCACGCTTCTGTCATCGCTGTGGTACGCCTGCGGGCTTGACGTCAGCGCCGTCACGCAATGTCGCCGCCTTGGTACCATGGGCGATTGCTGGCATCGCGCTACTCTCGGTGATCGCGCTCGTCGTCGGCCAGCGTTTTGGCGCGCGACCAGCTCCGCCACCTCCAGACGATGCGCCGCCACCAGCCAATGCGCCCTTCGCCGGAGGCACTGGCGGCATGCCTCGCGCGCCAGACATCAGCCAGATGACGCCCGAGCAGCAGGCAGAACGCCTGCATGACCGGATCATGCGCGAGTACGAGGCTGGTCAGATCGAGAACGTGCGCACGTTCATGCCGATGGCGGTTGCCGCGTACGAACGTCTTTCGCCAATGAGCCTGGACCAGCGCTACGACCTTGGCCGCATCGGTGAAGTCGGCGGCGACGTCCCGCTCGCACGCGCACAAGCGGACACGATCCTGCGCACTCGCCCCACGCATCTCCTCGGGCTAATTCTCGCCGCCAAAGTCGCTCGGCTCGAAAAAGATGAGTCGAAGGCTCGCGCGTTCGACACGAAGCTGCTCTCTGCCGAAACAACCGAACGCGCCGCCGCATTGCCCGAATACCAGCAGCACAAGCCTGACATCGACGCCGCGATTGCGGCGGCACGCTCAACTGGAAAGCGAACCTGATGACGACGATTCATGTAGCCCACAGCCCCGACTCCGACGACGCGTTCATGTTCTATGCGCTCGCTGCCGGGAAGATCGATACGGAAGGTCTCACGTACGTCCACGAGTTGCAGGACATCGAGAGTCTCAATCAGCGAGCAATGCGCGGTGAACTCGAGGTCACGGCGGTTTCCATCCATGCGTACGCGTATCTGAGCGACCAATATGCTCTGCTACCACATGGCGCCTCGATGGGAGATCGCTACGGACCGCGTCTCGTTGCCCGTGAGCCGGCGTCGCGCGCCGATGTGAAGGGGAAACGGATCGCCATTCCTGGACCGCTCACAAGCGCCTTTCTGGCGCTCCAGATGTACGAGCCAGACTTCACTCCCGTGTTCACGCAGTTCGACCTCATCGAGGACGCCGTGGTAAACGGTGATGTCGACATGGGGCTTCTGATCCACGAAGGTCAGCTGACCTTCGGTGATCGCGGGCTGCATCTCGTCGCGGACATGGGTGAGTGGTGGTTTCAGGAGACGGGGCTGCCTCTTCCGTTGGGCGGCAACGTGATTCGCAAGGACCTCGGCGCCGATATGACCCGGAAGATTTCACGCCACTTACGCGACAGCATCGCGTATGGATTGGATCATCGTGTCGGGGCGCTCGATCACGCTATGCAGTTCGCTCGCGGCCTCGATCGCGAAAAGGCGGACACTTTCGTCGGCATGTATGTGAACGACTGGACGCTGGATTACGGCGAGCGCGGCCGGAAAGCAGTCCGGCTCTTTCTCGAGCGCGGCGTCAGAGAAGGCCTCATCACGAAGCCGGTCGAGGTCGAGTTCGTCGACTGATACCCCCGCTGGAAGGCCTGCAGCAACTCATGATTTCACGAGGGGGGCCGATACTCAGTTTCGGTCCCCTGCGTGCATTCATACGACCCCATTTCCGTGTCAGGCTCTCAAGTAATCCAGCGTATCGCGCCGCGCGCGACCTCTGCGTTCCGCGCATCAGGATCCGCGTCCACAAAGCCACGTATTCTCGTCGTTGACGATGAGGAGACCGTTCGCGAAGCGCTCTCGCGCTTTCTTCGCGGCCGCGGCTTCGACACGGTCTGCGAAGAGTCCGGCGCTGCCGCGCTCGCGCGCCTGAGCCACGAGCACTTCGACATCATGTTGTGTGATGTGCGTATGCCGAACATGTCGGGACTCGACGTGTTGCCCCATGCCTTCCGACTCGATGGCGACCTCGCGGTCCTCATGTTGACCGCGGTCAACGACGCCCCGACGGCCACCGACGCGCTCACGCACGGCGCAATGGACTACCTCGTCAAGCCAATCGAGCTCGAGGAGCTCGAGCGCGCAGTCGAGCGCGCGGCTCACCGTCGCAGTCTCGAGATCGAGCGTCGCAACGTGGAGTGGGTCATTCGCGAGGAAGTCGCGCTTCGCACCGACGAGCTGGAGCAGGAGAAGCGCGCGTTGCGCGCGCTCACGGTCAGCATCGCACAAACGCTCATCAATGCGATGGAGGCGAAGGACGTCTACCTGCGCGGGCACTCACAGCGTGTCGCCGAGATGGCGGCGTCGATCGCGGAGGCGCTGGGGCTCGATGCGGACACGGTCGAGAATGTGCGCCTTGCTGGCCGACTGCATGATGTCGGCAAGATCGGCGTGCGTGAAGAAGTGCTCAACAAGCCCGGCGCGCTCACGCCAGAAGAGTTCAAGCACGTGCAGGATCACGTGCGCATCGGCATGGAGATTCTTGCACCGCTCACACACATGCCGGTTGCGCTCGAGTTCGTGCACGAGCACCACGAACACTACGACGGCTCCGGTTATCCGCGTGGACTCGTTGGTGAACAGATCACGATCGGCGGTCGCATTCTGGCCGCCTGCGACGCCTTTGACGCCATCACGTCGAAGCGCGCATTCCGTGAGGCGATGGAAGCGCGCGCGACGATCGAATACCTCGAGAGCTATGTCGGTCGCCTGCTCGATCCCGAGGTATTCCTGGCCCTCAAGGGTGTCGTGCTGCGACGCAAGACACTCACCTTTCTCGACGACATGAGCGCCGTCGCGTAGACCATGGTGGCGTAGCGACTAATGATGACTAGTGATGGTGATGGGATTTCGCGTGCGTGATCCATCCCGTCACCTCGCCGACGCGCTTGCCCTGATGTCGCGCCGCCGCGAGATCCGCTTCCGTCGGTACGCCGTCCACAGGCACCGCGGTTGCGCCGGATGCACTGCCGCCCTCGAACAGCGCGGGGTCTGTGTACCCCGGTGGCACGATGATCATTCCCATGTGCGCCATCGGCGTCATGATCGACCACAGCGTCGTCTCGTGACCACCATGCGCCGCGCCGACGGACGTGAAGGCCGAGCCGACCTTGTTCACGAGTGCGCCCTTTTGCCACAGTGGCGCCGCCTGATCAATCACGTGCTTGAGCTCCGCCGCCATGATGCCATACCGCGTCGGTGAGCCAAGAACAATTGCGTCATATGTTGCCAACTCATCGATGCTTCCGAGTGTCTGATACTTCACCGCGAAGACTGCGCGGCGCTCCTTCCATTCGGCCGACGCATTGATGACGTCCTCGCTCGCAAGGTCGTCGATGCGCCGGACGTCGACCTCGTTGAAACGGACCGAACGCGCACCCTCGGCGACTTGGTCCGCGAGAGCGGCGGTGTTACCAGTGGCGCTGTAAAAGAGAATGAGTGTCTTTGGCATGATGGTGCCCGGGCAAGTTTTTTCATCGTTCGCGGTAGCCGGAATTCTAGTCGAACGCGCGAAACGTGTGTCGGTAGCGGCGCGTATGTGCACCTGTCGCGAAGCGTCGCTTCAGCAACGTTTCACCCACTGCAAGCGTATATTCCTCAATGCTTTCACCCCGCCTTTCCCCACGGCGCCTGGCGCGCGCGTGTGTGGTCGCTGTGCTTGCCGCTCGCTCCACCGCAGCCTTTGCTCAGTCACCATCGCCCACCCGTTCGAGCGACTCTCTTCGGCTGTCGCTGGGCGACGCTGTGTCCATCGCGATGCGTCAGAGCGACGAAGTCGGTATCGCTTCAGCGCAGATCGATATCGCCGACGCGCTGTACTCCAACGCGCGTGCAAACCTGCTGCCGCAGCTGCGTCTCACGAGCTCGTATCTGCACGTGTACCAGAGCGCACGCGGACAGGCTGTCGGCTCCGTGTTCAATCAGCCCAACACGTACACGGCCAACCTCAATCTCTCGCAGACGCTCTTTCAGGGTGGTCGGCTCATCTCAGCTACTCGTGCCGCCGATCGCATTCGCGACGCGGCGCGATTCGACGAACATGAGCAGCGCGCACAGCTCACACTGCAAGTCGAGCGCGCATATCTCCAGGCGCTGTACACCGATCGCATTGCGGAGCTGCAGGAGCGCAACCTCGCGCTCGCGTCGACACGCCTCACACAGATCGAACAGTTCGAGCGCGCGGGCCGCGCGGCGCGCTACGACGTACTGCGCTCACGTGTCGAGCGTGCGAACATCGAGCCGCAGGCAATACAGGCGCGCAACGATCGTGAGCTCGCGCTGGTTGATCTCAAGCGCGTGTTGAATGTGTCGATCGATCAGCCGCTGTCGCTCACGACGCATATTGACTCCACGAGCGCGGCATCGTTGCTCGCTTCGATCGGTGACACGAGCGTCGCCGAAGAGCGGGCATTGGTCCGCTCAGCGGAGCTCAACCTCGACTCGAAGAAATTGAGCGTCTCGGTCGCCCGCGCCGATTTCTTTCCGACGATCTCTGTATTCCTGCAGTCCGGATATCAGGCCTTTCCGGCCATCGGGCAGGGTTTTCCCGGTTCAGGCGGAATACTTTCGGAAGCGGTGTGCCCTCCGGGATCTGCGGCCGGACGTCTCTGTCAGAACGGAGGATGGTTCTCCGATCGGCAGGCGGGCCTCAATGTCAGCGTACCCGTGTTCGATGGCTTTCGCGTCAAATCGAATCTCGATCTCGCGCAGGCGCAGGAACGGCTCGCGGCATTGCAACTTCGTCAGCAGCGCGAGCAGGTCTCGGTCGACGTCGCACGTGCCCGTGCAGAGCTCCGACGCTCGAGCGCGGTGTTCGCGGCGCGCCGGCAAAATTCGCAGGAGGCCGAAGAGGCATTTCGTCTCGCGACGCTTCGCTTCACGCGCGGGCTGAGCACGCAGCTCGAAGTATCCGACGCGCAATTCGCACTGCTCACCGCGGAGAGCACGGAAGCCCGCGCAACCTACGATCTCTATCTTGCTGCAGCGGACCTGGCGCGCGCGCTCGGCCGTCCCATCCCGATTCCTTCGTCGGCCATGTCGCCGGCGAATCCGAGATAGTCAATGCCAGTGAACCTCACCTCACGTTTCACGCGCGTCACACGCATCATCGCGCTCGTCGCTGCGGCTGCCGTCGTTGGCGCGTGCTCGAAGGATGCGAAGGGCTCGCCACCGGATAGTCCTCCAGGACAGACGAGCGGCACCAGCACTGTCGCAGGCAATGCACCTGCAGGCGCTGCGCCTGCAGGGCGTGCGTCGCCCTCCATCACGCTTGCCGCAACTGATCTTGCGACAATCGCGCCGTCCACGATCGAAGCGGGCGTCGCGCTCACAGGCGATCTGCGGCCCATTGAAACGATCGACGTGCGCGCACGCATCGAAGGCGATCTGACGAGGGTCTACGTGCGCGAAGGCCAGCAGGTCTCGACCGGCCAGTTGCTCGCGCAATTCGATTCCGAAGAGCAGGAGAGCACTCAGAAAAGCGCCGAGGCCGATCGCGCTGCAGCGCGCACTGATCTCGCGAATGCGCAGTGGACCTTCGAGCAGGACGCGTCGCTGTTCAAGGCCGGCGCAATTGCCGAACGGGATTACAAGAACTCGGAGCAGGCGGTTGCCGCGTCGCGTGCACGGCTCGCGGCGGTGGATGCACGGTTGCGCGCAACGAGCAATCAACAGCGCGATACGCGCGTCGTCGCTCCCGCTACCGGCATCATCGACAAGCGGATGGTGGAAGGCTCGGCGCATGTCGCGAAGGGCGCGCCGCTGTTCACCATCGTGCGGAATGGAACGTTGGAGCTCGCTGCCGCAGTGCCGGCGCGACAGGCAGGTGAAGTGCGGGTTGGACAGATCGTACACTTTCTTGCGGATTCAAAGCGTTTCGACGGACGGGTGGCACGCGTGAGTCCAACCGTCGATCCCGCAACGCGCGCAATCACCGTCTACGTGGAGATTCCGAATCCCGGCGGCACAATTCGGGGTGGCACCTTCGCGACCGGACGCGTCGTGAGTCGCACGCTGACGAATGTGCTCACGGTACCGACCACTGCGCTCAGGCAGTCACAGGAAGACGGCAAGCCGTTCGTGTATCGTCTGGACGGCAAGACCATCAACGTCACGCTCGTGCAGCTCGGCGCAGTGGATGAGCGTCAGGGCGTCGCGCAGGTGACGGATGGATTGCAGGCGGGCGATCGCGTCATCGTAGGCAACGTGGGTACGCTCGGTCGCGGCATGCAGGCGACGATCGCTGGCGAAGAGAAGGGCGCGAAGAAGCAGTAAGCCAATTCATCGAACGGAAGGTCACGGTCATGTTTCTCTCGGACATCTCGATCAAGCGACCGGTATTCGCCACCATGATGATGGTGGCGCTCGTCGTGCTGGGGGTCGTCAGCTATCAGCGATTGGCCATCGACGAATATCCGGACATCACGTATCCCGTCGTCATCGCGCAGACGACGTACAGCGGTGCCTCGCCGGAAGTGATGATGCGCGACGTATCCAAGCCCATCGAGGAAGCACTCAACACGGTGCAGGGCATCAAGGAGATCAGCTCGACCTCGCTCGAGGGCGTGTCGATCGTTCGCCTCATCTTCAATCTCGGAGTGGATGTCGGTCTGGCGCAGCAGGACGTGCAGGCCAAGGTCGCGCGCATTCGACGGAATCTGCCGCAGGACATTCAGGATCCGATCATTCAGCACTTCGATCCGAACGACTCACCGATCATGTCGATCGCGCTGCAGTCCACGGAGCGTCCGATTCGCGAGATCACCGATCTCGCGAACGAAGTCGTGCAGACGCGCATCGAAGCCATACCCGGCGTTGGTGGCGTGAACATCATCGGCGGAAATCCGCGACAGATTCGCGTCCAGGTCGATCCCAACGCGATGCGGGCGTACGGACTGTCGCCGGCACAGTTGACTGCCGCACTCCAGCAGGAGAATCAGGAAGTGCCCGCCGGCCGCATCGAACGTGGCGCGACCGAGCGGCTGGTGCGTGTCACAGGACGCATCGTCGATCCGCACGCCTTCGCCGACATTCCGGTGACAGTCCGCAACGGCACGCCCATTCGCATCAGCGATGTCGCCACCGTGGTCGATGGCGCAGAGAATCGGCGCACGGGCGCGGAAATCAACAACACTCCCGCCGTCTCGCTCGACGTTCTCAAGATCTCCGGATCGAATACGGTGGAAGTGGCGGACGCAGTGCGCGCCGCGGTCGTCGAGCTCGAGAAGCAGTTGCCGGTGGACATCCGCCTGACCGTCATCCGCGACGACTCGAAGCGCATTCGCGAGTCGCTTACCGACGTGGAGATCACGATCGTCCTCGGCGCGATTCTCACGATCATGATCATCTACCTTTTTCTCAACTCGTGGCGGAGCACGGTGATTACGGGACTCACGCTTCCCGTGTCGATGATCAGCGCGTTTTTCACGATGTGGGTGTTCGGCTTCACCGTGAACACCATGACGCTGCTCGCACTGTCACTGGCGATCGGTCTCCTGATCGACGACGCCATCGTAGTGCGCGAGAACATCGTGCGCCATCTCGAGATGGGAAAGGATCACGACTCCGCGTCGCGTGAAGGTACCAGCGAGATCGGACTCGCGGTCACGGCGACGAGCCTCGCCGTCATCGCGGTATTCATTCCCGTCGCCTTCATGGGCGGCATCATCGGCAAGATCTTCTTCCAGTTCGGTGTCACTGTCGCGTTCGCGGTGCTCGTCTCGCTTTTCGTCAGCTTCACACTCGATCCGATGCTCTCGAGCAAGTGGGCCGATCCGGAGGTCGAGCACTCCGTCAACGATGGCGGCGAGCACCAGGCGGAACAGCGTCGCAAGGCGAACTTCATTCGCCGCGGGGCGTTTGCATTCAACGACTGGTTCGAGCGCGTTGCCAACCGCTATCCGAGCTGGCTCGCGTGGGCGCTCGGCCATCGCATTATCGTGATCACCGCCGCGGCGGCAACCATTGTCGCGAGTTTCGTCATCATTCCAAAGCTCGGCTTCACGTGGATGCCCGATGTGAACGGCGACGAGTTCAGTGTGAGCTTCCGCACGCCACCGGGCTCGCGGCTCGAGTACACGCTCGAGAAGGGTCGTGAGATTGCGGGCTTCCTCCAGAAGCAGAAGGAGACGGATTTCACCTATCTGTCGGTCGGCGGTGGCTTTCGCGGGACGCCGAATCAGGGACAGATCTTCGTGAAGCTCAAGCCTGGACATGAGCGCTCACTGTTCGCGATTCAGGGCGACCTCCGTGGCAAGCTGAAACAGATTCCGGGCGTACGTCCATCGATCACGGGCCAGTCGTCGATCTTCAGCCGTGGCCAGCAGCCCATCCAGGTGAACGTGCAGGGCCCCGAGGCGTCGCGACTCAAGATCGCCGCAGAGCGCACGTTACAGGCGGTACGCTCGGTGCCTGGCGTGGCCGAGCCAAACTCCAGCGAAGACGGCGACATTCCGCAGCTCGACGTGCGGGTAGACCGTCAGGAAGCATGGCGCTCCGGACTCGGTGTTGGCGCTGTGGCGGCGACGCTTCAGCCGCTCTTTTCCGGTCAGCGTGCCACCACCTGGGAGGACGCCCAGGGCTTCTCGCACGACGTCGTGGTCGTGTTTCCCGACTCGCTGCGCACCTCGGCGGAAGATGTCTCGCAGCTCCCGGTGGCGAGCACCTACACCGATCCAGGCAAATCGACGCCGAGTATGGTTCCGCTCTCGCAGGTGGCTGACGTGCGGGCTGGTGTGGGGCCACAGCAGATCGAGCGCCGGCAGCTCGAGCAACAGGTCACGATCCGGGCTGGTGTGCTGCCCGGGTACGCGATGGGAGACGTCGCGCGAGACGTTCAGCTCGCAATCGACAAGATCGGACTTCCGCCGGGTTATCACGTCGTTTTCACGGGCGACGTGCAGAATCTCGAAGAGACGAAGGGCTACGTGATGAGCGCGCTCGCGCTCGCCGTCGTGTTCATCTACCTCATCCTGGCGTCGCTGTTCGGCTCTTTTCTGCAGCCGCTGGCGATCATGCTCGCCCTGCCACTGAGCTTCATCGGGGTGGTCCTCGCGCTGCTGCTCACCAGGGGCAACATCAACGTCATGACGATGATCGGAATCATCATGCTCATGGGGTTGGTGACCAAGAACGGGATTCTTCTGGTTGACTTCACCAATCAGCTTCGCACTGAGGGCCAGGATCGCCGGGCGTCGCTGCTGTCGGCGGGGCGGATCCGCTTGCGACCGATCATCATGACGACCGTGGCGATGATCTTCGGCATGTTGCCCCTGGCGCTCGCACTGGGAGCTGGTGCCGAGGCACGCGCTCCGATGGCGCGTGCGGTGATCGGTGGGTTGATCACGTCCACCGTGCTCACGCTCTTTGTTGTCCCGGTCATGTACACTTTCCTCGACGATGTCGGGGCATGGGTGAGCGCCAGACTCACGTCGGCCTCCGAGCACGATGCCCGTGGCGGCCCGGTGCCGGAGCCCGCGATCGGCGACTGATTTCGCGGTCGTCGAGGCGGGCGAAAGACACCACGCGCGCGGATTCCGCTTGACGGATTCCGCGCGCGGCCTTACAAGGGAGTTGAGTTGTAGCGAAGGCGCGACCCGGAAGACGTCGAAAGGCATGTGACGTGCACCGGGGCCGCGACATCTAGTCGACTCTCAGGTCCGACTGTCCAATCTCCAGAGGAGGCGGTAATGCCGCGCGGTGACGAGTTGAACGAATCCCTCCGATTCTCCGATCGCGACGATGACGTCGATGATCTCGGGTACGGCGGCGGCGGTGGCGGGTCATCGTCTTATGACGATGACGATGAGGAGGACGGCGGCTGGACCACCCACAAGGATGACAGTGACGATCTGTGGGACAGCACCGATGATTCCGATGACGACGATGAAGAGGGCGGCCTTGCGACTCCGGTCGTAGAAGGCGACGACGAGGATGAAGAGAGTCCACTCGTCGTGGCGCGCGCGCCGAAGTCTGGCGGCAGCGGACGGCCGATCTCGCCGCCGTCGGGTGGCGGCGCGTCAGGAGGCAATGCGAAGGCTCCGGTGACCGCCTCGAAGCACCCGGCGAGCAAGGATCCCGGTAACAAGACATCAGTGAACCGCGGCTCGGCATTCGAGGGCGGTTCCGGTGGTGGCAAGATGGCGAACGGCGGCTCCAAGCCTGCAGCCAAGGCGCCCGCTAAATCTCCGGCGAAAGCGGCCACCAAACCAATCGCGAAGGCACCAGCCAAGGCGCCTGCCAAGGCACCAGCCAAGGCACCAGCCAAGGCACCAACCAAGGCGCCCGCCAAGGCACCAGCAAAGGCGCCTGCGAAAAAGGCCGTAGCCAAGAAGGCTCCAGCCAAGAAGACCACTGTCAAAAAGGCGCCGGCAAAGAAGGCCGCTGCCAAGAAATCGCCAGCGAAAAAGGCTCCCGCGAAGAAAAACGCGGGAAAGACGTCGGTGAAGAAAGCCACCAGTCAGGCGCCGGCAAAGAAGGCCGCCGCCAAGAAAGGACCGGTCAAGAAGGCGGCAAAGAAGGGACGCCGGTAGAGTCCCTCTTGTGCCGTAGCAGTAACGGGGTGTGGCCGCTTTGGTCACGCCCCGTCTTGCGTTTGCTTCCGTCCGTCGCGGACCACCCGTAATATCCGACATGCAACCGGAAGACAGGCGGAGACTTCAGGCAATCGGCGATCTCGCGGCGGGGGTCGCAGGCGAGCTGCGTAATCCGCTCTTCGGCATTTCGTCTGCCGCACAGCTGCTTCGCTTTCGGGTCAAGGATGATCCGGTTGTCGAGAAGAACGTCGGACGAATTCTCCGTGAGGTCGAGCGGCTCAACAGACTCGTCGCCTCACTGCTCGAGTACGGACGTCCCAATCCGATTCACCTTGCGCCTGGTGATCCCGATACGCTGTGGGACGAGGTCATCGTGAGCCAGCGCGGACTCCTCGAGAGCCGCGCCCTGCTGCTGAATCGATCGCACAGCGAAACACCCGCCCGCTGCGCAATCGACGCGCAGCAGCTGTCGCAGGCGCTGCTCAATGTGCTCGTGAACGCTGCCGACGCTGCACCGGAAGGAAGCGACCTTACACTGACGACGTCACTGCTCGACGACGGCGGATGGAGTTGCCGGCTGCACAACGGCGGCGCGGCGATTCCACCCGATGTGCTGCCCCGCGTGTTCGAGATCTTCTTCTCCACGAAGCCCGGCAACACGGGAATCGGCCTCGCACTCTGCCAACGCATCATCGAACAACACGGCGGCACGATCTCGCTCGCGAGCACTCCTGAGCTCGGAACCACCGCGACGATCGTCCTGCCTCCCGCATAGCGCGCACGACACGCGAGCAGCGACGTCTGTTTCCCGTCGCTGCGGCATGAGGCTTCTGTTATCTTCCGCCGCTATGCCGGAACCGACTCTCTCTCCCGTCGCGCTGTTGCGCGCACACTCGCGCCACGCGCCCTGGAATGCACGCGGGCTCGCGGCGCACGTGACCGCGCTCGTGGACGCCGCCGGCATTCGTCCCACCAACGCGTCCGCACGCAGTGCACCAAGTGCGCGGTCGGTGCGCTTCTATGTCGCGAACCGGCTGCTCGACCGCCCCGAGGGCGCCGGCACTGCTGCGACGTACAACTATCGCCACCTGCTGCAGCTGCTCTCGATCAAGATCCGCCAGCGCGAAGGTGCGACGCTGGAGACGATCAAGGGCGAGATGAAGGAAGTCACCGGCGACGCCCTCGAGCGCCGCGTCGCTGCATCGCTCGCCCCTGCACTCGGCGCACAAGCCGACGTCGCCGTGCGCAACACCGACGACGATCGATCAGCGAGTTGGCGCCGGGTGCCAGTCGCAGATGGCATCGAGATTCACGTTCGCGACGATGCGCCGGCCGCCCGCGACGAAGCACTCGTCGCCATGCGTGAAGCCGTGCGCGCTGCGCTTGGCCGCGCGGATATTCGCTGACGGCGCTCGCCCCGAGTCTAAAGCAGGCGCGAGAGCAGCGCTGCAGCATTCTCGATCACGCGCCTGTATGCCGGGCGCTTCTGAAATTCCGGTAGGAGGATCTCCTCCGCGCGCGACAGATCATCCATGAAAATGGAATCCATCTGCGCGCCAAGTCCGCGGTCCATGAACACGAAATTCGACTCGTTGTTGAACGCGAGCGACCGGTTGTCGAAGTTCATCGATCCGATCGAGCCCCACATGCCATCCATGTTGAATGTCTTGGCATGCATCATCGCGGGTTGGTATTCGTAGATGCGAACGCCGCCCTTGAGCAACTCCTCGTAACGCGAGCGGCCTGCCCACCACGTGGTCTTCACGTCCGTCTCCTTGCTCACCGTCAGGATGCGAACGTCCACTCCGCGCTTGCGGGCGTCGAGCAGCAATCGCCGGAAGTCATCGTCAGGAACGAAGTACGAGTTGCTCACGTACAGCGTCTTCCTCGCACTCGCAATCGACAACGCAATGAATCGCTCGGCGGGGGTGCTGCCTGTCGTCGGTGAGGCGAAGAACACTCCCCCCGTGACGCCTCCGTCCACGTCCTGAAATGCCGTCTTGGGAAAGAACGTGTCGCCGAAAATGAGCTCGCCGGTGCACTCCGCCCACGCCGCGGCGAAGGCCGCCTGAAGGCCCATCACCGACGGCCCTTCGAAGCGCACGTTGGTTTCCCGCCATTGACCCTTGTGCTTCCCATCGCCCAGCCAGTAGTCGGCGAGACCGAAGCCGCCGGTATATGCGACCTCACCGTCCACCACCACGACGCGCACATGCGAACGATCGGTCGCATTGTGCAACGAGTACCAATGCAGCTTACGGAGCACACCGATCTCGACGCCGGCGGCAATCAGGCTGTCCGCCCACGCTTGCTTGAGGTTCTGTGAACCGAATGCATCGAGCACGAACAGCACGCGAACCCCGGCCTTCGCTCGCTCCATGAGAATTGCGGTCATCGTGTCGGTCACCGCCCCCCGCTGCGAGTAGTACATCTGCACGGTGATCGTGTGCCGCGCCGAGCGGAGATCGCGCCATAGCTGCGGATACGTACCGCCGTTGAGCGCGATCTGCGCGGAATTTCCCTTCGTGAGATGGAGGCCCGTGTAAAGCTCCACCGTCTGCGTGAAGAGTGAGTCGTCGAGCCGAGGGGGGCCATTCTTGCCACCGACGACGACGACCGCCTGCACTGGTGTACCGCGAGTGATCGATAGAACGCCGACGAGCGCAAGCGCACCGACGAGCAGCACTCCGAGCACCACGCTGACTCGTTTGACCCTGAGCATTTTTCGCATTTGAGCACTCGACATCACATACTTCATGCCAAGAGCCGAGTTCGGCTGTTGACGTGCATCCGGGTTCAGTGGTTGGAAGGAGAGGCAAATGGATTTCGCAGGACGCAGTGTGGTGTTGACCGGTGTGGGACGCGAAGGTCAGGTCGGGGAAGCAGTTGCTGGCGCGTTCGCGGAGCTTGGCGCGCGCGTTTTTCTCGTTGATCGGCAGGAGAGCGAAGCACGCGCTCGGGCTGACGCGCTGGTGAACGCTGGACGTCGCGCGGCCGGCCTCGGGGTCGATCTCGCTGACGAAGTAGCCGTTGCGGCGCTTGCCGAGCGTGTGCGTGACGCTACGGGAGGGCGGGTGCATGCGCTCGTACATCTCGCTGGCGGGTTCACGTCGAGCGGACCGGTAGCGGAAAGCGACGCCGCGCTCTGGACGCGTCAGTTCGCGGTGAATGCGACGACGGCGTATCTCACCGCGCGTGCCTTTCTGCCCATGCTGCGCACCACGAAGGGCTCGATCGTTTTCTTTGCGTCCGCGGCAGTCCTGCCCGGCGGACGCACCGCCGGAGTCTCGGCGTATGCTGCGTCGAAGAGTGCGCTCGTGGCCCTGATGCAGTCGATCGCACAGGAGGAGGCTTCACGTGGAGTTCGCGCGAACGCGGTCGCACCGACAAGCATTCGAACCGCGGCGAACATTGCGACGATGGGCTCCGAGGTCGCGTACGTCTCGCGTGAGGATGTTGCGAAGGTGGTGCTCTGGCTGTGCTCCGAGGATGCCCGCGCCGTCAGCGGCCAGGTCATTCCCGTCCGTTGACCGGATCCGTGTGAGCGTCGTGGCGAGGCGTCGAACTGCCTCACGAGCCATTCGCCTCGACCGCTCGCTCGAGGCATTGCCGTTCTTCCGCCTCAGCGACTCGGCGGAGGACGACGCGATTGTGTTCGCCGATGCACAGGGACGTCGTTGGCGTGTGCTGCCAAGCCCGGACGATCGTCTCCCCGGTACCTTCGACCAGGACGTCTACGTCGAGCTGCTCCGACGGTACAATGACGCTGACCAGCCGTCTGACGGCGTCATCACCTTCACGCTGCATTCGTTTTTGCGTGCGATGGGTCGGCGCGTTGACGGACGGACGTATGAGCAGCTCCGCGCCGCGCTTGGCCGGCTCGAGCGAACGACGCTCGAATCAACGGGCATGTACGAGAGCATGGCGGGCAGCGGGCGAAGCGACGTGCGGTTCAGTATTCTCACGGCGGTCGCGGTCGAGCGTCGACGGACGATGGATCGCGAGCAGCTGCCGTTGTTCAATGCGATGAACACGGCGGAACCGGGGGTGGCGCGGGTGACGCTGTCTGCCGTGGTGCGTGAGAACCTTGCCGCAGATCATGTCGTCAGCTTGTCCGCGGCGTGCTATTTGTCGTTGGGCTCACCAGTTGCCCGACGTCTGTACCGGCTGCTCGAAGTGGCACGCGAGGAGGAACGGCTGACGTGGCGTATCGCGCTCGATCGTCTGGCCGAACAGCTTCCGTTGACGCAGCGCTATCCGTCGCACCTGCAGCGCGTGCTGCAGCCGGCGCACGATATGCTTGTTGCCGCTGGGGTGCTTCGGAACGCCGTCATCCGCCAACAGCAGCGGGAATGGTTCGTGGACTATATGCTGGGCTCGCGACAAGGCTGACACCGCCTCACCTTTCGGTAGAGATGGGTATGACATGACCACAAAGCTGACCGAGCCGCTCCGGCGCGAGATAGAGATCGATGGCGAGCCGTACACTGTGCTGCTCACGCCGCGCGGCCTGCGGCTCAGCCGCAAACGCTTCCGGCAGGGCCGGCAGATGGCGTGGCGGGTCATTTGGGAGCACGGCGAGCCCGAGGATCCGTCACGTACGGAAGGGTCCGGCTAATCCTTTGCGTAATACGCTCGGAGGAACCCTCCGTGCAGTTCGATCGTATACATACGGACGTCTTTCCCTATCCAACAGGTTGCCATGCGTCGTCGCTCGGCTCTCTTCGCGCTCTTGCTCCTGCCGATCGCAGCAGGCGGCTTTCTCATTCAGAACCGCACCACCACTGATGGTGCGCGCGTTCTCGATCAGGTTCTCAACCTCGTCTCGCAGCGCTTCGTCGACACCGTGAGTGCGGCGGCGCTCTACGAGAAGGCGGCGAAGGGGCTCGTGAAGGAGCTCAACGATCCCTACAGTGAGCTCTTCTCTCCGAAAGAGCTCGCGAGCTTCTCGCAGCAGACGAATGGCAAATACGCCGGCAT
>JBDUCR010000531.1:0-7897 GCA_040003345.1 bacterium
GCGCACGATCAGTTCGGGCTGGAGAAGTTGCCGTCGTTGCGGATGCTCGCCGCGAATGCGCGAAAGTACGAAGTCCAGCGCACGTGCACCGATCTCATTCACCGGCTGCCGTACCGAGGTGAGCGGAACGCGTGACCGCGCCGCCATCTCGATATCATCGAGCCCCACGATTGCGACGTCGTCAGGCACGCGAACTCCCGCGTCAGTCAGCGCATCGAGCATTCCAAGTGCGCCGAGGTCGTTGAAGGCGAACATTGCGTCGGGCCGCGTCGGGAGTGACGCGATTTGCTCACCGACCGCGTAACCGGACTTGTAGTCGTTCCACTCGCCCTCGAAGGGATACTCGAACACGAACGCAGGATCGATCGTCAATCCGGCATCAGCAATGGTCTGCCTGTATTTGCTCACGCGCAGCTCACCATTGAGGCTGCCCACCTTGTCGATCACGTAGCCGAATCGCTTCCGACCCTGCGCGAGCAGATGCTGCGCAGCAAGACGTCCCGCTTCCGCGAGGTCGACACCGACATACGGCACATCGTCGCCTGTCGTGTAGGAGACCATCACATATGGAAAGTCGGCGTCGTGCAGCAGCTGGATCGATTCGCTCAGTCGAGATGTCCGACTCATCGACACAACGATCAATCCGTGCACGCCGAGTGTGCGCAGCCGACGCAATTGCTCTTCTTCACGATCGAGCCGATTGGAGCTGGACGCGAACAGGATTCCGACGCCGAGTGAGTCGGCGCGCTCCTGGGCTCCATGTGCGACGAGTGAGAAGAACGGGCTGCTGAGATCGCGAAGGACGAATCCGATGGTGGTGGACGCCGCGCTCCCCGACGTCGACGCAGGCCGCACCATGACAAACGTCCCTCGGCCCACATGACTGTAGAGGACACCTTCGCTCACGAGTCCGGCGAGCGCCTTGTTGATCGTGATGATCGAGACGCCGTAGAGGACGGCGAGGTCGCGATGTGGCGGGATCTGCGAGCCAACGGGCATCTCGCCTGAGACGACCTGGCGCCTGATGTCGGCGGCGACTTGCTGGTAGAGCGGGGCGAGAGTGTCGGCGTCGATTTGCACGCGCTGGGTCGATTGTTCGATGATGGGACAAACAGGGCGTCCCGAATTGATATTGTCAATACGACCAGTGGACTCCGGGTACCTGCCGACGGTCACTCCCTTGTCAGCACGTCACTTAACAGCGAAAAATTGCCACTTGCCCTTTTTGTTCGATTATTGAACAATATGGGCCGCGCCGCGCGGACCCACGATCGCATTATCGCGCCACGCGACACCAACCCGACTCTCCCGCTCACGTCGCTCGGCTCTCTTCCGCCTCCACACGGCCAACACCAATGGCTCCTACCAGGAGATTCACAATGAGATGGACGCGAGTCCTCGCATTGCTCACCGCCCTCTGCTGTGCGACCACCGCCGTCGCGCAAAATGCTCCGGGACGCATTACCGGCGTTGTCACGGAATCGGAATCCGGCCAGCCCATCGCGGACGTGAGCATCGCCCTGTCAGGAACCACGATCGGGGCGCGCTCCGGCGTTGATGGTCGCTTCGCCATGACCAACGTCGCGCCGGGCCGATATCAGCTTCGCTTCTCCCGACTCGGATTCGCCGCGCGGAGCGATTCGATCGTCGTCACGCCCGGTGGAACGACAGTGCACGCGGCGCAGCTCAAGCGCGTCAGCGTCACGCTCGATCAGGTCGTCGTCGTCGGCTACGGAACGCAGAAACGCTCCGACCTCACTGGCTCGGTTGCATCGGTGACGCCGCAGGTCGAGCAGACACCAATCACCTCGCTCGAGCAGACACTTCAGGGCGCGGCGCCGGGTGTCATCGTCAGCACTGCTTCGAGCGCGCCAGGCGGCGGCATCTCCATTCGCATCCGTGGCGGATCGTCGATGGCCGGCAGCAACGAGCCACTCTACATCATCGACGGCTTTCCCGTCGAGAACAATCCAATGTCGTCGAGCCCGACAGATGGCGGCCGAGATGCCTCGGTCACCGTTCCGGCCAATCCGCTCGCGACGATCAACGCGAACGACATCGCGTCCATCGAGATCCTCAAGGACGCATCCGCGACGTCGATCTATGGCGCACGCGGCGCGAATGGCGTCGTCATCATTACGACGAAGCGCGGCGCACCAGGTGCTCCGAAGGTCACGCTCGATACGTATTCCGGCATTCAGAACGTCGCGAAGCGCTACGACATCCTGAACGCCACGGAGTTCGCGCAGTTCGCGAACGCATGGGCGCAGGCACAGACGACTCCGACGACGCCATTCCCCAACGTCGACTCGATCGGCGTCGGCACGAATTGGCAGGATCAGATCTTCCGCTCTGCGCCGATCACGAGCTTCCAACTCGGACTCACGGGCGGCTCGGCCGGCGATAACGCGACGCGATACGCCGTATCGGGCGGGGTGCTCGAGCAGTCGGGCATTGTCTCCGGCTCCGACTTCAAGCGCATGTCGCTCCGCGGAAATCTGAGTCAAGCGGTCGGCACCAGACTTCAGCTCGCAAGCAACCTGCTCGTGAGCCGAGTGTCGAGCAGTCAGGTGCCGACGGATGGGTCGTTCAATGCTGGTGCCGGTGCCGTGGGCGCCGCACTTCAGTACCTGCCAATCATGCCGGTTCGGCGCACGGACGGCGCGTATTCGCTCGTCTCCACCGATTGCCCGACGGTGCTCACCGCGGTCGGCATCAGCTGCGGCAACATTCCCAATCCAGTCGCCAGCGCGTTCGACGTGCAGGACGAGCTCGGCGACACGCGCATACTCGCTGGCGTCACTGGGGACTACGCACTCGGACACGGCTTCGCCTTCCGCACGAACATCGGCGCGGATCTCTCGAACCGCTCGCGCGACACGTACTACCCGCGCACGACGCTTCAGGGCGCGGGACTCAATGGTCGCGCCCTTCGCGGAACCCTGAACTCGACGAGCTGGCTCAACGAGTACACGCTCAGCTACGACAAGACGATCGGGTCGCTGCATCATCTGCAGGCAGTTGGTGGTTACACGCGCCAGCAGCAGACGCAGGTTCGCGAACAGTTGAACAACAGCAACTTCGTTAGCGACGTCACTGGCTTCGAGAGCATCGGCTCGGGCAATCAAGCCGGCGGCCCTACGCTCGCATCCGGCACGATCAAGACAGCACTCGCGTCGTACCTCGGCCGCATCAACTACACGCTCGCCGACAAGTATCTCTTCACCGCGACGGCTCGTCGCGACGGGTCGTCACGCTTTGGCGCCGATCACCGATATGGCGTGTTTCCCTCGGCCGCCGTGGGATGGCGCGTGTCGGAAGAGCCATTCATGCGCCGCTTCACGTCGATCGATCAACTAAAGCTCCGCGCGTCGTATGGTGTCGCGGGCAATCCGTCCATCGCGCCGTATCAGTCGCTGACGCATCTCAACTCTGGTCAGTACGTCTTCGGCAGCTCAATTGGTGCAGCGTACTATCCATCGACGCTCGGCAACGCCGATCTGAAATGGGAGAGTACGAAGCAGGTGGATTACGGCGTCGACCTCGGCATGTATCAGGATCGTGTGAGCTTCACGGCGGACTACTATCACAAGAAGACCGACGACCTGCTTCTGCAGATCGATCTCCCCTCCGAAGCGGGATTCACGACGGCATACGTCAACGCCGGCTCAATCGAGAACAAGGGTCTCGAGCTCGGTACAACCATCCAGATGATTCGTGGCGATCAGAAAGCTGGCGCGTTCAGCTGGACGACGACGATCAACTACACGCGCAATCGCAACAAGGTGCTGGACCTCGGTGGTGTGCAGCGTCTGTTCGCGAGCTCGATCAACAGCGACATCAAGGCGGCGGGCAGCGTGGTGCAGGTGGGTCAGCCCATCGGCGTGTTCTTCGGCTATCAGATCGACGGCATCTTCCGCGATTCCGCGACGCTCAACGCCTACAAGGCAGTGACCAAGACGGCAAACGTTCCGGGCCTCGGCAGCTCTAAGTTCGTTGACGTGAACGGTGACGGTACGATCGACGCAAACGATCGCACGATCATCGGTGATCCGTCGCCGAACTTTTCGCTCGGCTGGCAGAACAGCGTGAGCTTCAAGGGCTTCCAGCTCTCCGCGCTGCTCGACGGCACCTACGGCGGAAAGATCTTCAACCTGAATCTCTATCGTCTCGAGGGCGCGAGCCCGAGCGGAAATGTGCTCCGATCGCGCGTCGAGGACGCATGGTCTCCAACGAATCCAAACGGCCAGTTCGCCAAGATCGGGTCGGGTATCGGATTCCTCGGCTCCGACTTCACGAGTGAGCTCATTGAAGACGGCTCGTATACGCGACTGCGCACGATCACACTCGCGCGCGACATCCCGCAGCAATGGTTACGCGGCGTGACGAGCAGCGCGCGCATCTACGTCACGGGCCAGAACGTCTACACGTGGACCAAGTACAGCGGCTTCAATCCCGACGTGAGCAGTCTCGGCATCGGCAACACGAATCGGGGCATCGACATCGGTTCGTATCCGCTGGCCCGCACGTTCATTTTCGGCGCCAATCTTTCCTACTGAGCGAGGACGACATGAAGAACGACATCCGTGCCCTCGCGCTTGCCGCCATGGCGGCACTCACGCTCGGCGCATGCAACGAGAGCAAGTTTCTCACCGAGACTCCGATCGATTTCGTCGGTCCCGGCAATTTCTATAACAACACTGCCGATGCGCTCGCCGCGGTGAACGGTGCGTATGCGGGCCTCGAGAACACGTCGGGCACCAACTATTACGGCGGCCTCTTCGTCATGCTCGTCGAATTCCCGACGGAGATGCAGACGCCATATCTGAGCGCCGGCAACGAGCGCAGCCTCGTTGACAACTACACCTTCACACCGTCGCACAACTACATCTACCAGAGCTGGCTCGGCGCGTACTCGATCATCAATCGCGCCAATGGTGTCATCGCACGTGTGCCCGGCATCAGCATGGACGCCACGCTTCGCGATCGTATCGTCGGCGAAGCGAAGTTTCTCCGCGCACTGAACTACTTCAACCTCGTGCGCCTCTTCGGTGGCGTTCCGCTCGAGACCGTGGAGACCACGTCGCTCGACAGCCTGCAGAAGGCGCGTGCGACGACTGGTGAAGTGTACGCGCTCATCATTCAGGATCTCACGGATGCGATCAAGGTGCTGCCGAAAGCAAGCACTTACGGCGCCGCCGATGCCGGTCGTGCCTCGCGCGGAGCCGCGAAGACGCTACTGGCCAAGGCGTACATTCAGCGCGCCGGTGCAGGCGGTGGATCGCCAACGGATTATCAGACGGCACTCACGCTGTTGCAGGACGTCGATGCGAACGAAGGCTATTCGCTCCTCGCCAACTTTGGCGACCTCTTCGACTTGAAGCACGAGGTCAACTCCGAGGTGATTTTCGACATCCAGTGCACGCGCATCAGCGGCGCGGGTTGTCACGTGTCCAACCAGGTCGCGCCGCGCAGCTCGAACTACGGGTCGTCGCAGAACGGTTCCTTCACGGCCGAGCAGCCGTTTTTCGACGAGTTCACGCTTGCTGACAAACGTCGCGACAAGACGTGGCAGCTCTCCTTCGTCAACAAGGCGAATGCCGTCGTCGCATGGGATCCGACGCAGTCGGCGTCCAAGCCGTACGGCGCGGACACGCCGTACATGCACAAGTTTCTCGACTCGCTCTCGACGACGGATGACGAAGCGAACTACATCATCCTGCGTTACGCCGACAATTTGTTGCTGGAGGCCGAAGCGATCAACGAGATCTCCGGTCCGACGGCGGCGGCGTATGTGCCGTTGAACGCTGTGCGCGCCCGTGCTGGCCTTCCGGCGCAAATCGCCGGTCTCTCCAAAGGGGCGTTCAGGGATTCCGTGTTTCATGAGCGTCGCCTCGAGCTCACGATGGAAGGCCCGAACGGCTACTTCGACAGTCAGCGCAATTGGGATTGGGCAAAGGCTCGCGTCGCCGCGAGCATGGCGCTCGGCAAGGCGAACGCGTTCAAGAACAGCAAGTATCCCAAGGCACAGACGGACATCGTCGACAAGTTCAAGCTGATGCCTATCCCGCAGCGGGCGTGCGATCTCAATCCGTTGCTCGATCAGAACCCACTGTGGGGATCGTGTCGATGACGAGTTGAGTGGCTTCGAAGAAGCTTCACGGCGCGCGCGCTGTTCTGGCGTTGATGCTGTTCGTGTCGGTAACAGGAACCAACCGCGCTTCCGCACAGGCAGCGCCTGATGTTGCGCGTGGTCAATATCGCAATCCGATCATCTTCGCCGACTATTCGGATCCTGACGTGATCCGGGTCGGCGAAGATTTTTACATGACGGCATCGAGTTTTGGCGCAGTGCCTGCTCTTCCTATTCTGCACTCGCGCGACCTCGTGCATTGGCGAATCGTGAATCATGCAATTCGCCGGCTCGGTCCCGACTTCGATGTGCCGCAGCATGGCAACGGTGTTTGGGCGCCGTCGATCCGTTATCACGACGGATCATACTTCATCTACTACGGCGATCCCGATCGAGGGATCTTCATGGTGAAGTCCGATCATCCCGACGACGCATGGGATCCGCCGGTTCTCGTGAAGGCAGCAAAGGGCTGGATCGATCCGTGTCCCCTCTGGGATGATGATGGCAACGCGTATCTCGTTCATGCGTTCGCGAACAGTCGTGCCGGGATCAAGAGCGTGTTGCACGTCAATCGCATGAGTCGCGACGGAACGCACCTGCTCGACGAGGGCACGCTCGTGTTCGACGGACATGCGCATCACCCAACTATCGAAGGACCGAAGTTCTACAAGCGCGGCGGCTGGTATTACATCTTCGCGCCCGCTGGCGGCGTGTCGACCGGTTGGCAGACGGTACTTCGCTCACGCAACGTGCTCGGTCCGTACGAGGATCGCATCGTGCTCACGCAGGGCCGCAGTGACGTGAATGGGCCGCATCAAGGCGCGTGGGTCTCGCTCGCGAATGGCGACGACTGGTTCGTGCACTTCCAGGATCGCGACGCGTATGGACGCATCGTCCATCTGCAGCCCATGAAATGGCGTGCCGACGATTGGCCCGTGATTGGCGATGACGCCGACGGCGACGGCACTGGCGAGCCGGTGCTCGCGTCATCGCTGCCGAGCGTCGGACGATCCTATCCATCGCTCGTGCCGCAGACGTCCGATGAATTCGACACGACGTCTCTCGGGCTCCAGTGGCAGTGGCAGGGCAACGATCAGCCGTCGTGGTCTTCGCTGAGGCGCGGTTTGCTGCGCCTCATTGCGCAGCCATTGCCGAGCGACAGTGCAAATCTCTGGTCGGTGCCGAGTTTGTTGTTGCAGAAGCTGCCCGCGCCAAGCTTTACAGCTACGACGAGCGTAAGGGTCCAGGCTGGTGACGCGAAAGCTGGACTCGTCGTCTTCGGCATGGACTACGCATACGTCGCGCTGCGCCGACGTGCCGGCGCGAATGAGATCGTGTACGTGCGCGTGCTCGACGCACCCAGCGGCGCACGCGAACAGGAGCTTGCCTCCGCACCTGTGGCTGGCCCTGCCGCGCAGCTTCGCGTCGTAGTGGCCGATGGTGCGATGTGTCAGTTTCAGTTCAGTACTACCGGATCGAACTGGATCTCGCTTGGCGAGCCGTTCAAAGCACAAAAGGGTCGCTGGGTTGGCGCGAAGGTCGGCCTGTTCGTCAGGCGCGATGGGGACCGTCCGTCTTACGCTGACTTCGATTTCTTTCGTGTCACTCAGTAAGCGCTGTGTCGCGCAGGAGCGAGTGCAACGAGCGAGTATCTGTCATCCCGCAGGAGCGCGTGCAACGAGCGAGTATCTGTCATCCCGCAGGAGCGAGTGCAACGAGCGAGTATCTGTCATCCCGCAGGAGCGAGTGCAACGAGCGAGTATC
>JBDUCR010000098.1:0-7886 GCA_040003345.1 bacterium
GGATACATGTTCGCCTGCACATCGAACCCTGCGGCGCGCGCCGAATCGATCTTGGCGATCATGGCGGCCTCCTTTTTCCAGTTCGCCGTGCCCGCCGCTTTCAGATGATAGATCTCGACCGGAACACCACCTTCCTTGCCGATTCGAAGTGCTTCATCCATCGCCTCGAGAACCTTGTCGGCCTCGGAGCGCATGTGCGTGATGTAGATGCCGCCATACGGCGCCATCGTCTTTGCGATTTCAATCAGCTCTTCCGTGCTCGCGAAATTGCCGGGCGGATAGATGAGCGCTGTGCCGAGGCCGAATGCGCCGTCCTCCATCGCATTCCGCATCGCGGTGCGCATCGAGTCCATCGCCGCACCACCCGCTGCGCCCATCCGCATGCCCATGCCGTAGGCGCGCAGTGTGCTCGCGCCGACGAACGAGCCGACATTCGGCGAGATTCCGTGCGACTCCATCGCGCGGAGCCACGCGTCGAAACCATGTGGACCCATGAACGCTCGCGATGCTGTCGCCGCCGCTGGCGAGACATCCGCGAGTGAGAGTTCGCTGATCGGAGCGGCAGTGTACGCCTCGCCGAAAATCTCCGTCGTAATGCCCTGGGTGACCTTGCTGACGTCACGTCCATCGCCAGAGACGTAGTTGCCCCCTGCCTGGATGTCGATGAAGCCCGGCGCGACCACCATCCCGGTTGCGTCGATGCGCCGGCGCGCAGCCAACGGTGTCTGCGATCCGCGACGCACGATCTTCGCAATGCGATCGCCCTGAATTGCGACGTCGCCGTAGAACCACGCATTGCCGGCTCCGTCCACGATGCGGCCGTTCGCGATGACGACATCATAGATCCCGTCCGCTGGCTCACTCGCGCTGCCGACGTTCGCACTGCGCGCGCCGCCGCAGCCACTCGCCAGCGCAAACCCGAGCGCCGTCACCACGCGTGTCGTCCTGCTCCAGGCGAGGCACCGTCTCTTTCCGTTCGCAACGAAACGCAGAACGTCGCAACGACAATCCGAGCTCCACATATCAGCGCCCCACCGTGTCTGACGTTGGAATCACAGGCACTCGGCGCGATCGGCCGCGCCAGAGATAGAAGGCGGGCGTTCCGAGAAGCACGACGCCCAATCCCGCCGCGGCGCGCCCTGGTTGCGCGACGACAGTGTTCAACACCAGCAGCAGCGCGGACGCGACGAAGAACATCGGCGTCGCCGGATACCCGGGCACCTTGAACGGGCGCGGAGTATTCGGCTCACGTTTACGCAGCGCGAATACACTCAGCGCGCCGAGCGCGTAAAAGATCCAGCCCGTGAACACGACGTACGTGAGCAGCTGCTCGAACGTCCCCGTCGCTGCGAGTACCGCAGACCACGCCGCGATCGCGAGAATCGCAACCGCCGGCGTTCCGAATCGCGGATCGACGATCGCAAGACGCTTGAAGAACACACCATCGCGTGCCATCGCGAAATACATTCGCGGCGCCGTGAGCATCAACCCATTCGTGGCGCTGAAGATCGAGACGAGGATCAACGCGCCGACGAGCTTTCCCGCAATCGGCCCGAGCAGCGCACCAACCGCATCGGCCGCGATGTGATCGGTGTGCGCCGCAGCATCTGGACCGAGCGCCGCGATGTATCCGAAGTTCGCAAGCAGATACGTCGCGATGAGCGCGGCTGTCGCCACGGTGATCGCGCGCGGAAACGTGCGCTGCGGATCGATCGTCTCACCCGCCGAGAAGGTCACGTACTGCCAACCCTCGTACGCCCAGAGCACGCCGATCATCGCTGTGCCGAATCCGGTCGCCAGTGACGGCGTGATCGACGCCGGCCACATCGACGTCGCTGGCGTCGGCGGATGACCAAACGCAATCAGCGCGATACCCATTGCCAGCAGCGCACCGACCTTCACTCCGGTCGTCCAGTTCTGCACTGTGGCGCTATCGCGCGCGCCGCGAATGTTGAGCGCGGCAGTCAGCGCGATGACGCCGATCGCAATCAACCGCGATGCAATCGGTCCCACTGGAATGATCTGCGCGACGTAACCGGAGAACGCGACAGCAAGTGTCGCGACCGACCCGCTCGCGATGACGAGAAAGCTCGTCCATCCATAGAGAAACGCCGGCAGCGGACCAAAGCCATCGCGAATGAACGTGTACAACCCGCCGGCCTCGGGCTTCATCGCTCCGAGTTCGGCGTACGTGAGCGCGCCGAGCAGCGACAACACGCCGGCGACGATCCACACCAGCATCGCGGGTCCGGTCTGCACTCCCGTCTGTCGAAGTACAACGCCAGGCACGAGGTAAATTCCCGATCCGATCACCGTACCCATCGCGAGCAACACGAGGTCAGTGAAGCCAAGCGTGCGACGGAGCTCAGAGCTTCCGTTCATAGACGCGCTCATGGTGACTCCGACGCGAGCGCAGACGATGCACGTCGCGCGCATTCCGCCAACACAGCCGCACCCACGAAGATTGCGTCCTCGGCAACATCGAACTGCGGCGAATGCGCAGCGATGATCTGCTCGTTCGCGTGACGCGCGCCAATGCGCATGAAGCATCCCGGCATCCGCCGCTGATACCACGCGAAATCTTCGCCTGCCATATTCGGCGTTCCGAGAGGAACCAACCCTTCAGCGCCGAGCACAGACACCGCGGCGTCTGCCGCCCAGGCGGCAGCGCGCGCGTCGTTGATCACAGGTGGCACGCCGGAACCGAACGTCACCCTGGCATCGACGTGATGCGCCAGGCCGATGTGTGTCGCGATGTCGCGCAGCTCTGCCTGCAAGAGTGCACGCGTTTCATCATTTGTCGCGCGCAGTGTCCCGCGCATTGACACGCGCTCCGGAATGACGTTCGGCGCCGTGCCCGCCGATACCATTCCAACGGTTACAACCGCCGCATTGGCAGGGTTCACGCGCCGCGAAACGATGGTCTGCAACGACGAGATGATCGCTGCCATGCACACGATCGGATCTGCCGACTCATGCGGACGCGCGCCATGCGCACCGCGTCCCGTGAGCTCGATAGTGAACATGTCGGTGGACGCCGCGAGCGGTCCCGCCTGCGCCACGACCTGGCCAACCACGAATCTGCGATCGACGTGCGCACCGAAAATCGCCTTCGCTTCGTCGAGCAATCCCGACTCGAGCACGGCGACAGCACCTTCACCCACTTCCTCTGCCGGCTGCAACACGATGAGCACATCGCCTTCCGCCGGCGTCGCCGTCAGCAGCGCTGCCGCACCGACCGCCCACGTCGCGTGCACATCATGTCCACATGCGTGCATCACTCCGTCATTCGTCGACGCAAACGACAGCCCAGTCGCCTCCTGAATCGGCAGCGCGTCGATGTCACCGCGGATCGCGACGACAGGCGCCGATGGATCCCGTCCAGCGATTCGCGCCATCACACCCGTCACCGCCACGCGGTCGAGCCGCGATGGTGACAGCGAAGCCAGCTCGCGCTCGAGCACATTGCCAGTCCGCTCTTCGGCGAACGACAGCTCTGGATGGCGATGCAGATCGCGACGCAGCGCGACGAGGCGCTCACGCAGCGAATCCGGAATCGCGACCCCGCTCATGCTCTGCTCACCATCGCGCGCTCGGCCCGAAGCTCTTCGCGGCGCACGGTGAGATGCTCGATGCGAGCGCTGTCAACAGTCACGCCGAGACCCGCACGTGTGAGCGGGACATGCACCATCCCCTCATCGTCCATCGTCCACTCGGGCGACACGATGTCCTGCGCCCAGTATCGCGCGCTCGGACTGAGATCGCCCGGCAATGAAAAATTGGGCAGCGATGCCAGTGCAACGTTGTACGCGCGACCGATTCCGCTCTCGAGCATCCCACCGCACCACACCGGGATGCCCGCCTTCGCCGCGACGTCGTGAATAGCCATCGATGCCGACAATCCACCAACACGACCCGGCTTGATGTTGATGATCCGGCCACTGCCAAGCGTGATCATGTCCTCTGCGCGATCCACCGATGTGATCGATTCGTCGAGGCAGATCGGCGTCGTCATCCGCCGCTGCAACGTGGCGTGTCGCACGAGGTCGTCGTCGCCGAGCGGTTGCTCGAGCATGATCAGATTGAATGCGTCGAGCTGCGCGAGATGCTCCACATCACGCAGCGTGTAGGCGGAGTTCGCGTCCGCCATCAGGTGCATCGACGCTCCCAGCGCATCGCGCACCGCGCGCACGTACTCGACGTCCTGACCCGGCTGAATCTTCACCTTGATCTTGCGATAGCCCGCGTCTACTGCGGCGAGCGCTCGCGTCACCAGCATCTGCGGCGTCGCCTGAATGCCGAGCGAGATGCCCGTCGGCACACGATCGCGCGTTCCGCCGAGCAGGTGCGACAGCGGTTTTTGCGCCAGCTCGGCGGCGAGTCCCCAGCAGCCCATCTCGACGACAGCCTTCGCCATGTTGTGGCCGCGGATGTTCTTCTCGAGAATCCCGTGCACGACATTCGCGCCGCTCAGCGCCTTGCCGAGCAACCTCGGCGCCAGCCACTCTCGGATGGCGAGCCACGCGGTATCGATGGTCTCCGAGGTGTAATTCGGCAGCTGAAACGCGACACACTCGGCCCACGTCGATGCGCCGCTCACGTCGAAGATCTCGAGCAGCGCGATGCGGCGCTCATCCACGAGACCGGATGAGATGCGGAATGGCTCGCGTAAAGCCAGCCGAATCTCTCGAATGATGATTCGATCGATGCAGATCGGCTGCGCGACGCTCGCAATTGTCGTCATGTGCGACGCATCAGCGTATAGAACGACCGCGAGGTCACGGGCTCGCGATAGAGAGCTGTCGCCTCGTAGCCGTTCTCGAGCGCCCATTGAAAGTGCGATCGCACCGATTGGCGCCAGGCCGCGGCTGTCTCCGGCGTCTGCTCCATGACCTGATGGATGTCGGTCGGAATCTCGATGCTGATCGACGGCGGACGCTCCTCCATCACGAAGGGGACGTCGCCATCTTGCATTGCGAGACTGAGCACGGGTCGCGCCGGTTGCAGCGTCAACGGCTGCTCGGCCGGTGGCGTTGCAGATGTGTCGACTGATACGATGAGCCGGTCGGTGGCGAGTCCGTAGTGCAATGGGCTCGACGTGGTACCGTACATGTTCGGCACGTATTCGACGATGCGCGCTCCCAGCCGGTTGAGATTGAGATAGGCGTTCTTCGCGACGAGCGGATCGAACGTCCACGACATCCTGTTGATGCCTCGCCGGGCGAGCTCGTTGCGCTGCGCTTCCTTGAGCATTCGGCCGACGCCCTGATTGCGCGCACTCTCGCGCACCGCGAGGAGATGCGACCAATGCGTCGGCTGACCATCCACGATGCCGGTCAATCCGAAGAGAAAACCGGCGAGCTCACCCGAGCTCGCGAACGCGCCCAGCACGATGCCGCCGACATAGGTCGCGATTTGCATCATCGAGGCGGGAATACTGTCGTTGTAGACGGGTCCCCACACGAGGTCCTGCAGTTCGACGCAGGCACGAAAGTCCTGCAGGGATGTCACGGCACGCACTGCGATATCGACACGGTCAGGAACGAGCGACGCAGCGGCCGTGCTGCTGGGAGAAGATCCGTCGGTCACGATCTCGGTAGGGATGCAGGGAGAGTGGCACGCCAGTGATCGAGGCGCGCGGACGAACATACTGCCGCTTGTGGTATACCACAATGGCGACCATTCCGGAATGTCACTGCGGTATTTGCTACGGTGACTGTATGGCTTGCGCCACCTTTTTGCCCCCCATATGCTTCGCGATCATGCCAGCCGCACGACGCAAAGCCGCGAAAAAGACGCCGACCACCCGCTCCAAGGACGCCGCCGTCACCGCGCCGCTGGACAACGTCTCACGCGCCTACCACGACCTGCGACTCGTCATCGTCGACGGTCAGCTCCCGCCCGGGTCCCGCATCTCCGAGCGCATCCTCGCCCAGCGCCTCGCCCTCAGCCGCACTCCCGTCCGAAGCGCACTCCATCGCCTCGAACAGGAAGGCCTCGTCACCGCACACGGCCAAGGCCGCGAACGACGCCTCATCGTCGCGCCGCTCACCATGAGCGACGGCCGCGAAGTGATGTTCATCGTCGGCCACCTGGAAGGACTCGCCGCCCGCACCGCGGCACTCCTCCCCGCCATCCGCCGCCGCGAAATCGTCAAACGCCTCCGCGAAGCCAACGCGGAGCTCGCCGCCGAGTCAAAGCGCCCCGGCGATCCACACCGCTTCTTCGAGCTCGACATCGAGTTCCACAGCCGGTACGTCGAAGGCGTCGTCGGACCGCGCCTCCTCACCCTGCACCGCGCCATCAAGCCACAGAGCGACCGCTACTCCCGCCTCTACGTCAGCGTGCTCCTCGACCAGCTCGCAACATCAGTCAAGGAGCACGAGACCATCGCCGCCGCCATCGCACTCGGCGACGCCGACGCCGCACAACACGCAGCGGAAACCAACTGGCACAATGCCGCCGAACGATTGACGCGCATCATCGCGAAGCAAGGCGAGCGCGGAAGCTGGCATACCTGGACGCCGACCCCCGCCGTGACCGCAAAGCGATCCCGCTAACGCGCCAGCGTTACCGCAGCCGAATGGCAAGCCAGTCGACGACCTCACCCACCACCTCGGCCTTCACGCGCATCGGCGCTGGCAGCTTGGCGTAGTTGCCGGGAAATCCATCGTCGTCCACGACGAACAGATGATTGACGCCGGGAATGATATGCGCCGTAATATCGGTATTGCCCGCCGCCTTGAACGCCGCCGCCTCTTCCGCCAGCTGCGCCGGCGGCGCCTGTTGATCGTTTGAGCCGGTGAGAACGAGGACCGGCGTCCTGACGCGCCGCATCGTTGCCGCCGGATCGTACGTCAGGAAGAACTTCATCCACGGATCCGCGGCCATCATGGAATCGATGCGCGCCGGAATCTTTTCGAACGCTGAGTCGCGCCCCGATGCCGTGAGCTTCGTATCGTGATTGATGAGATTCTTCATCTGCATCACGAGCGTGCTGTACACCGGCCGTGCAACTCCCGCGAGCAACACGATCGCGCGCAGCGATGGCTCCTTGTCAGCGACCATCGGCGCGATGACCGCCCCTTCGCTGTGCCCGACCACGCCGAGCCGCCGTGCATCGACGTCGCGACGCGTGCGCAGGTACGCGAGGCCAGCCCGGATATCCTCGGCGAATTCTGCACTCGTCGTGTGCTTGAAGGTGCCTGTCGATCCGCCTACGCCACGATCATCCATGCGCAGCACGGCGATGCCGCGCCGGCCGAGCGAATCCGCAAGCTGGCGAAAGATCCGATAGTCGCCGAAGCCGAGATACTCGTCACGTTCCTGCGGCCCGGATCCAGTGATGGTGACGATGGCGGCGACAGGACGCGCGGCGCTCGCCCCCGCGGGAAGGGTCAACGTACCGGCAAGTGTATGCCCGGCCGGTGTTGGAACGGTCACATTTTCCGCGGTATAGGACGCGCCCGGCGGTGCGGAATAGTCCGGCGGTGAGGTTGTCGGCTGCTGGCCGTGGAGCGCCAGTGGGGCCGCGACGAGCATGGCAAGAGCGACGCGGCAGGAGCGAATGGAGGTGGACATCGATATTTTCTCGCAACCAGTGTGGTATACCAATGCGGTCCGTGAAACTGGCGGTAAGAGCGTTCTTCCGCAAGCCGCCATGTCCGACATCCGCAATCGGACCTCGGACCTCGGATCTCGGATCTCGGACATCAGCGGCCACGCTGAGCGTTGCGCGCCCAAGCCAGCGCCGGCGGCGATGGGAAATCAGAAGCGGACGGCGGACATGTGATATCAGCGGATGTCCGAGCCTGGCCGTTTCGGCATTGTTCCGAACGCTGCCGTCTGCTTCTGATTTCCCTTGGTGATTCTCGCGATTCGGCGCC
>JBDUCR010000370.1:0-7870 GCA_040003345.1 bacterium
TGTGCGTTCAGAGGCGCCGGTCGGAATCGAACCGACGAATAGCAGATTTGCAGTCTGCCGCCTTACCACTTGGCCACGGCGCCGAGCATCCAAGGTAACCGCGCGCGACCCATTCTCTCAACCCATGAGTGCGTCGGCGCGGCTCTTGATAGACTACCACGCATGACGTCGATCGAGAGTCCCGACAATCCGGACGCACCCCCCACGACACATGAGCGACGTGAGATCCGCCGCGGTCATCTCGTCCGTTTCTGGAATGTCATCTACGGCCTGCTGCGGCGAATCGGCCTTCACGCGTCGAGCTTCTACGTCACCGTTGGCGTCTTCCTCGTGGGCGGCGTCATCATCGCCATCGCCGCAACGATGGCCTTCGCAGAGCTTGCCGAACATGTCCTCGCCGGCGGCACACAGGCGTTCGACGTCGCAATTCTGAAGTGGCTGCACCTGCACCAGAGCACACTGCTCACCCAAGTGATGACCGAGATGACGTACCTCGGCACAGGCACCGTGGTGATCGTCATCGTCGGCGTGGCGGCGCTTTTTCTCTGGCACACTGAGCACAAGCACTCCGCACGACTGCTGCTCGCGGCAACGATCGGCAACGTGCTGCTCAACGGCGCACTGAAGCTTGTCTATCACCGCCCGCGACCATCGGTGTTCGAATGGCAGACGACAGCCGTGAGCTCGTCGTTCCCATCAGGCCACGCGATGAGCGCAACCGTCGTGTACGGCACAGTCGCGTACCTGCTCGTGCGCCTGCAGAAGCACGCATGGGCAAAGGCACTGACGTTGAGCGGGGCCATCACTCTCATCCTGCTCATCTGCCTCACTCGCCTCTACCTCGGCGTTCACTACCCGTCGGATGTATTGGGAGGCATCATCGTCGGTCTCGCGTGGGCGGCGTTCTGTATGGCCACGCTCGAGGCATCACTCGCACTCGGACGCAGGCGTGCACCGCGCGAAGTAATCGAGGAAGCGCCGGCTCCAAAAGAGCTCGAAGCGGTGTAACGCATCGGCGTTACTGGAACAATCGTTGCGCCCCTGACGGACAAATGCGCGGTGATTCGCGCATTCGTTGTTGATCTCGACCCCTCTCATGGAGAGTGCGACAGATGGCCGCGAAAAAGAAATCGTCTTCTCGCAAGTATGGGAAAGCCGCCAGCAAAAGCGTCAAGAGCGCAATGCACCGGAAAAAATCAGGCACGCTCAAGAGCGGCGCCGGACGTCATCCCAAGGTGAAGAGTCGCGAGCAGGCAATCGCAATCGGTCTTTCGGAAGCGCGCGCCAAAGGCGCGAAGGTGCCACGAAAGAAGAGCGCTATGAAGTCAGGCGCGAAGAAGACTGGAAGGAAACGCGCCTCGAAGAAAACGAGCTAGAACAGCTCAGCGTGAGGAGCTCGTACCGACGATGATGGGAGTCGTCGTCGGCTGCGGGCTCCCCGCTACCGGCTCGTCAGTCACGGCGACAGCTGAAAGCGCATCCTTCGCCAGCGCATAGGTCTTCCGCACCACGGCGTCGCCATTTGCATCGGGAGTGAAAGTACCGGCGCTCAACTTGTCCTTTGCCGTGACGAGCCAGAGTTGATACGTGCGTCCCGCCCTCGGCGCCGCAAGGTTGTGCGCGACGAACGTCCACGCATTCACCGACTGGTCCCAGAACATTCGCGCCGACGGCGCGCGAATTCCGGCCGACGTCAACGTCATGACCGCCACCTGCGGTCCGGTAAGATTCGCAACCAGCCGATCGCGATCCTCGACCGTTGCCTTGAGCGAATCGACGAGCGCGGATTTCGTCGACACGAACTGATACGCCTCACGAATCGTGTCGCGTTCCTTCGTCACCTGATACAGCGTCGCGAGACTCACCGCCAAGGCGACACTCGCCGCCATTGCAAACCACGACGCTTTCGACTCGAGCCAGTGCCGGTTGCCGTGGCTAGTACCCGGATGCGGAATGAGAATCATGGAGCTCGGCGTTGGACGGACTTCGGGGGCCTGCGCTCGATCAGCGGCCGCGCGACCCACCAGACGCGCGCGGATTCCATCGCGCTGACCACTGATCATCGGCATCGGACGCACCGCATACGCGAGCTGCGCAGCCGTCTCCCGCAGCATCGCGACTTCCTTCTGGCAGATGGCACATCCAGCAACGTGCGCAAGCACGGCGGTGCGCTCGTCGGCGTCGAGCGCGTCGAGCGCAAGCGCCTCCAGCGCGTCGCGAGCCTGCTCATGTGTCATGCCGCCATTTGTCATCGCGCTTCCTCGCGCAGAACCAGGAGACTGCCCTTCAACTTCTGCATCGCCAGACGCATTCGCGTCTTGATCGTGCCGAGCGGTTGCCCAGTTCGATCGGCGATCTCCGACTGACTCAACCCACCGTAATACCCCAGCTCCAGCGCCTCCCGCTGTTCCGCGGGAAGCTCCGACAACGCCGCGAGCACGATTTTCCGCCGCTCCGCTGCCTCCGCGTCCATCGACGCATCGCTATCCGCAGCGCGCTGCACCACGAGCTCGCCACTCTCATTTTCCAGCGGCTCTTCGCGACGCCGCTGGTTCCCCCGCGCCCGATCGAGCGCGCGACTGCGCGCGATCGTCAGGAGCCACGTCTGCACCGACCCGCGTGATGGCTCATACCGCGCGGACTGCCGCCACGCCTGCCAGAACGCTTCCTCGACCACATCGTCCACGTCGTCGCGCTGCCGGAGAATCCGCACCACCACTGCATGCACCAGCGGATTCCAGCGATCATAGAAAGCGCCGAGCGCTTGCTCGTCACCCTCGGCCATGCGCCGCAACAGCGTAACGTCGTCCGTCGTCACCCTCCCTGAACGGGAGTTGATGTCGACGATGTTCGTGTTGGGGTACGGCGGGGTAGAGCGTGGCGGATTCATACGGGCACCAATGTAGTCCTCCAGCTTCCGGCACTGCAAACCGTATCTTCTGGCGTCGACACAAGTCTGGACTGGTGGTTCGCGGCTGAATAACCTCCTCGGACCATGCGGTGCTCCTCCCACTGGAATCCGATGCGCCCGTCTTTCCGCCACCTCGTCTGCCTTTCGGGGCTTTCTCTCCTCGCGACACTCGCCTGCCACCACGGTTCGTCCGGAGCGGAAGAGCGTTCAGCAGCGCCGGGCCCCCGCGTGACCGACGGCAACATCGTCGCGATCATCCTTGCGGCAAACAACACCGATCTCAGTTACGCCCGGCTCGTGCCCGCCCGGGCGCGCAGCGCCGACGTGAAGTCCTTCGCACAGCGCATGACGACCGACCATACGATCCTGAACGCGAAGGCGAACGACATCGCCGCGCGAAACGGCATCCTGGCCGAAGACAACGTCACGAGCCTCGACTTCCGCGATCGCAGCGCCGAACGCCGCGACGTTCTCCGTGACCTGGACGGCGCCCGCTTCGATTCAACGTATGCCGAGAATGAGGTGCAGTATCACACGGAATTGCTCGCGGCGCTCAACAGCGTGCTCGCGCCAAACGCGCGCAATCAGGAGCTGCGTGAGTTTGTGGGCCAATTGAAGCCCGCAGTGAGCGCACACCTCGCGCACGCCGAGCAGATGCGAGCTGCGGTCGCGACGAAGAAGTGATGGAAGGAGTGCCGTCGCCGGCATCGACCGCGGTGCCGCACGACGCGTATGTGGCGCTCCGCCATCGCGACTTCCGGTGGTACATCTTCAGCACGTTCACGATGACGCTCGGCTCGCAGCTCCAGGCCGTCGTCGTGGGTTGGCAGGTCTATACCATCACCCACGATCCGCTGTCGCTGGGACTGATCGGGCTCGCAGAAGCGCTGCCATTCATCGCTGTGGCGCTGCCGGCCGGCTATGTGGCGGATCGCTGGAACCGGCGCGACGTGTCAGTGCTCGCCCTGTTCGTGCTCGCACTCTGCTCGGTTGCGCTCCTGCTATTCAGTGCCGGTACCGGACTGCTCGCACGCTACGGGGTGTGGCCGATCTACACGGTGATCTTCGCCAGCGGCATCGCCCGCAGTCTGCTTCAGCCAGCACGCCAGGCGCTGGGCGCTGAGCTGGTGCCGCGCGCGGAGCTCGAGAATGCTGTCGCCTGGCGGAGCAGTACGTGGCAGACGGCAGCCGTGGTGGGGCCCGCGATTGGAGGTCTGCTGTATGGATTCAGCGGCGCGGTGACAGCCTACAGCGTGGACGCAGCACTCATGGTGCTCGCGCTGGTGGGCATGGTCGTCATGAAATACGCACCCGGCGAGCGAACCATCGGGCGCACGTCGATGTTGATCGACCTGCTTTCGGGTCTCAAGTTCGTGTGGCAGCAGCCCGTGATTCTTGGTGCACTCTCACTCGATCTCTTCTCCGTATTTCTGGGCGGGGCCGAAGCACTTCTGCCTGTGTTTGCCTCGGAGATTCTGCATGTAGGGCCGCAGGGACTCGGCATTCTTCGTGCGGCGCCTGCGGTTGGTGCCGTCTCCATGGGCGTTTTTCTCGCGCATCGACCTCCCATCGAGCGGGCGGGTCGTACGCTCTTGATTGCCGTCGGGACGTTCGCGCTGGCGATCATCGGATTCGGGTTGTCGACGAGCTTCTGGCTTTCTCTGTTTCTGCTTGGGTTGAGCGGCATGGCGGACAGCATCAGCGTCGTCATTCGCTCGACGTTGCTTCAATTGCTCACGCCAGCGGACATGCTCGGACGGGTGTCGGCAGTGAACTCGGTATTCATCGGGTCGTCGAACGAACTGGGGGCTTTCGAGAGTGGCGTGGCGGCGCGGCTTCTCGGAACGGTGCCGGCGGTGGTGATTGGCGGAGTGGCGGCTCTTGGAGTCGTGGGTCTCACGGCCCGCCTCGTTCCCCGCCTCAGAGGGCTCAAGCGTATCGTTTAGGTGCTATTTGAGCATTTTTTTCATTCCATTCTTGCTGATTTTTGTTGATTTCGTGTAAATTGATCAGGAATTCCTGCACATTTGGCTCTCTTCAGCCTCTGCCGCTCTTATGACCCTTCCTGCACTCCCATCTCGCAAATCGACGATACGCGATTTGATTTCGCGCGTTCCTCGTATTCCGCACGCTGCCTCGAACAATGGCGATGGTACCATGCCGACCTCTGCCTACTTCGGCATCAACACCTTTGGCGCGCGCCAGATGCGCGACAAGCTGCCCAAGGATGTGTATGCCAAGCTTGCTGCGTCGGTCCGTCACGGCAAAAAGCTCGACATCGACGTTGCGCCCACCGTCGCCCAGGTCATCAAGGAATGGGCGATCAGCCGCGGCGTTACGCACTTCACGCACTGGTTCCAGCCACAGACTGGTCTGACGGCCGAGAAGCACGACGCTTTTCTGAGCTTCGACGACAATCGCCAGCCGATGGAGTCGTTCACTGGCTCGCAGCTGATTCAGAGCGAGCCCGACGCATCGAGCTTTCCGAGCGGCGGTCTTCGCGCAACATGGGAAGCGCGCGGCTACACGGCGTGGAATCCGGCCAGCCCGGTGTTCATCGTGGAGTCGGGCAACACGCGCACATTGTGCATTCCGTCGGTGTTCATCGGCTACAACGGAGAAGCGCTCGACGAGATGACGCCGCTGCTCCGCAGCTCCGACATTCTCTCCGCGAAGGCGATCGCGCTGCTCGAACTGCTTGGCGACAAGGGCGTGCAACGCGTCTACACGACACTCGGCGCCGAGCAGGAGTATTTCCTGATCGACCGGAATCACTTTGCGCTGCGTCCTGATCTCGTGATGGCCGGCCGCTCGCTCGTGGGTGCGCCGCCACCGCGCGGTCAGCAGCTCGAGGATCACTACTTCGGCGGTATTCCGGAGCGGATCCAGGCGTGCATCTCCGAAGTGGAGCACGAGCTGTACAAGCTCGGCGTGCCGATCATCACACGGCACAACGAAGTTGCGCCCTGTCAGTTCGAGATGGCGCCGCTGTTCGAGGAGACGGACATCGCCGTCGATCACAACCAGCTGGTGATGGCGCTGCTGCGAAAGGTCGCGCTGCGTCACAACCTGCAGGCGATTCTGCACGAGAAGCCGTTCGCCGGCATCAACGGTTCCGGCAAGCATTGCAACTGGTCGCTCTCGATTGCCGCTGACAACGCGGAGATTGACGGAACGAACCTGTTGAAGCCGGGCAAGACGCCGCACCAGAACCTGCGCTTCCTTGTATTCCTTGCCGCGATTCTCAAGGCGGTGCATCGCCATGCAGGCTTGCTCCGCGCCGGTATCGCATCGAGCGGAAATGAGCATCGCCTGGGCGCGAACGAAGCACCACCGGCGATCATCTCGGTGTTCATGGGCTCGATGCTCACGAAGGTCATCGAGTCGATTGCCGCAGGAAAGACGTCGGCGAATGCGTCGCAGGCGATGATCAAGCTCGGTGTCGCTCGTCTGCCGGAGATCGAGAAGGACAACACCGACCGCAATCGCACGTCGCCGTTCGCGTTCACCGGGAACAAGTTCGAGTTCCGCGCAGTGGGCTCGTCGGCATCGATCGCGTTTCCGATCGTGCTGCTCAACGCTGCTGTCGCCGAGGCGCTCGACGAGATCACCGAACAGATTCGCTCGAGCCTCAAGCGTGGCAAGTCGGTTGACGATGTCGTGCTCGCGGTGGTGCGTCAGGCGTTCAAGGAAAGCGAGAGCATCCGCTTCGAGGGCAATAACTATTCGGCGGAGTGGGTGAAGGAGGCGGAGAAGCGTGGTCTCCTGAATCTGCGTCGCTCACCCGAGGCGCTCGATCAGCTGCTCACGCGCCAGTCGCGTACGCTGTTGACGAAGCTCGGGATCTTCACCAAGCCGGAGCTGGAGTCGCGCTATCATGTGCGTCTCGAGCGGTACTCGAAGGACATGCTGATCGAGATGCACACGTTGAAGGAAATGGTCGACACGCTGATTCTTCCGGCGGCGTTCAGCTACTCGGGATCGCTGTCGGCATCCGCGGCACATGCGGTGTCGGCTGGCGTGAAGAACGTTCCGCAGATTGATGCGGCGAACGAGATCGGCGGAATGATCTCGACGCTCCGCAAGCATCGCGACGCGCTCGAGAAGGCGATCGCCAGCGCGGAAGGTATGCATGATGAGCCGGCGAAGCAGGCGAAGTTCCTCACGAGCACCGGAGCTGAAAGCATGGCGGCGGCGCGTGAAGCCAGCGATGCACTCGAGCTCAAGGTTGCGGATGAGCTTTGGCCGTTGCCGAAATACCGGGAGATGCTGTTTCCCGTGTGAGTTGCATGGCTGGTGGAAGTGAGAGGCACGCCGGAGTTCCGGCGTGCCTCTTTTTCGTTTTCTCCCGCGATACGAGCCGAACGACCGCGCGACCGCGCCGGAATTCGCTGGTTTGAGCTTTGCCGGCGCTGATTGTATCTCGGAGTACCCTCCTGTCGTCCTTAGCGAACGGAACAGCTGATGTGCGGCGAGGTTGCAACTGCAGTCTGGACTGTCCGGCCCGACCCCCACCATCGCCATGAAAGCCTCCACGAATCCGACGTACAGCCGTGGCGCCATCGCGCGACTCAGTGCTGCTCACGTGAGCGACGGAACGGTGTTGTCGCTTCCCGGCGTTGCGCGAAAGTCGTTCATCCTGCTGTTCCTCGTCATTGCGAGTGCAGCCTACACGTGGCGCACGGCCGCCCTGCACGGATCGGATGCCGTGTTCGGCGCCGCGGTACTCGGCATGCTTGGCGGCCTGATCGTCGCGCTAATCACGATTTATGTACCGACTGCGGCGCCTGTCACTGCTCCGATCTACGCGGTGCTCGAAGGACTCGCGATCGGTGCGATCTCCTACATGACCAACGCGCGCTATCATGGCGCGCCCCTGCACGCAGCCGCCGCGACGCTCGCGGTCACCGCGGTCTGCTTCGGCTTGTTCGCCACCAATCGCATCGAAGTGTCGGAGAC
>JBDUCR010000250.1:0-7844 GCA_040003345.1 bacterium
TCGAAGTCGGGCGGCTTGATGATCCACCCCTGCACCTTGAAGCCGTCCTTCGCCGTGTACCAGATCTCTTCGGTGGCGCCGAGCTTCTTGCCGGCGAACTGCTCGTCGTTCACCTGCGTGAGTGTCGTCATCTTTGCTGGCTCGCGCACCGAGAACGTGACGACGTTCGACGAGAGCGTCGGTGTGCTCAGCGTCGCCACGGCGCGGCCGGCACGATCGACATCGGCAACGGCGAGCACGTGCATCTTTCCCGACGTTGTCGCCGACGTCACCGCGCGATAACCGCCCGCGACCGGAGCGAAATAGAGGTCCTGATTGCCGCGGTCCTGCACGTTGAAGTAGATGCCCGATCCGTCGTTCGCCCATTGCATGTTCTGCGGCGATCGATCGAGACCTGGCGTCAGCTCGCGACGTCCGCTGCCGTCAGCGTGCATGACGAACATGCTCGTCTCGCGATGAGTGTCGTCCGTCGAATCGTGCGACGTAAATGCGATCAGCTTTCCGTCGGGCGACGGTCGCGGAGACGCATCGGGACCGGGATGATGCGTAATCTCGCGAATCGCACCGGATGCAACGTCGACCGAATAGATCTCCGACTCGCGCGCCCAGAATTCCGCGTCGGGAACGCGATGTGAAGAAAACAGTACGGCCTTTCCATCAGGCGTCCAATGCGGATCGGCGTGATTCCACGGTCCGCTCGTGAGGCGGCGAGGCGTGCCACCTTCCGTCGGCACGATCCAGAGCTGGCGATACTCGTCGGGGAAGATTCCCTGACGATCGGCGCGCCATTTGAGACGCGTGACGACAGTCGGCGGTGCGATCCACTTCGCGCCTTTCGGCGCCTCCGGCATCTTGATCTTCACCGCGCTCGGGCTGGGCACCGCCTCACCCATGCTGAACAGCATCCACTTTCCGTCGGGCGACCACTCGAGATCTGCGGGCGGATGATCGAGACGAGTGATCTGCGACGTCGCGCCCTCCGCATCCATCCAGCGCACAAAGATCTGCGGCTGTGGATTGTCGGCGCCAACCGGCGCGACGTACGCGATGCGCGCTCCATCCTCGGACCAGATGGCGTTGGAGCCCTTCGTGAGAAACCGATTGCGCGAGCCGTCGGTATTCACCATCCACAGCGCCGACTCCCAGCGATCGTTCATCTTGTCGATCCATCGGCGCGTGTAGATCACCTGCTTGCCATCCGGCGCGAGCCGCGGCGCCTGAACGTCCTCTATGTCGAGATACTGGTCGAGTGAGACGCGATCACTCGGCGGCGCGGAACGCGGCGGCGCTTGTGCTTCGAGACGATTTGCACTGGCCAACGCAAGCACGCCGACGGCGCAGCGGATGGAACGGAGCGTAGACATCGACACCTCGAGATTGGATGTCGTGAATACTGCGCGTCCACGGGCGAGATGCAATACTCCACGCCGGCCGCGTGGGCGGGGAAACGGCAGGCCATTCGCTGTCGCTGCGACGCGATCTCTCGACGTCGACAACGAGATCAGATCGCCTTGAACGCCTCGAACGGTTGTCCGCACTTCCGGCACCACTGTACTGACTTGCACGCTGTTGAGCCGAATTCGCTCCGCGTCTCCGTGTCCATCGAATCACAGTATGGACACTGCACTGCCGCACGAGCGCGCATGAGTTGCACCAACCCGCCCTGCTCCGACGGTCCGGGCGGCGCGATGCCGTATGCCTTGAGCTTCGCGCGCGCCTCCGGCGCGATCCAGTCCGTTGTCCACGCTGGCGCATACACGGTTACCATCCGAACATCCGCAATGCCCGCCGAATGAATCGCCGCGAGGATGTCGTCCTCGATCACGCGAATCGCCGGACAGCCCGAATACGTCGGCGTCACGGTTACCGTCACCGCGCCTACGTCGTCGACGGCAACATCACGCACGATGCCGAGCTCACGTACGCTCAACACCGGCACCTCGGGGTCCATCACAGTGTCGAGAATGGCCAGCACTTCCTCTCGCGAGGGAAGCGCGCGAGCTACCACGTTGCTCCAGGATGCGATCGCGCCACAATCTGCATCTCCGCAAGCATATGGCCCAGATGCTCGGTATGCGCGCCCACCCGTCCGCCTCTCGCCTTCGCGAGGCGTGACACATCGTTCGGCAACGTTAGCGTCGCCGCGCCGATCACCTCGCGCACCAGACGCTCCCACTCGAGCTTGAGCTGCGCCAGATCCGGTGCGACGCCTGCAATCTGCATCGCACGATCGATGTCGTCGGATGCAAACAATTCCGGCGTGAAGCGCCACAGCTCATCCAGTGCACGCTGCACGCGCCGATGACTTTCATCCGTGCCGTCGCCGAGCTTGAGCATCCACTCGCCGCTGTGACGCACGTGATACTTCGCTTCCTTGAGCGACTTCGCCGCTATCGCCGCGAGATCCGCATTCCCGCTGCGAGAAAGTGCGTCGAGCGTCACGACCGCATAGACGTCGAATAGAAACTGACGCGCCATGGTGAACGCGAAGTCACCCCTCGGCAATTCGACGAGCTGGCAACATCTGAACTCGACTGCCTCACGAAAGTATGCGAGCGCGTCCTCGTCACGACCCTTCCCTTCGACTTGGCCAGCAAGTCGCAAGAACATCGTCGCCTGGCCGAGCAGATCCAGTGCGACGTTCGATGTCGCAATGTCTTCCTCGAGAATGGGACCGTGTCCACACCACTCACTCAACCGCGACCCGAGCACGAGACGGTCGTCGCCGAGGCGAAGCAAAAGCTCGAAGAGTGCGTTGGGTTCTTCGGCCGGTGGCGGTAACACGGGCGACGTCATACGCCGCGCACGCCGCGAGGCACCTTGTAGAACTGCGGATGACGATACGCCTTGTCGGCACCTGGATCGAAGAAGGGCCCGTTCTCACTCGGCGACGATGCCGTGATGGCGCCAGCAGGCACGACCCACAGGGAGATCACGCCGCCGCGTCGCGCATAGACGTCACGCGCATTCTGGAGAGCCTGCTCCGCATCAGCGGCGTGAAGCGAGCCCGCGTGTTCGTGCGGCGCACCCTGCTCACTCTGCGTGAACACTTCCCACAGCGGCCACTGGCTGTCAGGCGCGATTGCGTCCGCCTGCTCCGCCACGACACTCTGATTCATCACCGTGCTCGACATACGCTAGGCCGCCGCCGATGCCTGCTTCGCACGCTGCTTCGCGGCGTACGCGCTGGCCGCCTCGCGAACCCACGCGCCTTCGTCATGCGCGGCGCGACGTGCCTCCAGTCGCTCGCGATTGCACGGTCCATTGCCGCGCACCACTTCGTTGAACTCCTCCCAATCAATCGCGCCAAACTCCCAGTTTTCCGTTTCGGCGTTGAACTTGAGATCGGGATCTGGCAGCGTGAGCCCTACCGCGATCGCCTGCGGAATGGTGAGGTTGATGAACCGCTGGCGCAGCTCGTCGTTCGACTTCCGCTTCACCTTCCATTTGAGCAGCTCCGCCGAGTTCGGCGAGTTCGCATCGTTCGGCCCGAACATCATCAGCGTGGGCCACCACCATCGATTGACAGCGTCCTGCACCATCGCCTTCTGCTCCGGCGTTCCGCGAGCGAGCGTTGCGACGATGTCGTAGCCTTGCCGCTTGTGGAAGTTTTCTTCCTTGCAGATGCGAATCATCGCGCGCGCGTACGGTCCGTACGATGCCTTCGCGAGAATGGTCTGATTGACGATCGCCGCGCCATCGACGAACCAGCCGATGATGCCCATGTCGGCCCAGGCGAGCGTCGGGTAGTTGAAGATGCTGGAGTACTTCGCACCACCCACAAGCAGCTGCTGAATCAGCTCCGCGCGATCGACGCCGAGCGTCTCGGCGCCGCAGTAGATGTAGAGGCCGTGTCCCGCTTCGTCCTGCACCTTCGCGATGAGCGAGATCTTCCGCTGCAGCGACGGCGCGCGGGAAATCCAGTTGGCTTCGGGCAGCATGCCAACCACCTCCGAGTGCGCGTGCTGCGACATCATGCGCACGAGTTGCCGGCGATATTTCTCCGGCATCCAGTCCTTGGGCTCGATGCTTTCGCCCGCCGCGATGCGCGCCTCGAAGGCTGCGACTTTCGCCGGATCGTCGGGCGGAGCGGAAGCGGTGCGTGTCTGGCTCATGCCAAAATCTACACCGCAGGCGTAGAATCGGACAATCAACACTCACTTCGTACCCTGCGTATCTTTCGCGGATGCTTACGAGGCCAGCGATTCAGGGGACCGCCGTCGCAGGAGGCGACGTCTCCGTCACGATAGCCGATGGGATCGGCACCATCAGCTTCTCACACCCGAAGAGCAACTCTCTCCCGGGTGCCCTGCTCCAACGTCTCGCCGAGGCGATCACCTGGGTTGGCAAGGATCCCGCGGCGCGCGTGATCGTGCTGCGCAGCGAAGGAACAGGTCCCTTCTGCGCAGGCGCCTCATTCGACGAACTGTTGACCATCTCGAACGTCTCCGAGGGAATGGAATTCTTCAGCGGCTTCGCGCGAGTGATCCTCGCGATGATTCGTGCGCCGAAGTTCGTGCTCGTGCGTGTGCATGGTCGCACGGCGGGAGGCGGCGTCGGTATTGCCGCGGCCGGAGACTACGCGTTCGCCGTACGTGATGCGTCGGCCAAACTCAGCGAGCTCGCGGTCGGCATCGGGCCGTTCGTCGTTGGGCCAGTGATCGAGCGGCGCATTGGCAGTGGCGCGTACGCCGCGATGTCCGTGGACGCAGATTGGCGCGACGCCGAATGGGGCGAGCGCCATGCGCTCTATGCGCGCATCTTCGATGACAAGGCGGCGATGGATGCGGCGATCAATGGTCTCGCCGGCACACTCGCGGCGTCGAATCCCGACGCGATGGCCGCGCTCAAGCGCGTGTTCTGGGAAGGCACGGAAGACTGGGACGATCTGCTGATTGCGCGCGCGAAATTGAGCGGAACGCTGGTGCTTTCCGAGTTCACGCGTTCGGCAATCGCAAAGTTCCGCACACAGCCTTCATCGCGTTCTCGAAACTGACGCCGAACTCACGGTCGCGAGCGTAGCGCGTCGCTTCGTAGCTCGCGACTTCCAGCTTTCGCGATGCGTCGTAGAGCGTGTTCACATCGAACGACACGCCTTCCGCGCGCGAGAGATATTCCTCGGCGGCGGCGAGATAGCCCATCATGCCGCCGAGCTCCGTCGCGGCGTAGGCTTTTTTCGCGCGACGAAGCGCTTCGCTGCCGGCGACATGATCGGACATGACGAGATTCTCCGATCCGCAGACGACGCGCAACCGATCGTTGTCCGCAATACGTGCGACGGTCGCTTCGTCGAGCGAGCCACCGGATGCATTGACGACGAGCGCATCCATCGGCCGACGCAGAAAGTCGTTCTTCTCGTCTGGCGAAAAGGTAGGAATTCCAAGCGACGCGACGAGCTCTCGGCGATCCGCGCTCGAATCCACGGCGAGCATCGCGGTTCCCTCTTTCCGCAGGCGATCGATGATGTGCATGCCGATGTTGCCGCAGCCGATGAGACCGACGGTTGCCCGCTCGATGGCGATGCCCATGCCGCGCAGCATGCCGGCGAGCACATGATAGTTGCCTTCGGCGGTCGGCTTCGACGTGTCTGCGACGACGCTGCCCTTGAAACGCGCGTTGAGATACTGCAATGACCCGGTGACGCCGTCGGACATCGTGCCGTGGCCAAGGTCCTGACCGGTCGCGAGAAAGAATCCTGCGCGTGTCTCGACGTCGCGGAAGCTGGCGATGGCGAAGTCGAGCAGCTCGCGGTCGCGCGGCTGGCCCATGCGCGCGTCGGGCGTTGGATGCAGCACGCACTTTCCACCGACGATGCGACTCGTGTCGCGAAGAGCGAGCGGGCCGCCGATGTTCATCAGCCGCGACCAGTAGACCTTCTCTTCCATGCCGATCGCGAGGTTGACTGCCTCCTGATCGCTGTCGAATCCCGGCGACGACGTGCGTTCTTCTGGCGCGATGCGGAAACCGCCGAGTGACAGCTTGCCCGAACCGGGTTCGGCGCATGTAGCAATGCTCAACCGCCAACCGCTGCCGGGATCGGTGTAGCGATACACCCAGATGCCGGGTGTCTCGAACTTGCCGAGATCCGGATAAGCACGCGCGATGTCGATGGGCCGAAGGATCGACGGCGCGAGCGCGCCGGCGACCGGAGAAATCGCAGTCACTTCAGGTCGTTGGAGGGTTGAATGCATCGTGCTGTCCTTCGACCCAGCTACGATGGTAGCCGGGATCCTCGATGGGAAGCGCAAGCTTTGCAACTTTCAGCGGGCGAAAGGTATCCATCATCACGGCGTATTCGTCGGTGCCCTTCGCGTGCATGGACGCTTCGGCGCGCCCCGGATGTGGTCCGTGCGGAATGCCGTCGGGATGATGCGTGATCGAGCCGAACTCGATGCCTTTCCGGCTCATGAATTCGCTCGACGCGTAGTAGATCACTTCGTCCGAGTCGACGTTGCTGTGATTGTACGGCGCCGGAATCGCTTCGGGATGGAAGTCGAAGGGACGCGGACAGAACGAGCAGACGACGAATCCATCGCCTTGAAAGGTCTGATGCACCGGTGGTGGCTGATGCACGCGTCCAACGATCGGCTCGAAGTCGTGGATGTTGAATGCCCATGGATAGAACTGTCCATCCCAGCCGACTACGTCGAACGGATGATGGTCGAGTACGATCTCGTTGATTCCGTCGTACTGTTTGACGAGGATGCGATGATCCGTCTTCTCGTCGTGCGTAACGAGCGTGCGCGGAACACGAATGTCGCGTTCAGAGTACGGCGCGCCTTCGATGAGCTGACCGAACTCATTGCGGTATCGCTTGGGCGGACGAATGTGTCCCTTCCCTTCCATGATCAGCAGCTTCGCCTGCTCGCTTCCCGCCTCGAAGCGGTAGCGGTGCATGATGCCGCGGTGAATGACGAGATAGTCGCCTTCGCTGAACGGAAGGTCGCCATACTGTGACTCGAGCGTGCCCTTCCCCTTCGAGACGTACACGACTTCATCCGCCTGTGCATTGCGGTAGAAGTGCTCGTCTTCCGTGGTGGGCTCGATGTACAACATCGCGACGTCCGAATTGAAGAGCAGCGGCACCCGGTCGAGAGTTGGACTCCCGCCAGCCGTGAGCTGCGCCGTGCGGAAGTGCCGATGCTTCAGCGTCTCGTCCGTGTCCGCCTCGATTTTCATTTCACGCAGCCGCTTGACGGACTGCACCGTCGTTGGCGGGTAGATGTGATACAGCAGCGCAGACGTGCCGGTGAAACCCTCGTGACCAACGAGCTGCTCCGCATACAGACCGCCATCAGGTTTTCTGAAGGCGATGTGTCGCTTGCGGGGAATCTTGCCGAGTGTGTGATAGAAGGGCATCGCGTGCTTCGTCTTTAGAGATTACCGCGCAGTCCCTGCTCGCGCTCGATCGCCTCGAACAAGGCTTTGAAATTTCCGGCGCCGAAGCTCTTCGCACCCTTTCTCTGGATGATCTCGTAGAACACCGTCGGTCGATCTTCCACTGGTTTTGTGAAGATCTGGAGCAGATAGCCGTCGGGGTCGCGATCGATGAGAATGCCGAGCTTTGCCAGCGAGTCTACGTCTTCATCGATCTTGCCGATGCGTGTCTGCAGCTCGTCGTAGTACGTCGTCGGCACGCTGAGGAACTCGACGCCGCGATCGCGCAGCGTGGTGACGGTCGAGATGATGTCGTCGGTCGCGAGCGCCATGTGTTGCACGCCTGGACCCTTGTAAAAATCGAGATACTCGTCGATCTGCGACTTCCGCTTGCCCTTCGCGGGCTCGTTGATGGGGAACTTGATGCGATCGTTCCCGTTCGCCATCACCTTCGACATCAGCGACGA